>CAMYML010000368.1 GCA_947259305.1 uncultured Gammaproteobacteria bacterium | reverse complement strand
GACATTAGGCTTTGATACTCCAGCAGAACGATTTAATGCATGTGTTGCGTCGACCGGTTGAGCTGACAGTCGGTTTTTGCCTCCTGGCCTGAAAATCTGAGCGTCAGCTTTCAAGGAAATCCTTTTTATCAGAATGTATCGTTTCTAGGGGTGGAATCGAACCGGTCCGCGTTCGGCACCGACACGAGGATTTTTAGTTTGGCGCAAGCAGGTCAGCTTCAACAGGTACAGGTCCCGCTTTAGCGCTTTCGATTAATTGATAGTGATGAGACTTCGCTGGACGTCACACAAACGCTCGCCACCCTGCTCAGTCACGACAAAGGGTTCGGACACGGCGGCGCCGAAATTTTCGAGCCAGACACCGGATTGAAAATGAAAACACATGCCCGGCTGTAACTCGGTTTTATCGCCGGGGCGGAGGCTTGCGGTGCGCTCGCCCCAGTCGGGCGGAAAATTGAGGCCGATGGAATAGCCGACCCGGCTCTCTTTTTGATATCCGTTGCGGTTTAGTACCTGCTGCCACACCGCCTCGACCGCCTCGCAGCTGACCCCGGGGCGAGCCGTTTCCAGCGCCGCATCGACGCCTTCGACAATAACGCCGGCCAGGTGTACGATTTCCGCGGGCGGTTTACCCAGGTGCATGGTGCGGGTTAGCGGCGCGTGATAGTGACGCCGCGCGGCGCCGATTTCCATCACCACCAGTTCGTTGTCCGGCAGTGGCTCATCGCTCCAGGTGAGATGCGGCGTACTGGTGCCCTCGCCTACCTGGATCAACGGACACAGACTGGTGTAGTCGCCGAACTTGCCTTCCAGCCCGAGCACCTGGCTCTGGTAGACCGCGGCGATGATTTCGTTTTGCGGAATTCCGGGCCGCAGCATTTCGATTACCCGGTTCATCGTGCGGCTGCAGATTTGACCGGCTTCCCGCATATAGGCGACCTCGGCATCGGACTTGATCAACCTGACCCAGTTGACCAGTTCGCGGTTATCGGCGATGCGCGCGTTCAACCCCGATCGCGGCGTCGGCCCAGCCGCGATCTCGGATCAGTTCACAGAGTTCATCATACGGATGCTGACTCGGGTGATGCACCAGCGGCTCCGAAAACGAAACAATATTTGCAATTGGCAAATCAGTCGTAATCTGCGCGGACTTCGCATCTTGCGCGCGGCCGAACCAGATCGGCGCAGGCTCATCGACATGCACCAGCAAACACTGTGGGGTGTAAAAAGACCAGCCGTCAAACCCGCTCAGGTAACACATGTTTGCAGGATCCTGGCAGAGGATGAGGTCGAAGCCGGCAGCGGACATACGCGCCTTGACCTGCGCCACTCTATTTTCGTATTCCGCCGTAGCAAAAGATTTCTGATAAGCCATGTTTCACGTACCCGTGTTGTTTCGCAACTATGATAGTGCAAAGCGGTTGTGGGCGTAATAACCGCGGGCCGTGTTTACCTTTGAATATGACTGCCGCGTGAATTGTCGAACAGATTGCACGAAAGCCGATATGTTTTGTGACTGAAAACGTTTATTCTGTCGCCTGCGTAGCGCTGCACAGCGCCGCAATCTTAATCCCTCTATCGAGTAAAGGCTCCGGGAGAACACATGTCATCGGGAAATCAGGATCAGAATCTGGCTATCTTCTGCGATTTTGAGAACGTTGCGCTCGGCGTCAGGGACGCCAGAATCAAAAAATTCGATATCGATCTGGTGCTCGAGCGCCTGCTGGTGAAGGGCAGCGTGGTCGTCAAAAAGGCCTATTGCGACTGGCAGCGCTACCAGGAATTCAAGGCGGTGATGCACGACGCTGCGTTCGAACTGATCGAGATACCACACACGCGTCAGTCGGGAAAAAACTCGGCCGATATCCGCATGGTGGTCGACGCGCTCGATCTCTGTTACACCAAGCACCATATCGACAGCTTCGTCATCGTCAGCGGTGACTCGGATTTTTCGCCCTTGGTCAGCAAACTCCGCGAAAACAACAAGACCGTGATCGGCGTTGGCGTCAAGAGCTCGACCTCCGACCTGTTGATGAATAACTGCGACGAATTTATCTTCTATGACGATCTCGCGCGCGAAGACGCATCCAGCAAGCAGCGCAAGCGCAAGCCCGCGGTCAAGAAAAAGGCCGCCAGCAAATCCAGCAGCGCCAAAGCCGCTGACAACATTAAACCCGAGGAAGAAAAAATTGACGAGGCTATCAGCCTCGTCATGGAAACCGTGGAAGCGCTCAACACCGAGCG
>CAMYML010000367.1 GCA_947259305.1 uncultured Gammaproteobacteria bacterium | reverse complement strand
CGGGTAAAAACCTACCTGCAGGGCATCGTCGGCGTGCGCCCGATGATCGATCTGAACAGCCATTTCCTGCTGGTGTTGAACGCGGACGCGTCGATCTCGGTGATCGATCCCGTGGTCGGTATTACCGGTATCACCAACCTGTTTGCACAGATTAATTTCGATCAGCCCGGCGCCGACTGGGTCAAGACCGCGGACCAGAAAAATATCTTCGTGACCATGCCGCTGGCCGACCAGGTCGCGCTGATCGACACCGAGACCTTCAAGGTCGTGCAAAACATCGATGCCGGCTACCAGCCGACCCGGGCCGAGCTACAGAACGACGAACGCTACCTGTGGATCGGCAACAACACGCTCGAATCCTACAATAGCGGCGTGACGGTGATCGATACGAACGAGCACAAAAAGCTGGCCTTTATCGAAACGGGTAAGGGCCACCACGAGATTGCGTTCACCGAGGACGACCGCTATGCCTTCGTCAGCAACCGTGACTCGGGCACGGTCAGCGTGATTGACGTGCAGTCGCTTGAAAAGATCAAGGACATCGAAACCGGGCCGGTGCCGATATCGATGGCACTCTCGTCGCTGGGCAAGGCCCTGTACGTCGCCGACGGCAAGGACGGCACGGTCAGCGTGGTCGATGTCGACAGTCTCGAAGTCAGGAGCCGCATCCAGGCCAAACCCGGTCTCGGGCCGATGCGCTTTTCCGAGGACGGTCGCTGGGGCCTGGTGGTCAATCCGTTCGAAGACGAGGTCGTCGTGATCGACGCCTCGACCGACGAACTGGTGCACAATCGACGCCTCGACCGACGAACTGGTGCACACGCTGAAGGTTGGCAGCAAACCCTACCAGGTCACCTTTACCCGCAGCTTCGGTTACGTGCGCTCGCTCGGTACCCAGGATGTCGCGCTGATTCCAATGTCCGAGCTCGACCGCAGCGAGAAGCCGCCGGTCACCTATATCCAGGCCGGCCAGAACCCGCCGGGTATCGCCGCCCAGATCAGCATCGCCGATGCGATGATCCCGTCGGTCAAGCAGGCAGCATCCTACATCGTCAACCAGGCTGACGGCACCGTGCACTACTACATGGAAGGCATGGCGGCGCCGATGGGTGCGTTTCGCAACTACGGCCACCAGGCGCGCGCGATCGAAATCGTCGACCGCAGTCTCAGCGAGCTCGAACCCGGTGTCTACGTCGGCCGGGTGAAGATCCCGATCGAGGGCGTTTACGATATCGCCTTCATGATGGATACGCCGCGATTCCTGCATTGTTTCAGCGCCGAGGTGGCGCCCAATCCCGAGGTCAAGACCGCCACCGCGAAGATGTCGATCGAGTTCGAGATTACCGACCGCTACGTGCCGGTCGGCACCCGCAAACCGATCCGCTTCAAACTGGTGAATCCCGACACCGGTAACCCGGTGAACGGCTTGACGGATGTGACCGTGCTTTATTATCGTTCCGACGGCCGCGGTCGCGCGGTGAAACCGGCAAAGGCGCTGCCGCTGGGCGGCTACGAAGCCGACGTTATACTCGGCAGCGTGTCGACCCACTACGTTTTCGTTGGCGCCAGGTCGATTGATCTGCAATATACCGATATGCCGTACCTGAGCCTGATCGGTATGGCCGCGCCGGCCGAAGACAAGGCGCCCGCGACCCAGGCGCAGAGCGGGGACGACGCATGATACGGGGCCTGTGGCGTCATGTCCTGATGCCGCTGCTGCTGTTGGCCGCCGGCAACGCCGCGCTGGCGACGGGCAACTACCCCGGCAACGCGGCGCGGGTCAACGGCGTCGATGTCAGTTATCAGCGGTTTATGGGCCTGTACCAGGAGCACCAGCGCGACCGGGGCGTGGCCATTGCCGCGCGCGGCGACCAGCTGCCGTTGTTGACCGAGATGCGCAAGGAAGCGATGAATATGCTCATCGAACAGGAGCTGATCATCCAGGCCGCCGCGGCGCAGGGTATCGAGGTTAGCGCCGAAGAAATCGATGCCGCCTGGGCCGAACTCAGCGAACCGTTCGACAGCAAGCAGCGATTCCTCATCCGTCTGGACACGGAAGGTTACACCGAGGACAGTTACCGCGATCACCTGAAACGCATGCTCGCGGCGAAGAAATACCTGGATGAAATCCGCCTGCAGACGATGCAGGTCAGTGACGAGGAACTGGAACAGTACTACCGCGACAACGAATACCGCCTGACCTTACCCGAGCAGGTGCGCGTGCGGCATATCCTGCTGAGCTGGAAACCGCTGGGCAAACCCGACGACCGCACGGCGCTGTTGGAGCAGATGCAGGCCATCCTCGACAAGGCGCGTGCCGGCGAGGATTTCGCGACGCTGGCGGGCGAGTATTCCGATGACTCGAGCCGGCTGCACGGCGGCGATGTCGGCTTTTTCCG
>CAMYML010000366.1 GCA_947259305.1 uncultured Gammaproteobacteria bacterium | reverse complement strand
TGTGGCCGAGCCACTGGCAGAGACCGCGGTCGAAACCGACAGCAGGCTGGCGATCAGCGCCGCGCCGAGCAGTTTGGTGAATTTAGTGAACATAGTCGCTCCTCCTGGATAAGAGCCAAGACTATGCGCAACCGAAATCACATGGCGATCACCAAATTATAAAATTTCTATCACGTTAACCGCTGGCAGGCAGCGAAAAACGGAAGGTCGTGCCCTGGTGCAGCACGCTGTCCACCGACAGGCGACTGCCGTGCAGCTCGACGATGCGCGAGGCAATCGCAAGCCCGAGGCCCAGCCCGGCCTGGGATTCGTCAGCGCTGCTGCGACTGGCCTTGTGATAAAAACGTTTCAGCACGTGCGGCAATTCCTCGCTCGGAATGCCGGAACCGGTATCCGAAACGGCGATTTCGACAGCATTCGGCCGCGGCGCCACCTGCAACCGGATATGGCCCTGGTCCGGGGTATGTTTGAACGAGTTATCGATCAGGTTATCGAGCACGCGTTCGATCATGCCGACGTCGGCCGACACCTGGGGTACGGTTTCATCGACGATGACATCGAAATGGATGTTTTTTTCGATCGCGCGCAGGTAAAACTTGTGCGATACGTCGAAGGCCAGTTCCGCCAGCGAAATCGGTTCCTCGCGCGGCCGGGTTTCGTTGGCGTCGAGCTTGGCCAGCTCGAACAACTCTTCGACCAGCCGGGTCAGGCGCTGCGCGTTGTCATTAGCAATTTTGAGATAAGCCTGTTTCTCGGTTTCGGACAGTTCTTCGGACTTGAGCTGCAGGGTTTCGAGGAAACCGCTCAGCGCCGACAGCGGCGTGCGCAAATCATGCGAGACGTTGGCGACCATTTCGCGTCGCGTCGACTCCATTTCCTGCAGGTGCTGCATCTGCGAATGAATGCGCTCGGCCATTTCCTGAAAGGTGACCGTCATGTTTTCGATTTCATCGAGCCTGCGGTTGTCCGGTCTTGTTATCGCGTCCGCCGGCTGCAGCTTGCTATCCTTGAAGTCCTGCATCGCCTGGCTTAACACGCGCAGCTTGCGCATCAGGAAAAAGAACAGCATCAACCCGGCAACAAACGCGAAACCGAGCGCAATCACAACCACGGTCGTGCTCCAGCGCATGATCAGGCTGCGCTGCATGACATCGGTGATGCTGGTGATCTTTTCGCTACCGAGGATCGCGTAAATATATCCCTGACGTACCTCGTCGATATCGATCGGCGCCACGCTGAAACTGTTCTGGCGCGCCTCGAAACCCGGGTCGTCGCCCATGATCAATCCCTGGCTGGAATTCGCCAGGAAGTCTTTTATCGGGGACAGTGACACCTGGCGGTGTTTGACCTTGTCCGGCGCCATCGAATGGCCAATGACCTGGCCCTCGGCATCGAGCAGGTAGAGTTCGAGGCTGGGATTAATGATCATGACGTTCTCGAACAACGCGGCCAGGTTTTCGCGCTGCACTTCGCCGCGTTCGATCAAAACGTGTTCTTTAACAATGTATTTCGCGAGATCGCGATTGAGTTGCTGGCTGATTTCCTGCTGATACAACGATGAGGAACAACAGAAACAGCACCAGTACGAGCTTGATATACATACTGTTAAGCATTGTCCCTCAATCCTCGTGGAAGCGGTAGCCGACGCCCCACACGGTTTCGATATACCGGTTTTGCCCCGGCGCGCGCTCGATTTTCTTGCGCAGGCGGTTGATATGCGAGTTGACCGTGTGCTCATAGCCGTTGTGGCTGTAACCCCAGACCTGGTCGAGCAATTGCCCGCGGCTGAATACCCGGCCCGGATTACGCGCAAAAAACAGCAGCAGGTCGAATTCCTTCGCGGTCAGTTCGATCGGCTGGCCGGCAATCGAGACGTTACGCCTCGCCACATCGATGCTGAGCGATTGCAGCTCGATGCTTGCATCGGCCTCGTCCGCCCCCTGTTGCGCGGTTAACTCGCTGCGGCGCAAAATCGCCCTGACGCGCGCCTGTAACTCAAGAATCGAGAAAGGTTTGGTGAGATAATCGTCGGCGCCGAGCTCGAGCCCGAGCACACGATCGAGCTCGGACGACTTCGCGGTCAACATCAGGATCGGAATCGTGATCGAACGGCTGCGCAGGTTGCGGCACAGTTGCAGGCCGCCCCTGCCGGGCAGCATCAGGTCGAGCACGATGAGCTGGTAATCATGCTTGCTGGCGCGATTCAGGCCATCGATGCCGTTGTTGACGACATCGACCTGGTAGGCATTGTCCCGCAGATGGATTTTCAGTAAATGACTGATGTCCGGGTCGTCCTCGACCACCAGGATTCTCTTGTTATCGAGACCGCAGTATTGATTATCTTTGCCCTGCGGACTCAACGATTGCGCTTGTTGATTCACCTGCCCCTCCCGGTTTGCTCAGGGGCTTTGATCATTAATACGGATTCAAGTTCAATCCAGGCTGGTTTAGGGCAGGCAAGATAGATGGATATCTAACAACAGTTGTTGAATTGATTACTCGCCTGCGGCGCTGAAGCGATAGCGACTGCTCCATTGCCGGACCTGCCCCGGGGTCAGATTAATCTGGATAAACGGTTCGGGACAGGCGGCGCGCTCGACCGCCCAGAACACCATGCGCGTAATCGGCGCATCGCCACTGAACTCGACCGCGGCACCGGTTTTGACGTTGCGCACCAGCGCGGCGGTGTAACCGCCGGGATCGGTTCCCGCAAACAGCTGAATCCAGAGCGAATTATCCTCTAATGGCTGCTTGATCTCGATCGCGTTGCCGCGGAACCAGGCCAGATCGTTTACCGGCAGCGGTTGCGCGGTCGAAAACGGGAACTCGACCCGGTAGTCAGGGCCATAGGGGATATCGTCGATGATGGTGAAGTTATGGTTGTAGTGGTTGATGTCGATCGTCTTGTCGCCACTGTTTTCGAGACGGTG
>CAMYML010000365.1 GCA_947259305.1 uncultured Gammaproteobacteria bacterium | reverse complement strand
CCGCGCCGTCGAACGGATCATGATGATCGTTTTTCATGCCCGTGAAAACTGCGTTTGCCGCCTTATTGATGAGCAGGTTTTCGCGCAACAGGCGCTCATTGCTGGCAGCGTTATCTGTTTCTACCCAGCGTTCGTCGACAAGTGCGATGTGGATCTGCTTCCAGTTCAGATCTGCAGACGACAATTGTCGATAAAGTGGGGCCGGAGTCGATCCTCCGGAAAGTAAAATCGTTGTCGACGAATGCTGAACCAGTGAATGTTGCAGCTCCTCGACGAGTGCCTGGTACAGGCTGTCGATTAGTTCGGCGCGATCGGTAAATTTACGTTCGATTGTGGGCATCGTCCTGTTCTTGTTTGACTGAAAAGTGGCCTGGCTTGATTGTTCTATCCGAGAGCGCCACGGACATCGCCGGCACGCCGCCGGCGAACTGGGCTACGGCATCGACCTCGCGCGTCGCCTGCCTGATGATCTCGGGAAAGGCATCGAGCGGCTGGTGCGCGGAAAGCATGTCGTTATAGGCGGAGACGATTGCAATAATGGGTTTCTGCATTCCGAACAGAAGTTGTTTTTCGAGCTCGGGAAAAGCGGCAAACGCGTGCGCCTGGTTGGTACAGGACAGTGCCTTGCGCACCGGGCCGTTTTCGATTGCGGCCTCGACGCGTTGTAAATAATGACGCCGAGTCGCGGCGCTGCGCGCGCGAATCCTGTCGGTGACGGCGTTAACGGTTGCGTTTAAATCTGCCAATGCGGTTTAATTCCTGATTTGATTCATGGCGGGGAAATGTAGCAAAACTACAAATTAACCGCAAACGAATTATTTCCCGAATATATGGGTTTCGATAATATAAATTGTTTTATGTAGCAAAACATCAATAAAAACAAGGAGGAATAGAAAAATTTCGTCGTTTAACCATGGATTTTTATTCTTGCTATTTCAAATTATGTAAATTTACTAGATAATTCGAACTATGTTAGATAATTATTCGATTGTAGTGGGAGAGCAAGCGTGATTACGGTTGATCCATTTGACCTGGTAATTTTTGGCGGAACGGGCGATCTCGCGGCGCGTAAACTGATTCCCGCCATGTATCACCGCCACTGCGCCGGGCAGTTGCCGGAGCAGGCGCGTATTATCGCCCTGGGGCGCAAGGACCTTGGCCGCGACGGTTATCTCGATGCGATAATCGACAAGAGTCGCGCGCTGATTACCGAGCAATATTTCGATGCCGCGCAATGGCAGGATGGGGACTTCGCCAGGCTTGCCGATTATCTGCTGGATACGCGGGATCGGGTTCGAATCTTTTACCTGTCGACGTCCCCGAACCTGTTTGCCGGCATCTGTCAGCGCCTGGCGCACAGCAACCTGGCGCTGCCGAATTCGCGCGTGGTGCTGGAAAAACCCCTCGGGCGCGATCTGCGAAGCGCGGATGAAATCAATGCCTGCGTCGAATCGGTATTCAGCGAAAAGCAGATTTATCGCATCGATCATTACCTCGGTAAGGAGGCAGTGCAAAACATGCTGGCGTTGCGCTTCGGCAACTCCATATTCGAGCCGCTGTGGAGCCATGGCAAGATTCGCGACGTGCAGATTACCCTGGCCGAGCAGATCGGAGTCGAGGGTCGCGGCGAGTTTTACGATTCGACCGGCACGCTACGCGACATGGTGCAGAATCACCTGATGCAGCTGCTGTGCATCATCGCGATGGAGCCGCCGATCAGCATGGATGCCGATAACGTGCGCGACGAAAAGCTCAAGGTCATCCGTTCGCTGGAGCCGTTTACGCCCGAAACCGTGATTACCAACGCGGTGCGCGGGCAGTACCAGGCGGGTGTCGTCGGCGGTAATCCGGTCCCGGGTTACCGGCAGGAGCCGGGAATCGACGCCGACAGCCGCACCGAAACCTTTGTTGCGTTAAAGGCCCGAATCAACAACTGGCGCTGGTCCGGCGTGCCGTTTTACCTGCGCACCGGCAAGCGCATGCCTGAGTATGTCAGTGAGGTGGTAATCAATTTCTTCTCCTTGCCGCATTCCATCTATCCCTCCTCCGATGGCGTCGACAGTGCCAACCGTCTGTATATCAGGCTGCAGCCGCATGAGGCCATCGAGCTACACCTGATGGCAAAACAGGCCGGCGACAGGAATATTTTAAAGCCGGTCAAACTCGACCTCGACCTGGCGGGCCAGAACGAGCGCCATCTCGATGCTTACGAAAGGCTGTTGATGGACGTGGTGCGGGGCAACCAGACCCTGTTCGTGCGCCGCGACGAGCTCAATGCGGCCTGGCAATGGGTCGAGCCGATCATGAATACCTGGGCCGCGCTCGACAAGGCGCCCGAAGCCTACGAGGCCGGTACCGCCGGGCCCGCCGCCGCGCATGACCTGATCACCCGCGACGAGCGCAGCTGGATCGAGGACTATTGAGCGCCGGTTGCTATCCATGCTGAGTGAAATCGAAACAGCGGCAAAAACCATGACGCGCGCGGAAAAGAAGGTCGCGAGCGTGGTGCTTGCCAGTCCCTACAGGATATTGCGCAAGTCGATTGGTCTGCTGGCGGGCGAGGCCGGGGTTAGCGAGCCGAGCGTGATTCGATTTTGCCGCGCGCTCAATTGCAAGGGCTTTCAGGATTTCAAGCTGCAGCTGGCGCAGGACCTGGCGACCGGGGCGCACTTCAGCGAAACCCGGGTTTCGATCGATGAAACCGCGCCCGACCTGATTGCCAAGGTCATCGATAGCGGCATTGCCTCGTTGATCAAGGTCAGGGATTCGCTGCCGCCGGACGCGGTCCAGTCCGCGGTCGAACTGCTGGCGGCGGCCAAACGTATTGAAATCTACGGGCTCGGCGGGTCGGGCATTGTTGCCCAGGACGCGCAGCACAAGTTCTTTCGACTCGGGGTGCCGGTGGTCGCTTACTCCGATCCGACGGTACATGCGGTGTCGGCCTCGCTGCTTGGACCCGGCTGCGTGATCGTCGCGATTTCACAAAGCGGCGCCACCCAGGACATTATCGCCAGTGCCGAGCTGGGTTTGGCGGCGGGCGCGAAAGTGGTTGCGATTACCGCGGCGGATTCGACCCTGGCCAGGCTCGC
>CAMYML010000364.1 GCA_947259305.1 uncultured Gammaproteobacteria bacterium | reverse complement strand
TGACATTTATATTCGAATAATGCGGTATCGGAGTTACTAATTGCTGTCATACCGCGGCCCCGACCGCGGTATCCAGCTTAGTCGGATTGTACCGTTATCTCTGGATCCCGCGGTCGGAGCCGCGGGATGACATATATGGATTCGACTAGCGATCAAACCGCGGGACGACACATGGATTAGACTAGCGATCAAACCGCGGGACGACACATGGATTAGACTAGCGGCTGGCCGCAGTTTGGCGGGTGTCAGCTGTTCTTATCGAGACTGTTTTCGTCGGCTTCTGCCTGGTCGAGTTCGGCTTCCATTTCTTCATCGGTCAGAGGCTGATCCGAGGCGGTGGCCAACCCGGTCTCGTCCTCGAGATCTTCGTCTTCGTCCTCGTCTTCCAGTTCACGATCCCTGAAGATGATAGTCGAGGCAATCAATCCGGCCTCGAACAGTATCCACACCGGCAGCGCCAGCAAAACCTGCGAAATGACGTCCGGCGGGGTTAGCAGCATGCCGAGGATGAAAGCGCCGACGATGACATAGGGGCGTTTCTCGGAAAGTTGCTTGGGCGTGGTGAAGCCGATCGCTACCAGGATGATAGTGGCGATCGGAACTTCGAAGGCGAGCCCGAAGCCGAAGAACAGCGCCAGCACAAAATCGAGATAACGCCCGATATCGGTCGAGATATTGACGATTTCGGGACCGACACTGGTAAAGAAACCAAACACCAGGGGAAACACGACATAGTAGGCAAAAGCCACTCCGCCATAAAACAGCAGGATGCTCGACACCAGTAGCGGGCCAGCGATGCGTTTCTCGTTGGCGTAGAGCCCTGGTGCCACGAAAGCCCATAATTGATAAAGAATCACCGGCATTGCCAGGAAAACCGCCAGCATCAATACCAGCTTGAAGGGTGTCAGGAACGGCGAAGCGACATCGATAGCGATCATGCTCGCGTCCTCGGGCAGATGACGCGTCAAGGGTTTCGCGAGGTAAATATAAATGTCGTTGGCCCAGTAGAACATGCCCAGAAAAAGCACCAGTACCGCGACTACCATGCGCACTACACGATCACGCAACTCGACCAGGTGCGACATCAGGCTGCCGGCCTTTTCCTCCTCGGGATTTACTGGCCTTGGGACTGGCCTTGGGACTGGCCTTGGGACTGGCCTTGGGACTGGCCTTGGGACTGGCCTTGGGACTGGCCTTGGGACTGGCCTTGGGACTAGGCCTGGCTTTGGCCTCAGGCTCAGGCGCAGGGGACTCCACCGCGTCGGGTTCATCGACCGCGGCCGCCTGGTCGGGCGTGGAAGCAGGCTCATCGAGGCTATCGGCGAGCGAGGCGCCCGCTGCACTGACGGCGCTGGCTTCTTTTTCAAATTCCTTGCCGGCGTCGGAAATCGTGTCTTTCAGCGAATCCAGCTCGCGTTGCTGGTCGGCCAGAATCTGGCGCAGTTCGTCGGCGCGCAATTCCTGCTCGACATCGGCCTTGACGGTAGTCATAAACCGCTTCAGGCGACCGAAATACTTGCCCGCGGTGCGCGCTACCCCCGGCAGGCGTTCAGGTCCGATTACGACGAGCGCGACGATGCCGATCAGCATCATCTCGGTTAAGCCCATATCAAACATCAGTAAATCCCGGTTTGAAGACTACGCTGACGCGACTAGACCTTGTCTTTTTCTTCGGTGACCTTGCCTTCGATTATCTGACTTTCGGGCTTTTCCTCGTCCTTGGCGACTTCCTCGTCCTTTACCGATTTCTTAAAACTCCTGATCGCACCACCCAGATCTCCGCCAACATTGCGCAGCTTCTTGGTGCCAAACAAAAGGATCACGATCGCCAGGACCAACAACAGCGACCAGATACTAATTCCACCAAAACCCATTTTTCACCTCATTTACTTTGTTCGCGCGCGGCTTTTTCATCGACACCGGAAACCCCGAAACGGCGTTCCAGCTCTTCCAGCACAAGCCGTGCATCCAGATTCTGTTGTGCCAGCATCACCAGGCAATGGAACCACAGGTCCGCGGTTTCATAAACAATCTGCTGTTTATCGCCTGATTTCGCGGCAATGATGGTTTCCGCCGACTCTTCACCGATTTTCTTCAGTATGGCGTCGAGACCTTTGTGATACAGACCCGCTACATAAGATGAATCGGGATCAGCGTCTTTTCTCGATGCCAGTACAGCCATCAGGCGCAGGAGTATATCATCACTCATCGATAAATCTCGTCGGGATTTTTGATAATTTCTTCATCAATCTGCCATTCTCCGTCCTGTAAAACGCGAAAGAAACAGCGCCGTCGGCCCGTATGACAGGCTATTCCGCCCTGTTGCTCGACCTGCAGCAGCACGACGTCGGCGTCACAATCGATTCTGATTTCGTGCAATTGCTGCACATGACCCGATTCCTCGCCCTTGAACCAGAGCTTCTGCCGGGACCGCGACCAGTAAACCGCCCGCCCCTGTTCGCGGCTCAGGCGCAGGGCCTCGCGGTTCATCCAGGCCAGCATCAAAATTTCGCCCGATCGATGATCCTGGGCTATTGCCGGCACCAATCCATCGCTATTCCAGCTTAGCTGGTCGAGCCAGTCAGTCATCTCGAACCTCTATGCCCCGGGCTTTCATGAAGGCCTTGGCCTCACCGATACTGTATTCCGCAAAATGAAAAATACTCGCCGCCAGCACGGCGTCGGCCCTGCCCTCGAGAATCCCATCCACCAGGTGTTGTAAATTACCGACGCCACCCGAGGCGATCACCGGCACGCGCACCGCCTCCGAAACCGCGCGCGTAAGCTCGTTGTCGAAGCCGATCCTGGTGCCATCGCGATCCATGCTGGTAAGCAATATCTCGCCGGCGCCGAAGGCATCCATTTTGCGCACCCATTCGATTACGTCGATTCCGGTCGGCTTGCGTCCGCCGTGGTTTAATATTTCCCAGAGTCCGGGCTCGCTTGCGGCGCTCACGCGCTTGGCGTCTACCGCGACGACGATGCATTGCGAACCGAACTTGTCGGCGGCCTGCGCCACAAATTCGGGCTCGAATACCGCGGCGGTATTGATGCTGACTTTGTCCGCGCCGGCGTTGAGCATGCGCCGGATGTCGCCGAGCTCGCGAATGCCGCCACCCACCGTCAACGGAATGAAAACCTCGGCGGCGACATCCTCGACCACGTGCACCATGGTTTCACGGTCGTCGGAGCTTGCGGTAATA
>CAMYML010000363.1 GCA_947259305.1 uncultured Gammaproteobacteria bacterium | reverse complement strand
AAAATCAGCGCATAAATACCGATAATCCTGTCAGCGAGAATACAGGTGAAGGCATCCGCTTTGCGGTCCTTTGTTTTCAGGCAAAAATAGGTTGCCCGAATCGCATCGACACCAACCAGCCCCGGCAGCATCAGACCCAGGCACATGCTGGCCAGGTTAACCCGGATCGCTTCCGTGACACCGACATTGAAATTGAGCAGGTTGAGCAGGCGCCACATTCGCAGTGACAAAAGCACGGCGCCAATAAACAACAGTATCGCATTGAGGCCCAGTAATTGCGCAGTTCTGCTACCGAACTCCAGTCGCTGAAACGCGTTCAGGTCCAGCGCGTCACTATCGTAAAGCCAGTATAAAAGGGTAAACGCCAGTGTCAGTTTCAGGCAAAAAAGCAGTAATTTCTTCAACATGATTGCAGAATATCAAACTCGAATGCACCAGGAAGTATAGGAAAGTTTAGTCCCGGAATGACTAATTAAACTGACAATTTTGCAGAGATCGCCCGAACCTCTCGTCACGCGTTAACCTGTTGGCCTGTTTCCGCGACTGAGCACGTGGCTCGATCCCGGTTGCGTTCCAGCGCGAATGATCTGTTGCAGCGACGAACAATTGCAACGGATGGTGCTCTACATGGCAGGGTAGGTTTCTAACCATGGTGCAATTTTCAAACTCGACTTGATCAGCTCCGACGGTAATTTGTTAGGCAATTCCGCCTCGATATTGCCTATCCTGGTAAATTAAACATGCAAAGCGGAGGGCAAACCGCTACACTGCGCCACCGTTTTTGCCCGCAGCCTGCGTCCCCATGTCCTCAGAATCCAATACAGCCAGTTTTGCCGGCATGGCGCTGAAGCCATCGATATTGAAAGCCCTCGGCGATCTGGGATACGAGTTGCCTACCGCTATTCAGGCACAAACCATTCCACTGATTCTCGCAGGGCGCGACGTGCTCGGCCAGGCGCAAACCGGTACCGGTAAAACCGCGGCCTTCGCATTGCCAATTCTGTCGAATCTCGATCTGAAACAAAAAGAGCCCCAGGTTCTGGTGCTGGCGCCAACCCGCGAACTGGCGATCCAGGTCGCAGAGGCATTCAAGTCCTATGCCTCGCAGATCAAAAGCTTTCATGTATTGCCGGTTTACGGAGGCCAGGAGTACAGCACCCAGATACGCGCGCTGCAGCGCGGAGTTCACGTTATCGTGGGCACCCCGGGTCGCGTAATGGATCACATGCGCCGTGGCAACATCAAGCTCGAAAAATTAAAAACCCTGGTGCTCGACGAAGCCGACGAAATGCTGCGCATGGGATTTATCGATGACGTCGAGTGGGTGCTGGAGCAGACGCCGAAACATCGCCAGATTGCGTTGTTTTCCGCAACCATGCCGAACGAAATTCGCCAAATCACCCGCCGCTACCAGCGTAACCCGGCTGAAATCACCGTGCAGGTGAAGTCGACGACGGCCGATACCATTCGGCAGCGCTACTGGCCGGTGATGGGAACTCACAAACTGGATGCCCTGACCCGCATTCTCGAAGCCGAAACCTTCGACGCGATGCTGGTCTTCGTGCGCACCAAGACCGCCACCATCGAAGTGGCGGAAAAACTCGAGGCGCGCGGCTACCGTGCCGGCGCCCTGAATGGCGATATTGCGCAGAAGAACCGGGAGCGACTGATAGCCCAGTTGAAATCCGGCAAACTGGACGTCCTGGTGGCGACCGACGTGGCGGCCCGTGGCCTCGACGTCGACCGTATTAGCCACGTCATCAATTATGATATTCCGCACGATACCGAAGCCTATGTGCATCGAATTGGCCGCACCGGCCGCGCCGGGCGTGAAGGTGATGCCATCCTGTTCGTCGCACCGCGCGAACGACGCATGTTGAAGGCGATCGAAAACGCGACGCGCAAGGAAATCGAATTGATGGAATTGCCATCGACCGATATCGTCAATAACCGCCGTATCGAAAAATTCAAGCAAAACATCAGCGATACGAGTGCCAGTGAGGACCTGGACATGTTCAAGGGAATGCTCGAGCAGTATCAACTGGAGTACAAGGTAGATGCGATCGATGTCGCCGCCGCGCTCGCCAAACAGTTA
>CAMYML010000362.1 GCA_947259305.1 uncultured Gammaproteobacteria bacterium | reverse complement strand
AGCGTCAGTTGCCGTTGTCGACGAGCGACGCTGTGTGCCGGAATGCAGTTTTTTATCCGCTGCCGCGGGAGCGCCGGCCGGCAGGGCTTTTTTCCCGGGCGCGAAGTTACCGCGCTTCGGGCGCGAATCGGCGATGACTGATCGCAGTCAACCCATGCCCGTCACCACTGCCCCGAGACACCGCCGGCACGATTGATCATGCCGACGTAACGCCGCCGTTTTTGCTGGGGTAAATCGAGAATATCGGTTTCGCTCCAGTGGTAATGGCTGGCGAGGGTGTGGATTTCGTCATACAGATAATTCTCGCCAGGTCTAACCCCGGCATAATGATCCAGTTCCGCCGCCTGTTCGTGCCCGCATTCGGGACAGACCACCTGCAGCCGATCGCAGACTGCGGGGGCGACCTCGTCGAGCGCCTGATCGAGTTCCTCGATTTCGCGCGGTGACAATTCCTGGCTGAATTCGGTTGCGGGCGGCTGACCGTCAACCGAGCAAATGCAGTCCTGCAAAAGCTGTAACATGGCCTGGTCATCCGGCAGCTCGGCGATTCGTTCCTGATCCCCGCCGTTGGGGACTCTTGCCTCGACTTCGTGCTCGCCGAGACGAAGGCGCACCAGCGGGTAACCTTCAGCGGCCGGCTTGACCGGTAATTCGCTGCGCCGCAGATCGACGTCGAAAAACGATTCGCAACGGCCGCAAGTCACCTTGAGCCACATTTGCTCACCCTCGAGCAGCGCGGCCAGGCGCAGCATCAGATACTGTCGATCCGCGACGCACAGGCTCGCAATCCGCTCCGGATCAGCCGGAGTTTCGCCGATGCTGGCGAGCACGGTCCCGAGCACCGAGGTTACATAACCGACCTGGTCGGCTGCGGCACCGGTTTCGATCAGCGCTTGCTCAATCCTGCCGGTCAGCGAATGAAACCTGGCTCTACGCTCGATACGCCCATTCCCCGGCAAGCCGCCGGGGAGCTTGACTTCGATGAATTGCACGGCGGCGACTCATCAAGATTCCGTAGGTTCGGTCACCGCCTCGTCACGATCCCAACCCTCGTGCTCCAGCTTGATGGTCTGGATACCCACCGTGTTGGTGGTGCCGGCATCCATTTCCGGCATGGCCTGGTACTCCGAAATCCAGGCGCGTTTGACCTGGTAGCTAAGGGCAACCGTTCCCTGCAGGTTCAGCACGTTGATAACGATATCCTTGCGGAAATTAACCAGCGACATAGCGGCATCGCCGTCGATGTTATTGACCAGGTTGGCCCACTGCTCGAATACCGGATCATGGGTCAGGCCCTGCTCCAGGGTTATGGCTTCGTACTTGGTGCCGCCCGGAAGCTTGCGCACGTGCGTGGGGTCGCCACCGGTGCGCCAGTCCACCGCCTCGGTGGTTTTTTTCAACGCGCCCATTTTTCTCAGGCCGGCCACCGGCTGACCGTCGATCAAGACCTGAAACTTGAAGGTGCGATACGGATCGTGGCGATGCGTATTCGCGGGAAATAGTGGTGCAGCCATCTCAATTCTCCTTTATTGCTGGTTTACTTTCTGCTGAATGCGAACGATGACAAACTCGGCCGGCTTGAGCGGCGCAAAGCCGACGACGACGATGACCTGACCGGCGTCGATGTCGCCCTGCGTCATCGTGTCACCCAATCCGCAACGAACGAAATAGGCATCCGAAGCCTTTCCACCTTGAAATGCGCCAACCCGGAACAGTCCATTCATGAAGTTACCGATATTGGCTCGCAGCGCCGACCACAGGCGATGATCATTGGGTTCGAAAACGGCCCACTGGATACCGCCGAAAATACTTTGTTTGATCATGATGGCGGTACGTCTTACCGGCACATAACGCCATTCGGGGTCGGCCTTGGTCGCCAGGGTGCGCGCACCCCAGATAACGCGACCGCCACCGGGCATATTGCGATAGCAGTTCACGCCCAGCGGATTAAGTTGATCCTGCTCACCGTCCTCGATGATGTACTCGAAGCCGGCGGCGCCGATCAGGCCGGCACCCATGCCAGCCGGCGCTTTCCAGACGCCGCGTCTGGAATCGATCCTGGACCACATACCGGCCGCGAACGACGATGGCGCAACCAGCAGCGACTTGTTGGCGGTAGGATTCCTTTCGGCATGGTAGAACGGGTTGGCGACCTTGACCCAGGGGTAGTAGAGCACCGAATAGGTCGACGAAGGCAGGGCCAGCGCGTTCACCGTCGCTGCCTGGTCCA
>CAMYML010000361.1 GCA_947259305.1 uncultured Gammaproteobacteria bacterium | reverse complement strand
GCGCGAATGATCTGTTGCAGCGACGAACAATTGCAACGGGCGACAGAATTTGTGACCAAACGGCTTCGAGCCGCGTTTTCAGGCGCACTAAAGCAGTTTCGCAGACGGGTAGAGTTTCAGAAACTCGGCCTCTCCAGCCGGGTTTCCAATCAATACGATTTCTCCCTCGAGCGGAAGAATGGATTCGGGTCCTGGATTGGTCATCGTCGCGTTATTGCTGTCGATCCCGATTACGCTGCAACGGGTGCGTTGGCGAATATTCGCCTCCATTAGGGTCTTGCCCGCAAACTCGGCGGGCACCGGCACTTTAAAGACGTCGAGGCCTTCAGCGATCATCAACAGGTCGCTGCGCTGCAGCAGGTTGAAAAGCGCATTTGAACCCATGGATGCGTAAGACATGACAATATCGGAGCCGGCACGATGCAGAGCCGCCACATTTTTCTCAACGCTGGAACGACTGATGATTTGAATGTCCGGGCGTAACAATCGGCAAAATATGGCCAGATATATATTCATCTCGTCATCGCGCAGGGTCAGGATAACTGTCAGCGCCTGGTCGACGCCCGCGCGCTGCAAAACGGCTTTGTCTGCAGCCGAGCCGTGCACATATTGATCCGGATCGAGTATTCGCTCCGAATTCTGCTCGACGATACGGCTCTCGATGCCGCGGCGTTTCAGCGCGGCGGCGGTCGCGCGGCCTACACGACCGCCGCCGATAATGATCACGGGGCAGGATTCGAGGCTTGCCGACCGCGACTGATAGCGCGCGTCAAACTCCTTTAGCTGCTCCCGGGTTCCGGCCATTACCAGGACGGCATTCGCATCGATGGTGTTTTCCTGCTGACCAATTTCGAAATTGCCGCGAATCCAAAGCCCCACAATATTGACGCTGGTCTCCAGTTGCGCCTGTTGCCAGGATTTGCCGACCAAACTGGTTCGACTCGCATCGACTTCGGCGATTACCAGGTCGTCAATCTTGCCAACCTCGTGGCTAAACTGACTCCCGCCGAGTGCACGTCTCGCTAACGCCTCCGCCATCAGGCGGCTGAGGTCTAAAACCCGGCTACATCCTGCCAGCTTGAGTATTTCAAAAGATGCGGCCTCGCGCGCGGTTGCGATCACCGGCGTATGATCGGTTATTCCGCGTACCGTGAACACCACCGAAGTATTGACGATATCGGGGCGAGTCGTAGCCACCATCGCGGCTCTTTCGACACCCGCTTGCTGATAGGTCGACGGATTATTCAACTCTCCATAGATTGCCTGGATGCCCTCGTCCTGAAGGCTCATCACCTCGGCAAGCTCGGGAAGGATGACCACATATGGGTACTGGTACTGCTGCAGTTTATCGATCAGAGCGCTCGCCACCGGATCGTAGAAAGTCAGGATTACGTGACCCCGGATATCCGCCGGGACACTGCGCGGAACGAGGTTGGCGGCACGGGACTTCATCCAGGGCTCATAGAAAAGCTCAATGAACGTGAATGGCAGCAATACCAATAGCAGGATGATGCCCGATAACAACACCAGAATGGAAAACAGTCGCCCCAGGTCGGAGGTGAAGCTGATGTCGCCGTAACCCAGCGTCGACATCGTCGACAAGGTCCAGTAAAAACCGGTCACCCAGGAATGCTGCTGTCCCTCGTAAGCCATAATGGCCTGAAAAACGAGCACGTAGACGCCGATCAGGGCGATCAGTATGGCGGCATAGCGCAGCAAGGCGCGAAAGTCGCGCCGCTTGAAGCCAAGCGAGACCCAGGTCAATACACGCTCAAGAGAAAAAAATCTCAAACTTTCCCACCACGACCGATTTCCGTTATTGTCGGAATCGTTCACGAGTTTCTCTCTACCGAAAAACTCATGGGCCAGGCGCCATGCATTGCTTTGGTTTTTCTACCACCCGCAGCGACGAATTTTCTTGCAGCAATCGGCACAGGCTCACGATTAGAGGTTTGTCCTCAGGGTTCTCAGCATCTGGATGAATCTTTTCAGAACCGAGTTTTCCTTTAAATCCCGGAATTCTCCCGCGTCATAAAAGGTTCCGTAACAACTCTGGCAGGATTCGTATTTGATTTCGAACTGGTCCTTGTCCACCATAGGTAACATGGTCACCGCGCATTTCGGACATTTGATATCCTGCATTTCGTTATATTGTTCTCCCACCTGATCACTACCGATGTCAATTGCTTCGGAACCGTCGATTTTTACCAGGTCCTCCTTTTCCAGCATATCGAAC
>CAMYML010000360.1 GCA_947259305.1 uncultured Gammaproteobacteria bacterium | reverse complement strand
ATGTCGCGGCACGGGGCTTGAGTGACGCGCCTTTGATCGAGGGCATTGATGTCGTCGACTATGAAGGATTCGTCGACATGGTAGCGGGACATGATGCCACACAGTCATGGCTATGAGCTCAATGACTGGCGGCGGTGTCATGTGATCCAGGCGATCAATTTAGTAACAAATACGAGCAAGAGGTTAGTCATGGCTTATGAATGCAATGGTGCAACGATCGAAACGGACGAGGAAGGCTATATCACTGATATCAGCCTTTGGAGCCGGGAATTAGCGATCCAGATTGCAACAGAAGAAAATATCGAGATGGACGATGACCACTGGGAGGTTGTGAACTTCCTGCGGAATTACTACGAGGAATACCAGATCGCCCCGGCAGTCCGGGTTTTGACCAAGGCGATCAAGAAAACACTGGGGGCGGATAAGGGGAACAGCAAATATCTCTATGAGTTGTTCCCTTATGGACCGGCCAAGCAGGCCTGCAAAATTGCCGGTTTGCCTAAACCGACGGGTTGTATTTAATGACAGGTTAAGACCTTGGTACTTGGCAGCATCTATGCAGTACTGGCTTACTTCGCTACGGCGGTTCTCGTCGTTGGCCTGCTGTACAGAATCTGGCTCTATGCCCGAACGCCTGCGCCATTGAAAATCCCGACGACGCCGGCGCCCGTGACACGATCGGGCGTGGTCATGCGCATGGCGAAGGAGGTCGTCCTCTTCGAGAGCCTGTTTAAGGCCAACAAATGGACCTGGCTGTTCGGCTGGGTGTTCCACGCTGCGTTGTTGCTGGTGGTGCTTCGCCATCTGCGCTTTTTCACCGAGCCGGTCTGGATTTGGGTGACATGGGTCCAGCCTTATGGGCTGTATGCCGGGTTCGCGATGCTTGCAGGACTGGCCGCGCTCTGGGTGCGGCGTTTCGGAGTCGAACGCATACGTTATATTTCCGGACCATCCGACCATCTCATGTTGCTGCTGTTGATCGGGATCGCGGCAACCGGGTTGATGATGAAGTACGTGTCGCGCACGGACATCGTTTCGGTAAAGGCATTCGTCCTGGGCTTGATCTATTTCGACTGGCAACCGATTCCCGCCGACGCGGTGTTGCTGATCCACTTGGGATTGGTGTTGGCATTAATAATCGTCTTCCCGTTTTCGAAGTTGCTGCATGCCCCCGGGGTATTTTTTAGTCCCGGCCGCAACCAGGTCGACAACCCCCGCGAGAAAAGACACCTTGCGCCATGGGCCGCAGCATTGGACTCCGGTCGGCAAAAGGCTGGAGGCGAATAGCCGATGGCTGACTACGACACACCTTCGATCAGCGTGCCAATCGACATTCCGACGCTCAAGAGAGGAGCGATGGAACACTTGTCGCCGTATGCGGCAGCCCCGGCGCACCAGCAAGCGCTCGGTTTCCCGGGAGAGCTGGTCGACGATTGGCAAACGAAAGCGATCGACAAGTTTTCCGAATTGCTCGGCAAGTCACGGGCGCTGCGGGTTTACATGGACAGCTGCGTGAAGTGCGGAGCGTGCACCGATAAGTGCCATTATTTTCTCGGTAGCGGTGATCCAAAAAACATGCCGGTCGCGCGTCAGGACCTTATGCGCAAGGTCTATCGTCGCAACTTCACATGGGCAGGCAAACTCGTGCCATGGCTGGTCGGCGCCGAAGATCTGACCGAAGAGTTGCTCGATGACTGGTACACCTATTTCCACCAATGTTCGCAGTGCCGGCGATGCTCGGTTTATTGTCCCTACGGCATCGATACCGCCGAAATATCAATGGCTGCACGCGAGATCATGGATCACATCGGCAAGGGTCAGAAATACTGCAACGAAATCATTGGCAAGGTTCACCAGATAGGAAACAACCTCGGGCTGCCTGAGGCGGCACTGATCAATACGGTGGAAGGCCTGGAAGAGGACATCGAGGAAGAAACCGGCGTGAAAGTAAGGTTGCCGGTCAATGTAGAAGGCGCGGACATACTGCTCGTGACACCCAGCGCTGATTTTTTTGCGGAGCCGCACGTCGACGGTCTGATCGGCTACGCCAAGGTGTTTCATCAGGCGGGAGTCAGCTGGACAATCAGTTCATATGCCTCCGAAGCCGCGAACTTTGCCCTGTTCATCGGCTCATACGAGCAAATGAAGCTGGTTGCGGAGCGCATCAGGAAGGCGGCCGAGGAGCTGGGCGTCAAGCGCATTGTTTTCGGCGAGTGCGGGCATGCGTGGCGAGTCGCCTACAG
>CAMYML010000359.1 GCA_947259305.1 uncultured Gammaproteobacteria bacterium | reverse complement strand
AAATTCACCCGCTAGCTGCGCCATCAGGTTACCACCCCAGATGGAGGTACCCGTGGTCAGGACAAATCCGGCGGCACCCGCGGCTCCCAGGATACGCGCCGCGACTGGCCAGGCCAGCAATGCCCCCATCACATAGGTAGCAAACGGCAACAGTACTGCCGGCAGCATGGCGATAAATTTGAATGCGACGGGTAATCCGAAAAGCTTGGAAAGATATACACCCAGCACGAAGGGCATCGGAAAATAATAACGAAAAGCCGGGAATCCCATGAAAACTTCCGGCATCCACCCGGAAACCTTGCCCTGTGCTACCCAATCCCTGAATACGTTCGCGTAGAGAATATGAGATGCCGTGTCGCCGCCGGTCGCCCAGGTCGGCAAAAGCCAGAGGTCCAGCCGCGTATGGTCGGCGACCCACAGGGAAATTCCTGCCGCCAGCAGCCATCCCGTGTAACGGACTACCGGTGATTCCTCGCCATGGCCAGGAGCAGTCCTATGCCGCCTGAATGCAATCAGCGTCAATACCAGGGCAAGACCGGCCAGCGCAACGGAAAGAATTTGCAACCAAAATGAGGATCGCCACCAACCGTGGCGTGGCGCAACACCCACATCCTTAAGCCAATGCCCCCGCTGATCTGTACGGATGGACCAGGGAATCACCCGGCTGTGATGGAAGCCGTGATCGCGCCAGTCTAGTCGCGCCAGCTGCGGATATATGCCTCCCGGCAGCGCCGCCCGGTCGCGCCGTTGCACCAGCTCGAAGCTACGATCCCCGGGATTCAGGGTAGCGGCGGCTTCCCATAAAGGGGCCAACGCCAGGGTTAAAGACAAATTTTCAGGGGCGATACCGGCCATTTGCCAGCGTAGCTTCGATCCCTTGAACTTGACCCGCGGTGCCCGTCGTGGCGCCTCCTGCGCGGTTTCAAAATCATACTCGATGGAGAACGGATAGCTGTGCCAGTTCTTGTCGTCGTCCCGGTATTCGATTGCGAGCAACAAATGATATCTACCAGGCAATGGATGGCTGGATGGGATATTTATTTGGAATACGAAAGGTTCCAGCGGCTGCCACGTCCGCGGCCCGGCGATTCTGACGATCTTGTCTGCAGACCACAGGACTAGTTCGCTGTTGTGTATCGTCCCGCCGGCAATGCGTGACAGCTCGACCCTACCGCTCAGTTCGGTCGCCGTTGCTGCAATACTTGCCTGGTGTTCGAATCCGGGCACGTCGGATTCCGCCGACGACGGCAGGCACAGTACCAGCAAGGCGGAATACGCCAACAGTACCTGGCGCAGCAAACGCAGCGACAGGCTATCTATTTGCATGATTTACCCGCCAATTTTTGCACCGCAGGTGGCAGTCCCGCCAATCCAGGCTTGCGATATTTCACTTATACCTCTCCCGCTGACCGCGTCGATTGCTTTTTAAGGCGCAGGAAAAGAATAACGCCGGGCAGGATTCCGCCAAGGACGAACCATATCCAGACCGGTCGGCCGGCCAGCTCATCATTTCCCCGAATCCGGACAACGGCCGCTCCGGCGACGCCAAGACGGTTACCGGCCTCCTGGTAGCGACCCAGTAGCGAGACCTGGTAACTGCTGTTCGCCAGGGCTGAAAAATTTTCCACCTGGTAAACAACCGTTTTTTCCTGACGCGGGCCTATTTCGATCGCCGTGCGTTCGCGCGGGGTCGACAATTCGTTGGGCAGGTAAAGCGCCAGATCGATAGTTTGCCCCGCGAGCCCTTCGTTGCGCAGCACAAATTCAAGCTGTCCCTTGCCGTCGACCGGCATCTCGGTGGCGTGGCCATTAATTGACACCGCCGGAGAGACACTGGTGTTGTAATCGTAAAACCCGACCGTCAGGGCCGTAAAACGGTAACCATTCGCATCCTCGTAGTAGGTTCTGATGACGATCGGGTAGCGGCCGGGCGTTTTGAGCACGTCGGCCAGGGAATATTCCATGGAGGCATTTTCATTGACCTGCATGATTTTCACCAGCGGGCCGATACCTGTCATATCGTCCGCTATGACTTCGGACTGCACCGCATAGGCAGGTTCATCCCCGCGGTTTTCAGCCGTCACCACCAGCACCGGCCCCCCTGCTTTTTTTATAACGGAATAACCCGTGACCATGGTTATATACGAACCGAACGCGTGGGTGTAATTCATTGACACGACGACGGCCAGCGCGATGAAGAATCCTTTCGTCCTGAAAAACCCGCGAATCCCCGCGCGCCTAAAACGCTGGATAGTATC
>CAMYML010000358.1 GCA_947259305.1 uncultured Gammaproteobacteria bacterium | reverse complement strand
CTGCCAGCGCTGTTTTAAAACCTGTCTGGCTATACCCGCATAAACGGGTATTTCGAATCGGCTTGCAAGTGTTTATTGCAGGAATCCGCCGGGCCGCGCAGGCTTTCGCGTAAATGACTGTTTACTCCAGGTTCCACTTGCCTCTTTGCCGGCCGCTTGCGGGTTTCTCTGGTCTATTGATGGGCCCTTTGTTAGACTGCGCGCCTTTTTCAGCACGACGAAATCCCATTCATGCAACCCATGTTGAACATTGCGATTCGAGCGGCCCACCACGCCGGGGATTTTATCGTCCGCAAAATAAACAAACTACCCGACTTGCAGGTTGAAGTAAAAGCGCGCAACGATTTTGTCACCGAAGTCGACCGCGAGGCCGAAGTCAGAATAATCGATGACTTGCTCAAATCTTTTCCCGAGCATGGCATTGTCGCCGAAGAGTCAGGTGTGATCGAAGGTCAGGGCGAGCACCGCTGGATTATAGATCCACTCGACGGCACCACCAACTATCTGCACGGATTTCCTCAATACGCCGTCTCCATCGCCTGCGAACATCGCGGACGCCTGCTCCACGGGGTGATTTACGACCCATTCAAACAGGAATTGTTCGCCGCCAGTCGTGGCGATGGCGCCACCCTGAACAACCGGCGCATCCGCGTCAGTAAAATTAAATCCGTCGAAGGCGCGTTGCTTGGTTGCGGATTTCCGTTCAAAAATCCGGCCGAGCTTGACGAATTCCTGAAACTGTTCAGCGCATTTTTCAAATCGGCCAGCGACATGCGCCGCGCCGGTTCCGCCGCGCTCGATCTGGCCTATGTCGCCGCGGGTCGCCTTGACGGCTTCTGGGAATCAGGGCTCAACGCCTGGGATATGGCAGCCGGCGCGCTGATCGTACGCGAAGCGGGTGGCCTCGTAACCGATTACACCGGCGACGAACATTACCTCGAAAACGGCCAGGTAGTGGCCGGCAACCCGAAAATAATTGCCGATATGCTGCGCACCATAAGTCGCCAGACCAGCGGCTGAACGACCGCGTTTCAGAACATTATCGTCAAGCTGTTGAACGACGAGAACGACCCAAACCGTATCGCCGGCGCCGCCGGTTTCTCGGTACGCGAAAACTTAAGGTCGTAATCTACATAGTCAAAGCAGCTGTCACCGGTGACGAAAGCGAGGCTAACAATTCAAAACAACTCTCATCCCGCGGCTCGACCCGATGCGTCGGACCGGCGGTATCCAGAAACCCAATGAAATCAAGCTTTGGACCCCGCGGTCAAGCCGCGGGGTGACAATCAATACAATTAATGGATGCTTAACCGGACAGTAGTAGGCTCGACCGCGGGATGACAAGTCTAACGATAGTTGCGCAACTGCCCGACCAGCACACCGTGAATACTGACCCGCTCGGCGGCATAAATCATGGGTTCCATTTCTGAATTTTCCGGTATCAGCGCGATCTGATTTTCGCTGCGGCGTTTGAAACGTTTTAATGTCGCCTCGGCCTTGTCGATCATCGCAACCACGATATCGCCGTCATTGGCAACCGGTTGCTTTTTGATGATGACGTAGTCGTCGTCGAGAATGCCGGCATCGACCATCGAATCTCCGGTGACGCGCAGGGCAAACAATTCCGGACCCATGAACATTTCAGCTAGATTCAGCTCCTGCTGATCTTCGATAGCTTCGATCGGCAGGCCGGCCGCGATTTTACCGGCTAGCGGTATGGTCGGCGGGCTCACCAACGGCAAATCCTTGAGGCTCATGCCGCGGGAATTGCCTTTGATGCGATCGATATAACCCTTGTCCTCCAGCGACTGCACGTAACGATGGATGGTGCCGTGCGAAGCGACGCCGATGGCGACGCCGATTTCCTTGAACTTTGGCGCATAACCGTGCTGGGCCAGGTAATTGCGGATAAACTGGAGTGTCTTTTGTTCCTGCGAGGTTAACATTAGCAGACTCTATTCTCGTTTTATTCTCATCGAGTGTAGAGAAAAAAACGAGAACTTGCAACTGCGAACAGGCAAATTTTTCGAGCCGCGGAAATCCCGCTTTATGGTTTTCCCGAAAAAAAGCCCCGCCTGCTGCGGGGCTTTTCAGGTTTTCGAGTTAGCCTAGCGATTCTCTCGATTTTCGATCAGGTTATCGACCACCCCGGGATCGGCCAGGGTAGAGGTGTCGCCGAGACTATCGAGTTCATTGGCGGCAACCTTGCGCAGAATACGGCGCATGATTTTGCCGGAGCGGGTTTTCGGCAATCCCGGGGCCCACTGAATGATGTTCACCTTGGCGATCGGGCCAATCTCGGAACGTACCAGTTTCACCAGCTCT
>CAMYML010000357.1 GCA_947259305.1 uncultured Gammaproteobacteria bacterium | reverse complement strand
CGACCGGAATACCTTTGGGCATTTGCACGATCGAATAGAGCGAGTCCTGCCCTTGCAGGTGTTCGGTCGGCACCGGGACGCCCAGCACCGGTAACGTGGTGTTGGCGGCCAGCATGCCGGGCAGGTGCGCGGCGCCGCCGGCGCCGGCGATAATACAGGCGAATTCGTTGGCGGCGGCCGACTTACCAAAATCTGCGAGCAGATCCGGAGTGCGGTGCGCCGACACCACCCGTGCTTCGAATTCGACACCAAATTGCTCGAGGGTTTCGGTTACGTGCTGCATTACGGGCCAATCGCTGGTACTGCCCATGACTACCGCAACTAGAGACCTGGCCATAGCTTGCTCCGGTTTATCCCAAAAAAGCGGGCGATTATAACGCGAATCGGTTTAAAAAATTAGCCCTGATATGAATGTTCCGGGCAAACTGCATGTTATTATGCGCGGCCTGAAAATCCAGGAAGCGGAAATGAACGACGAAGCCATTTTTGAAACCCATATCGACAACCTCGAATTGATCGCGCGCGGCAAGGTACGGGACATTTATGCAATCGATACGGAGCACATGCTAATCGTGACCAGCGATCGATTTTCCGCTTTCGACGTCGTCTTTGACGAGCCGATTCCGCACAAGGGAGCGCTGCTGACCGAGGTGTCGAATTTCTGGTTCGAGCGCACCGCTGGCCTGATCAGCAATCACCTGAGCAAGCTCGATTTGCGCGACTACGTAGGGGCGGCTGACTACGAGCGCCTGCAGGCCCGCTCGATCATCGTCAGGCGCCTGCAGACCCTGCCGGTCGAAGCGATCGTGCGTGGCTACGTCATCGGTTCCGGCTGGAAGGATTACCAGGCGACCGGCGCCATCTGCGGCATCGCGCTACCGGTCGGTCTGCAGCAGGCCGCGCGGCTGCCCGAGCCGATTTTCACGCCGTCGACCAAGGCCGAGGTTGGCGACCACGATATCAACGTAAGCTTCGACGATATCGTTGCGAAAATTGGCATCGACAAGGCGTGTGCAATCAGGGAGAAGAGCATTCAGCTATACCGCCAGGCCGCCGATTACGCGCGCGAACGCGGCATCATCATCGCCGACACCAAGTTCGAGTTCGGGGTCGACAGCGACGACGAGCTGGTATTGATCGACGAAATTCTGACCCCGGATTCATCGCGCTACTGGCCGGCCGATGAGTATCGCGCCGGCATCAGCCCACCGAGTTACGACAAACAGTTCGTGCGCGATTACCTGGAGACGCTGGACTGGGATAAAACCCCGCCGGCGCCAACGCTGCCGGCGGACATTATCGAGCGAACCATGCAAAAGTATCAGCAGGTACGCGATATTCTGCTGGGCTGAGCGACAGCTTTCACAAATAGCCGTCATTCTGCTATTCATAATCGATCCTGGGACCGACGCAATCCAGTCAACATCCCTTCCCGCAGTAATACGGCAGAGAATGCGGGGACACAATACTTAATTCCGCGGAATTAAGTATTGTGTCCCCGAAAATGCCGAAAATGGCAAAGTTCCCGGCGCTCCCAGGTATCGGTACTTGCTGCGCAAATTCCGGGATGACGGCAACAACTGCTAGAATTCAGTTCATCTGAATCAAGGAATCCGGCTCATGTTCAAATCTATCGGCACCACCTTAATCACCGGCTTCATAACCTTGCTGCCGGTCGTACTGACGATTTACCTGCTGTACTGGATGGCGGTTTCCTCCGAGGAGATAATGGGTGCCGCCTTGCAGTATGTGCTGCCCGAGATGGTGTATTTCCCCGGCATGGGCACCGTCGCCGGGCTGATTCTCGTTTTCTGCGTCGGCTTGTTGATGAAGGCTTTGCTGGTGCGCCAGTTGTTCGCCTTTGGCGAGAATGTTCTTTACCACCTGCCGATCATCAAGACCGTGTATCGCGCTATTCGCGACCTGTTCGACTTCTTTTCGCCGAAAAAGGAAAGCTTCGGACGCGTCGTGATCGTCAAGATTGCAAATGTGGAAATCATCGGATTTGTCACCCAGGAAGATCCGCAGCGCTTGCCGGAAGCGTTTCGCGACCGCGACTGCGTGCTGGTTTACCTGCCGATGAGCTACATGATCGGCGGTTATACACTGCTGGTACCGACCACGGACGTACGCCCCTGTAAAATGAGCATGGACGAGGCGATGCGTTTCGCGCTGACCGCGGGCATTACCGGCAAGGATACCAAGACCGTCAAACCCAGGGTAGAAAACGCATGAAAGCGATGATTCTCGAACAACCCGGCAGCCCGCTAAGGCTGGTCGAGAGGCCGGACCCCGAACCCGGGCCCGGGCAAATCCAGGTGGTTATTTCGGCTTGCGGAGTTTGCCGCACCGACCTGCACGTCGTCGATGGCGATCTGACCGAACCGAAATTGCCGATTATTCCGGG
>CAMYML010000356.1 GCA_947259305.1 uncultured Gammaproteobacteria bacterium | reverse complement strand
GAAGGACGGCAGCCTGTGGTTTACCGACAACCAGGTCGATGGCATGGGTGACGAAACGCCTCCGGGTGAATTGAACAAGGCCTGCGCACTGGGACCCGACGTCTGGTACGGGCATCCTTACTATGGCGGCGGCAGCGTCAGAACCGGGGAGTACAAAGATCAGAAAATTCCGAAAGCCTATGCGGATAAGTACTGTAAACCACAGGTGGAAATGGCGGCCCACGCGGCAGATCTGGGGATGATGTTTTACACGGGTTCAATGTTTCCGGAAAAATACAGAAATGCGATCTTCAGCGCCCAGCACGGCTCCTGGAACGCGATAAAGCCGAGGGGCGCCAGGATTATGGTGACTTATCTCGACGGCAAGGGTAATGCGTCAAAAACGGAACCGTTCGCCGAAGGCTGGCTGACCGATATGGGTACCTACCTGGGTCGCCCGGTCGACGTGCAGCAATACACCGACGGTTCCCTGCTGGTCTCGGATGACAAGGCAGGCGTCGTTTACCGCATCTCCTACGAAGGTTCGTAAACCCCGCGTCGAAAGCCGGGTCGGCGCTGTGCCGGCCCGGTTCCGACCCCGGCAGTAACGAGACACCTGGTCCTGGCCGGGCTTCGGCTGCAGCGTGACTGAAAACGACGTATCGGCAAGTTCATGAAAACATTTTACCGCCTGTTTTATCTGTGCCTGATATTCAACGGGGCTGGCGCGCTGTCGACGGTGCTCGCCGCCGATCCGAACCAGCAACTGTCGGCAGGACGATTGAAGGCAGATCAGGTTTGCGCAAATTGCCATGGACTCGATGGCCGCGCCGCCGGCGGCGGTAATTCCGCGATGTCCCCCAGTCTTACCGCGCAGCCACGGGCCTACCTGGTGGCCAGGCTCAACGACTACAGGGCCGGCAAAAGAGAACACCCGCAGATGACCTTTATCGCGAAAATGATATCTGAACAGGATATCGAAAACGTAGCGCTCTGGTACTCGAGCCTGAAAATGTCGATCACCGAAATGCCACCCGAGCCTGAATTAACCTCACAGGGTGAGGCAAACCCTGAACTCGCCGTGGAGGCCGCTACCAGCAAGCGGCGGCAAGTTTGTTCAAATTGTCATGGAATGGATGGCCAGGCGGTATTAACGGCGGGCCCGGATATCGTTCCTCACTTAACCGGACAGCAGCAAGGCTACCTTGTCGCCAGGCTCAAGGCTTACCGCTCCGGGAAAATTCAGCACCCGTTGATGTCGCCGGTGGCGCAGGGTCTGTCTGACCCGGAAATTCAGCTGCTTGCCGAGTGGTATTCCAGCATCAAGATCGAGGTCGGCATCCTGGACTGATTCGTCGCCAGCCAGCTGCGGCCCCAGGTCAGGCTGGCAAGCATCGATGTCAGCCTTTGAATTGACGCCGTAGCGAAATGCCGATGTAGGCGTTTCGTTCGGGCGCCGGGCCGATATAACGACCGCCGAAAGCATTTATGCGAATCTTGTTGTTATAGTTTTCGTCGAATAGATTGTGCGCGCCGAGAAATGCAGATGACGCCCAGTCGTCATAGAAAGCGTTATAGCCCAAGCGCAAATTCGACACGCTACTCGATCGCACGCGGGTGTCATTGGCATTGTCGGCGTGCAGTTCGCCGGTATTCAGCGTATCCCAGGTAACCTAAGCCCCCGACTCGTCGAACCAGGCACGGCGAGACCAACGACAGTCGTTCTCCGATGGCAATATTACAATGCGAAACCTGCCATGGACCTGCGGGCGAACACCCGAAAAAGCTAGGGGAGACGAGGTAAGGCCGCCGATACGCGCCCGCGGCAGAAATGCCTGGACAGCGCTGGCCGAACAGAACGCCGTGTGCCTGCGATGCCACGACGATACCCCGCGCATCAACTGGCACGGTGGCGTTCATGAATCCGAATCCGTCGGCTGTGCCGATTGCCACCAGGCGCATTCCCGCCATCCCGTGCGCTTCGAAAAAATGCGCTGCAGCGACTGTCACAATGCACACGGTACGTTTAACGACAGGTTGATCAGGACGGCCGCCAGGGTCGACCTGTGCCTGCGTTGCCATGCGGAGAAGCGCGGTCCCGTGCTGTGGCCGCATGCGCCGGTGGTGGAAGACTGCACACTGTGTCACTACCCGCATGGCTCGATACAGGCGGCGTTACTGAAAAAACGGCCGCCGCTCCTGTGCCATCAATGCCATAACAATGTGGGTCATCCGAGCAGGAATTACACTGGCGAAATTGATTTCTCCGATGCGTCCCTGACGCCCTTGCCCAACCTGGAGAGCGATCTGGATAATATCGAAATTTATGCCGAATACGATTATTCGGAAAACTTGTCTTACCGGGCGGGTTACGCCTACGAAGTGTACGCGGAAAAAAACTGGAATCTCGACGAAGTGATTCCGGGCAC
>CAMYML010000355.1 GCA_947259305.1 uncultured Gammaproteobacteria bacterium | reverse complement strand
GGGAAACTCGTGGTGCTGCTGGGCATGCTCGAGGACAAGCAGCCGGATTTATTTGTCGACGCGTTGAATCCGGTAGTCGACCAATGGTGGCTAATGACGCTGGACTGCGATCGAGGTCTCAGCGCGGAACGCCTGAAATCAAGAATCGGCGACCAGGTCGACATCGAGAATGCCTTCGATAACGTCGAAACCGCGCTGGATCATGCGCTGTCATCTTTATGTAATCAGGATATAATGCTGGTAACTGGCTCCTTCGTAACTGTCGAACTGCTACTGCGTGCTCTACCCGATTCCGGCGAACTAAACAATTATGGATCAGAACATTAAAAATCGTCTGGTTGGCGTGATCGTGATATTTGCGCTCGCGGTTATTTTTCTGCCGATGATTCTCGACGGATCCGGCCTGCGCAAAGCTCAACACGAGGTGCTAATCCCGCCGCAGCCTCTGGTGACTGCTAATCCCGAATTCGAACAAAAAATGCTAGATCTGCAGGCTAAAGTGGACGCACTACCGGATCTGGAATCCCGCTTTATCGATGAGAAATCGAGCGAAGAAAAAATCGATCGAACGGCCGCAGCAGACGATAAAAAGCCTGCCGAGTCTGCAGCTGAGCCAAAACCGGAGCCGCAGCCTGCAGCGCAGATTGAACCGGCGCAGGTAAAAGCGGATCCAGCGCCGTTGGTGAAAACCGGTGGTGATAGCTGGGTGCTGCAGATCGGCAGTTTTCAGGACCGCAGCAAGGCGCTGGCGCAGCGCGACAAGTTGCGAAAATCGAACATTGCCGCGGTTTTTATCGAGCAGTTCCAAACCAATGGCAAATCCAGCTACCGGGTCAGGCTCGGGCCGTTTCTGAATCGCGACCAGACCAGGGTGGCGCAGAACAAGATCAAGGCCAAGCACGACATAGATGGCATTATCATGAAGTATGAAAGATAATCCGCATTTCACGGCATCGATTGACGCTTTGATAATATACAACTATATCTATTGCAGATTCCCTACCCATTCCATGCAGGCTAGAAGAGGGCGACTATGAGCTGGCTTGATCTCGTTATTCTCGGGATTATCGTGCTATCCGCGTTAATCAGCCTGATCCGAGGATTCGTCAAGGAGTCGATCTCGCTGGTTACCTGGATAGTTGCCGGTGTGCTCGCATTTCGCTATTTCTCTCCCATGGCTGAATTGTTGCAACCGTTTGTTGAAGCGCCGACGATCAGGAATGTTGCCGGATTTGCCATAATATTTGTCAGCACCCTGGTAGTGGGTGCCATTGTCAATTTCATCATGAGTCAGCTGGTGTCGAAAACGGGCCTGAGCGGAACCGATAAGGCGCTTGGCGTGGTTTTTGGTGGTGCGCGCGGCGTGCTGATTGTGACGATGGTGGTATTGCTTGCAAGCCTGACACCGATGCCCGAAGCGTCATGGTGGCAGGACTCCGCATCGGTTGGTTTTTTTCAGCAATTGGCGGAGTGGTTGAAGGGCATCATTCCTGCAGACGCAGTGGATAAATTCAGTTTTTGATCAGGCTGCGGTGGCCTAGGTAACGAACTATGTGTGGAATAGTCGGGGTAGTCAGCCAGCAGGCGGTAGCGCAGACAATATACGATGCCTTGCTGGTGCTGCAGCATCGAGGCCAGGATTCGGCGGGTATCGTCGTATGCGACCGGAATAAGTTGAACCTGCGCAAGGATAACGGCATGGTCGCCGATGTGTTTCATACCCGGCATATGCTCAAACTGACCGGAACCATGGGTATTGGCCATGTGCGATATCCTACCGCGGGCTGTTCCTCGTCCGCCGAGGCGCAACCGTTTTATGTCAATTCCCCTTACGGCATTACCCTGGCGCATAACGGTAATCTGACCAACGTGGAACAATTGAAATCGGAGCTGTATCGGTCTGATTTGCGCCATATTAATACCGAGTCCGATTCCGAGGCTTTGCTCAACGTCTTTGCGCATGAACTGCAGAGTTGCGGCAGTCTCAGCTTGACCCCGGAAGAAATTTTTACCGCGATCACCGAAACCCACAAGCGCATCGAAGGGGCTTACGCGGTGGTAATGATGGTGACTGGAAAGGGCATTATTGGTTTTCGTGATCCCTTCGGAATCCGTCCCCTGGTTTACGGCAAGCGTGAAACCGGACACGGCACTGAATACATGATCGCGTCGGAAAGTGTCGCGCTGCAGGCCTCCGGATTCGAACTCAGCGGCGACCTGCAGCCGGGCGAAGCGATTTATATCGATGAAGCGGGCCATGTGCATCGACGCCAGTGTGCCGCGGTGAGCAAGCTCAGGCCCTGCATTTTCGAGTATGTTTACCTGGCGCGACCCGACTCGATCATCGATGACATCTATGTTTACAAGGCGCGCCTGCGCATGGGCGTCAAGCTCGCGCGCAAGATACTCA
>CAMYML010000354.1 GCA_947259305.1 uncultured Gammaproteobacteria bacterium | reverse complement strand
GGAACGCAATCCCAAGCCCACCCGCGCCGAGGCCAGTGACGTGGCCAACGCCATTCTCGACGGCACCTCGGCGGTTATGCTCTCGGGCGAGACCGCGATCGGGAAATTCCCGGTTCAGGCGGTGCAAACCATGTCCATACTCGCCCAACGAACCGAGGCATCGCTGGGCGAGTATGGTTACCTGCAGAAAACGCGCATGGACCCGGTCAATATCATTCCCGAGGTGGTCAGCCAGTCGGCGGTAAAGATGGCGGAAAAGCTCAAGGCCGTTGCCATCTTCAGTCTCACCGAAACCGGCTTCACCTCCCGCCTGATCTCCAAGAATCGCCCGGACTGTCCGATCCTGGCGGTCACCTATTCCGAGCTGGTGGCGCGACGCCTGTCGATGAACTGGGGCGTGATTCCGTTACTCTGCGAGGAAGGCAGTGACGATGACGACAAGCTGAATTTCGCGATCGACCGGGCTATGGAGCTTGAGTACCTCAAGGCCGGGGATGTCGTCGTCGTCACCGCGGGCACCCAGCATCGGGTCGGCGGGACTGACCTTATCCGCGTTTTAAAAGTATAAGACCTCATGCTCTGCCCGGCCGGGATTATGACCCTTTTGATTTTAATATCGCCTATACTGATTCACAGATACGGTGATTCAGATTCTCGATGATTCTAGAACTGGTAAAGATTGTCTCGATACTACTCGCGCTGAGCCTGTTACAGGGATTTGTAGTTCGATTCTGGCATAACAATAAAGCGATCGAAAAAAGTTTGACGGGGCTGCTATTTGGCGGAATCTGCGTCGTCGGGATGATGCTGCCGGTCGAAATTATCCCGGGCGTAATTTTCGATCCACGCTCGGTAATACTCAGCATGGCTGGTTTGTTCGGTGGATTTGCCGTGGCTGCCATCAGCGCCGTTATCGCCGGCGGATATCGCATCTGGATTGGGGGTGGTGGCGTTTATGTCGGGGTTGCAGTCGTCATTTCCTGCGCTGCGCTTGGACTGCTATACCGCTATGGGCAGCGTAAAGGCTGGGTCAAGATTGGTCCATCACAGCTTCTCCTGTTTGGGCTGATCGTGCATCTTGTCGAAGTGTTGCTATTTACCCAGTTGCCTGCCGAAGTCGTGGATCGTGTCATGGGTACAGTAGCGCTGCCGCTGGTTCTGACTTTTACCCCGGCCACGGCAATTTTGGGTATGCTGCTGGTCGATATCGAGAACCGGTCCAAGATGGAGTCTGCGCTCAAGGAAAGCGAAGCAAAACTATCTCGCCAACTGCAGTATACGCCGCTGGCCTCGTTATCGATTGACGAAAATTTCGTTTGTACACAATGGAACAAGGCAGCCGAGAAGATCTTTGGATATACAGCCGAGGAAATATTGGGTCATGACTTATCGAAAGTGATGATTCCCGATCACGAAAAGGAAGAAGTGCTTGAAATACTCGACATGCTATTGGCGCAAAAGGGAGGGACGCGCAGTATCAACGAAAATAAAACCAGGGATGGCCGGACCATTACCTGCGAGTGGTACAACACACCCATTGTTGACGAGCATGGCAGAGCAATCGGTATATCTTCCTTGTGTGAGGATATCACCGCCCAGGAAAACATCCGCAAGGAACAGCAGCTATTGACCAGCGAACTGGAAGCGCGCAACGCCGAGCTCGAGCGTTTCGTCTACACCGTATCGCATGATTTACGCTCACCGCTAATATCGATAAAAGGATTTACCGGCCTACTGCGCAAAGATCTCGATTCAAATGACATGGAAAAAGTCGAAGCCGATATGGAAAAAATCAATAATGCGACCGATACAATGGGAGAGCTACTGAGCGGCTTGCTTGAGTTAAGCCGGATTGGTCGCATTATTAATCCGCCGGAATTTGGATCGCTGGCCAGTCTTGTTAATCAAGCGGCCGAAAACGTCCGCGATAAAATTATAGCGCGGGGTGTCGAACTCAGGATTAACGATGATATGCCGGACTACTGGGGAGACCGAATACGCTTGCTCGAGGTATTTCAGAATCTAATAGAAAATGCGGTTAAATTCATGGGCGACCAGCCATCACCATGTATCGAAATTAGTGCCGAGGCCAACGGGGAAATGATCCAGTGCAAAGTCAAGGACAATGGCATAGGCATCGAGCCGGTTTATCATGATCGAATCTTTAACTTATTTGAACGTCTCGACCTTAATATCGAGGGCACAGGAATCGGCATGGCGCTGGTCAAGCGGATTATCGAAGCGCATGCAGGAACCATCACGGTAGAATCCAATGGCGATCAGCAAGGCAGCTGTTTTTTATTTACGTTGCCGGGAAAGCCCATTGATGAAGTCATGAATCAGAACCTCTCTGCGATACAGTAATAATAAACTGGATGATGCCGAGCCCGCCGGCAGGGTTTCTCCTGATG
>CAMYML010000353.1 GCA_947259305.1 uncultured Gammaproteobacteria bacterium | reverse complement strand
AACCCATTACGGCGACATCAGAAAAAACCCTGAACCCTATTTCAGCCTGCCCGACACGATGCCGCAAATCGAGCAATCACGCCAGTTTGCCGCCGCCGACGGCAAGCAGTACTGGATTCGATTTCAGTCACCCTCGACGCGCACCCGGGATATGGTTTATGCGCGAGTGCACGAACCGGCCGGGATTAAAAACCCGCCCAGCATCATTTACGGGCACGGCATCTGCGTCGAATTCGATTACCTGGAAGGACTCGTCGACGAAGTCGATGTACTGTGCCGCATGGGGTTTCGGGTGGTGCGCCCGGAAGCGCCCTTTCACGGTCGCCGGCGTCCCGAGGGTTATTATGGCGGCGAGTACATCAGCGCCACCTCGCCGCTCGGTATTCTCGATACCTGCACCGCGGCGGTGACCGAACGCGCGGTCCTGATGGACTGGTGTCGCCGTACCTCCGATGGGCCGGTAACCATGGGTGGCAGCAGCCTGGGCGCGCTGCTGGCGCAATTGCTAAGCGGGCAGGCAAAAAACTGGGCGCAGCATTTACGCCCCGATGCGCTGCTGCTGATCATGCATTGCTCGAGAATGGAAGATGCGCTGATCCACGGTTCCATCGCGAAGCTGTTTGGCGCACTCGACGCCAAGCACGAACGCGGCTGGAGCGTCGCCACCGTGGCCGCGTACCTCAAGGCGCTGGACCCACCGGCGCAGCCGGCACTCGACGCCGCCAACATCGTTTCGATTCTGGGAGAAGCCGATCAGGCGACGCCTTTTACGGGCGGCCTCGAGTTGCTCGATCGCTGGCAGTTGCCGCAGGAAAATCGCTTCATCTGGCCGCAGGGGCATTTTTCGCTACCCATCGCGTTAACCCGCAACGATGCGCCGCTGCGGCGTTTTCATCAGGTCGTCAAAGCGCTGGCCTGAGATGACCGATCCCGTCGTCCTTCCCTTCTGGTTATTGCTGCTGCTGATCCTGTTCGCCTTGCCGACCCTGTTCACCCAGGTTTTTATCCCGCTCTGGCTCAAGCTGTGGAATCGCTGGTCGCAGCAGGCATTCAATGACGTCAATCCGCAGCTGCAACTCAAACTATCGCCGTTTACGCTGACCCGTTACAAGGCGCTGGCGGCACAGTTGGCAACCGACCCGAAGCTGCTGGAGACAGCCGCAGAGATTGCCGAACAAGAGGGCGTGACGCTGGAAGAAGTGCGCGTCAGGCTGCATAAAATTGCGCTCGAAATCGTGCCCGCGTTCAATCCGTTTTTCTACTTCCGCGTCGGCTATCGTCTGGGACGAGGCATGCTGCGCGGCTTTTACCGGGTGTCGATCGGGTTTGTCGATGAACAGTCGCTGGAAACCGTCAGCAACGACGACAGCGTCATCTTCATGTCGAATCATCGCAGCAACATGGATTACCTGCTAATGAACTATCTCACCTCCGAGCGCACCATGCTGTCATTCGGCGTCGGCGAATGGTCGGGTATTTTCCCGGTACGCCAGTTGATGCGCGGCGCCGGCGGTTATTTTATCCGGCGGGATTCGAAGGACCTGCTGTATCGCCGGGCGCTGGAGCGCTACGTGCAGATGGCGACCGAGGCCCGGGTGCCGCATGCCATGTTTCCCGAGGGCGCGCTGTCGCCCGATGGCGGCATGCAGCCAGCTCGTTTCGGGTTGTTCAGTTATGTCACGAAAAATTTCAACCCGACGACATCACCGGATATCGTCGTCGTTCCGATCGGCATCAATTACGATCGTGTGGCGGAAGACATCAATATGGTGAGTTCCAACTCGGCTGAATTCAGGAAAAAGGGTAAACGTTTCGTAATCTGGTCGGGCTTTAAATTCGGCAGCCGCACGCTTGCCGAGGTGCTGTTGCAACGCCGTTCCTTCGGTTACGCCTGCGCCAACTTCGGCCGGCCGGTGTCGTTTCGCGACTGGCTAGAGCGGCATGAGGTCGACTGGCCGAGCCTCGACCGCGAGCAACGTTTCGACTGGCTGAATCGCTTCGGCAATGAATTGATGGCCCAGGTGAAAGCCCTGATTCCGGTGCCGCCGGTAGCATTGCTGTGCCGGGCGTTGCAGCAGGCGCCCGAGACGGGTTTGAACAAGACCGAACTGCTGGCAAACTTCAAACAGCTGTTCCTGCGCGCGCGCGCGAAAAATGCATTCGTGGTGCTGGCGCGCGCCAGCGCCCAGTACTCGCTGCAGCAGGCGCTCGAGTTAACGCTGCTGCGCGGCATGGTGCGCTACCAGGCCGCCGGCAACTATGTCGTCAACCCGGAGAAACAGGCGCTGGTGGCCTATTACGCGAAGTCCATCGAACACTACTTCGAGCCGGAAAAAAAAGGTTAAGCGGGCCTCAACCCCCTGCCTGAGAGGTCATGAGAGTCGGCAAATAGAGCGCTATTGAAGGATAGGCCGTGATCAACACGATCGCGACGGCGATCATAAAAAAGAACGGCAGCGCCGCCTTGGCGACAT
>CAMYML010000352.1 GCA_947259305.1 uncultured Gammaproteobacteria bacterium | reverse complement strand
TTTTTGTTCCCTGGCCGTCGCGAGCGCAGCGAGAGCAAGGCGGGTTTTGGCGCGAAGGCGCGAGCAGTACAGTCCGTACGCGAGCGTCTCGCGCAAAAATCCAACGCCGCTATCGCAAGCGCAGCAGGCCAGGGGACAAAAAAAAAGGCCGGCTTTTCAGCCGGCCTAATGTCGTAATCGACAATATAACCAAAGGAGGACATCGTGAGAGAGGTTAGGTGTTCTTAACCTTTAACACTGTTATGTATATAGGTCAAGATTTTAAAAAAACCAGTAATATTTCGATAAACGGTATAAAAAACAGTATATATGAGAGCGATATCTGATCTCTTTTGTTATTTTAATCCTTTAATTACTTGATTTTTAACGAAATTTTGATTAATTGATGAATCACAGCATTTTTCCAAAAAAATTGCTGATTATTTTACTTCCGTGTCAAACGTCGAATCAGGCTCGACGTATCCCAGCGACCACCGCCCATCGCCTGCACTTCGCCATAAAAGTCGTTAACGATGCGGGTAATCGGCAATTCAGCGCCGTTTCTTTCGGCCTCCTCGAGGCATATCGCGAGGTCCTTACGCATCCAGTCGACCGCGAAACCGAATTCGAACTCGTCGTCGAGCATGGTATTGCCGCGATTTTCCATCTGCCAGGAACCGGCCGCGCCCTTGGAGATAACTTCGACGACCTTATGGCCATCGAGACCTGCGCGCTGCGCAAAATCCAGGCCCTCCGACAGACCCTGCACCAGGCCAGCGATACAGATTTGATTAACCATCTTGGTTAACTGTCCGGCGCCGACGTCGCCCAGTAATTCGGCCGCGCGCGCGTAGCTCATGATGACCGGCCGCACCATCTCGAAGGCCGACTGATCGCCACCGATCATGACGGTCAACACGCCATTCTCGGCGCCGGCCTGTCCACCCGATACCGGCGCATCGAGAAACGGCACATGAGATTTTTCGGCAATTTCACGCGCGACATTTGCCGAAGCGGTAGTATGATCGATCAGGATTGAACCTTGCTTACAGCCGGCAAGCGCACCGTCATCGCCAAACACAACCGAGCGCAGGTCGGCGTCGTTACCTACGCACATGAACACGAAGTCGGCGTCTGCCGCGGCTTCGCGCGGGGTTAGCGCGAAATCCCCCGCGTACTCCTGGGACCATTTTTCGGCTTTCGCCGCGGTGCGGTTATACACCCTGGTTTGATACCCGGCTTTGGCTAGATGCCCGGCCATCGGATAACCCATGACCCCGAGCCCGATAAAGGCAACTTTTTGCTTGCTCATTTTTACTCCTGATGAATATTTTCTGCGACGATTTTACACTAACGCAGGAGAAGGTGCTGCAGTTCGATACTCAGGCGGACTGCAAATTGGCCATGCTCGCGATCAGCCACTTGCTGCCAGCGTCCTCAAAATTCACCTGCACTCGCGATTGCGGGCCCTGTCCCTCCAGATTCAACACGATACCATCGCCGAAACGGGCGTGGTTTACGCGCTGACCGACGAACAGGCCGGTATCCGCCTGCGCGCGTTCGCGATGCATGCTCGGCGCCGACTGCAACCCCGGACGCGAAAAACTGGCTTTCGGCCGTACTTCCTGGATCAGGTCGTCCGGAATTTCGCGCACGAAACGCGACAGCATATTGTAGCTCTCGCCACCGAACAGGCGGCGCACTTCGGCGCTGGTCACCACCAGTTGCTCGCGTGCGCGCGTGATTCCGACGTAACACAGGCGTCGCTCTTCTTCCATGCGCCCCGGCTCTTCGCTCGAGCGCTGATGCGGGAACAGCCCCTCTTCCATGCCGACCAGGAACACCAGCGGAAACTCGAGCCCCTTGACCGAGTGCATGGTCATCAACTGCACACAATCTTCCCAGGCGTCGGCCTGGCCTTCGCCCGCTTCGAGTGCGGCATGCGCGAGGAAAGCATCTAGCGTAGACATGCTTTCCTCGATCACCCCGTCGTGCTCGTAACTCTTGCCGGCGCCAACCAGTTCCTGCAGGTTTTCGATACGCGACTGGCCTTTCTCGGTGCGGTCTTTCTTGAAGTGCGCCCCGAGTCCGCTCATTTCTATGCTGGATTTGATTTGTTCGCCGAGCGGTAAATCCTTGAGCTCGGCGGTCATATGGCGCACCAGGTCGATATAGGTCTGCAGCGCGCTGCGCGCGCGGGCACTCAGCTGATCGGAGGCCACCAGTTCGAGCGATGTTGTCCATAGCGTCGCAGACTGTTCGCGCGCGTGGTGGCGGATTTCATCGATCGTTTTTTGACCGATACCACGGGGCGGATGATTGACGGTGCGCTCGAAGGCGGTGTCCGCAGTCGGGCTCGCAATCATGCGCAGATAGGCCAGTGTATCCTTGATTTCGGCGCGTTCGAAGAAGCGCAGCCCGCCATAAACGCGATACGGCATACCGCGCGTTACCAGGGTTTCTTCAAACTGTCGGGATTGTGCGTTGGAGCGATACAGTATCGCGACTTCGTT
>CAMYML010000351.1 GCA_947259305.1 uncultured Gammaproteobacteria bacterium | reverse complement strand
TCTATCGTCTGACTACCTGCCATCCCGCAACCCACTGTCATCCCGCGGCTCGACCCGATGCGTCGGACCGGCGGGATCCAGTAATTGCGGTGCGCGCTGCGCGCGGGCTTAGTTAGACTGGATTCCGGCTTTCGCCGGAATGACGCCAGGCCCAGCGTCATCCCGCGGCATAATGTCATTCCGCGGCTCGACCCGATGCGTCGGACCGGCGGGATCCAGTCCAACCAATCCATTCCCGCGCAAGCGGGAATCTCATTATTATCAATATTCCGGAGAACACCCCTGACACCACTCAGCCCCCGTTGCAGCGGGCTTGCAGTCAAAAGTTCCAGGGACATGTTTACAGCCTCGAATGACGCTGCGATATTACTCAACCGCCGAACGGCGTCTATGCGCAAAGGGCCCGGTCAGCAGCAGCTTGATCAGCTCGCTCTGGCGCGAAACTCCGGTTTTGCGAAAAACGGACTTCAACTGCGAGCGAATCGTATGCGCACTATGGCACGAAGACTTCGCGATCTCCTCGATGCTGTGCCCGTTGGCCAGGCTGATCGCGACCTGCGCCTCGGAAGGTGTAAGGCTGTATACACTTACCAGGCTGTCGATCGAAATCGGCTGTTGCTGGTTCGGATCGCTCAGGAATACCGCCACTTTCGCACCCTCGTAGTCGAGGTCCGACGTGATCAGATGCGCATGCATCGGGGTCACCAGCAGCGGCAGCGGGGCTGGCGCATCCGGGTGGATAATGCCAATCGCGACACTCTGTTTCCAGGAATCGTCGGGATCGATCGCGGCGGTGTCGACAATCGTCTTGCGTAAATGCTTTTCGTCTTCGGGGTTGGTCAGAAACAGGTCGCCGTCCTGCAACTGCAGTGCGGGATGCTGCTTGATGATCGCCTTCGCGGTCGGGTTGATATACACCGGTTGCGCCTGATGATCGTAAAGAATCAAACCGATGACCAGGCGATCCATCCCTTGCAGCAGGGCATCCTGCTTCAGGCGCAGGTGGGTGAATTCAGAGTGAATGTTCAACGCACGGCGCAGGTGCGGCAGAATTTCATTGAGGACGCGCAATTCGCCATCGCTCCAGACGCCGGATTTCTCGTCGCGCAGGATCGCGATGCCGGCCTTGTGTGATTCGGTATCGACAAATTGTGCGCCGCCGACGTGGAAAATATCGTTGGGTTTCATCCAGTCGAGGTAAAGCTCGGAATCGGTCTGCATGACGCCGTTGCTGCCGGGATGAAACTGGGTGCAGGTGGCGTCTTCGGAGGCGCCGTTTACTTTGGCGCAAAACATGTGATCGATCGTGTCGCAGCGGTCACCGACGACGCTGCGCTGATCTTCGGAAAAACCATATTGCGCGATGGTGCTCGCGATTTCCATTTCCTTGTTCTTGTAATACAGGCAGGCAGATTTGGAGCGCGTCAATTTTGCGATCATGGTGACCACGTAGTCCCAGTGGCTCGGATCGATGGTTGCCTCGTAAATCTCCGGTACGATATGCGATGAACGTCTGCGGTCCATATTTATTCCTTCTGGTTTATTAAAATCCCTTAAGGGTTTGTTTTCTAGAGCAATTTCATTCCCAATTTATACCTTTTGGGTTTGCATTTCCATTAACTCTTTTGGGCTTTCATTCCCAATTTAACCCATTTGGGTGAGACACAATATAAATGCATCAGACTTCAAAAGAGTGACATTAGTCACAAAATGCCGGTTTCTTGACGCGGATTTACCCTACATGGGCGATGGGTCACGAATATTACAGGCGTAGGATCGAGATCTATTATTAATGCAGCGCGGGCCTAATTCGCGTTTTTGGGGACGTAGTTAATGAAAAAGTATTTTATTTTGCCAATTATATTTTCGGTTCTGGGATTTTCTTCAGTTGCCAGCGCCGCGATAATCACGCCGCTAGGCCCCAACTCTGCCAGTATCGATTTTATTGCCTTAACCGAAGAAAGCGCAGCCAATGGTGGCCTGGGTGAAAGTTCCTGGTCGATACTCTCGGTACCGGCTTTTTTTGGTATGCAAGTCACTGGCCACGCCACAGATGACGCTCCCAACAGCGTTGGCGGTCCTCCCGACCTCGAGCAATTTGCTTACCTGGACTGGGCCACCGCGGGTCTGGGCGTGTGCAAGGATGCGATCGGTGCGCCGACCGGGGCTTTGCCCGGAAATAAAGTTAATAGTTGCCAACCAAGTAGCGACGACAACGTGACCGATAACGAGTACCTGGAGTTCACATTCGGTCAGGACGTGGTTGTCGATCAAATCCAGTTCAACAATAACCACGACGGTGGTTTGGGCGCCGGCGACATGGTAAATGTTGACGGGACCGCCTTCGATTTCGCGCTGGGTGTTGTTAACGGCATAGGTGGAAACGGTTTTGCATTGACGGCGGGACAGATATTAAAAGTCGCGTTTAACAACGAACAATTCTATGTCAGCGGCATGGTCGTCTCTGCAGTGCCGGTTCCCGCGGCATTCTGGCTGTTTGGCAGCGCGCTACTGGGTTTTATATCGTTTTCAAGAAGAACCAGGGTTTAGCCCACCTTCAACCCTTCCGGGGTTGATAAAATCCGGCAGGAGTCACAGGCTTGAACTAGAA
>CAMYML010000350.1 GCA_947259305.1 uncultured Gammaproteobacteria bacterium | reverse complement strand
TCTTTTATGATTCTAGGGTAACTCATATCAGTCTCCTCACCGCCATAATTGTAAAATAATTAAACGAATCCAGGCGACAACTATCCTGACAGAGAGGGTCAGCTGCCGCTTGGAAAATAATTCTGAGCGTCTGTATTTTGGTTATTAAAACTTTGTATCTATCAGGCAATAGCTGACATTCTGGCGTGCAAACATGCACCAATAACAATATTCCAGCGTCACTTCATTTGGGACGTCACCCTGTTATTGGGCTGGCGAGGTGACTTGCTGCGGGGTGGATTTGATCAGGGACAGGATACTGCTGCGCACCTCGGTGCTGAGCAGGTTGCGCAGGTCCAGACTGACGTAGTTGAAATCCTGGGCAAACTCGAGTTGCTCGTTGTTGTTTTTGACCAGGTATTCGTTATCGAGCATGGTCGCGATGAAATCCCGGAACAGCAGTCGGTCGAAAAAGTCCGGCGAGTTGATGCCGTAAATCATCGAGATTTTCTGCGCTAGCAGGTGACAGCGGCGTTCTAGCTCGGCTTCCAGCAGCGGTGCGCTCGACGATTGCCACAACACGATAAATGTCATGTAGTAGCGTTCGAGTATCGGCTGAACGATATGGGCCAGCCGGACCAGTTGCATGAAGCGATGGTCGCTGCGTGCCGGTCGGCGCAGGGTCCGGTCCACCTGTTCCAGCAGCGATTCATCGATAAGGCCTTTGATACACTCGTCGATAATTTCCTCGAGGCCCGAATCTTGCCACTCGAGCTGGAGTTCGGATTTCAGAAATGGGTACAGCAAAACGATCTTGCGTTGCACGCTGGCGCGGGAGACTCGACGCACGTTGGTGAAACAGCAGGCTATCAATGCCGGAATGATCAGCGAATGCAGGCTGTTATTGCGGTAATAGCCGATCAGTGCCGAGTCCTCGGGTTTGAGGTAAACGATGTCGCCCAATTCGTGCTCGCGGATGTGAATGAGCTTTTGTCTGGCGATACGCCTGATCTGTTTTTTATCGACCTTGCCTTCGATGCGAATCGACGCCAGGCAGTGCGCGCTACTGATCAGGCGATGGTGCAGTTTTGCCTGGCTAACCAGCTCTTCGATTTCGATACTTTGGCGCGGGGTTGTGAGCAGTATGGTCGCGATCGAATTTACCGGATTAATCACGCAGGCGCGGTTTATGCCGTGCATGATTTTGCGGGAAAGATGCAGCAGGCTGTCGCGATACCAGTCGGGCCTGCTTTCGATTTCCGCGGCCCGGTTTTCCCAGTCGCCGCAGTGCTGCGATAGCAGGGGAGCGAGCGCTATCGGCTCGCCAAAACTTGCGGTTACCTTGCCGAAGTGCCCCTTGAGTCTGAAAATCGCGCTCAATGCGCGCAGCGTGGACTCGCGCTTCTTTTTGCCGCCGTAGAGTTCACCGATGTAGGATTTGCCCTCGATCAGCTTTTCGTAGCCGATATAAACCGGCACGAAAGCCAGCGGCCGCGCCTGGCTCTTGATATAGGCCTCGACGGTCATACCGAGCATGCCGAGTTTGGGTTTCAGCATTCTGCCGGTGCGGCTACGCCCGCCTTCGATAAAATATTCTAGCGGCACCCCGAGATTGACCAGTTGAAAAAGATAGGCGCGCATCACCGCGGTATACAGCTGGTTGTCCTTGAAGCTGCGACGGATGAAAAAAGCGCCGCCGCCGCGCAGGATGCGTCCAATAAACGGAATATTGAGATTGTCGCCCGCTGCGATGTATGGCAGCGCCAGGTTTTCGTTGTAGATAACATAGGACAGCAGCAGGTAATCGACATGGCTGCGATGGCAGGGGACGTAAACCAGTTGGTGGGTAAGCGCCGCTTCGCGCACGCGATCGGCATGGTAGATTTCGATGCCGGCGTAGTAGCGATTCCAGAAGGCGCGCAACAGTCGTAGCATCACCTCGATGGTAAGCTGGGTGCAGTCGGCAAATATCTCGCGGCAACAGCGGTGCGCCCGGGTGTAGCTCTGCAGCGTGCTATCGGCCTCCTCGGAGATCAATTCCTGGACGATACTGTTTTCGATTACCTGCGCGGACAAATGTTTATGGCTGCTGATCTGGGGACCGAAGGTTGCTTCGCGCTGCTGGCTCAGCGTGGTGACCAGTAATTCCTGCAGTTCCTGCTCGTGGTTCCCGTATTCCGCAAGGATGCTGCGAAAATCGAGCGCCTGTGAAAAGATCAGCCGCGTATTGCGCCCATGAATCAGCAGGGTGAAGAACTTGCGGGTACGCCCTGCCAGCGACCAGGTGTCGGCGAACAATACCTGTAGCCAGTTTTTTTGACGCGCCAGCGGGCGACCCCAGAAAACCGATACCGGAACAATCTGCAAATCCAGGGCATCGTTATCGCCGAAGGCCTCGATGAAATCGGTCAGCATCACCGAATGCTTGCGCCGGCGCCTGATCCAGTCGATCAGCGGACTGCGCGCGGCAACGCTGTAAACGCAGTGGTGCCGCTCGAGTCCGTCGAGCGCAATCGACGCCCTGGGATCGGGAAGCTTGTATCGCTGGGTAATTTCGGTTAGCACCAGCAGGTCGCTCAAACCCCGGTCGGCAAGCACATAAAGTATCGGCCCCTCGGGATCCAGCACGCTGCGCGGATTA
>CAMYML010000349.1 GCA_947259305.1 uncultured Gammaproteobacteria bacterium | reverse complement strand
CCGCAAGCGCAGCCCTGGTCGCACCGACAGCATTGCTGGACAGAACGTAGGTGCCGATAAATCCGGCGACCGCAAGCGCAAACAAAAACAGGAAACGGGCGTACTCCCCGGTCGTTTCGAGATAGGACTTCGAGCTGTTGCGCTCGGGTTCCCTGATTAACAAGGTTGTCACAATGCCGACCGACATCGCGGCCGCCATGATCGAATAGGTAGATTGCCAGGCCTGGTAGTTGTAAACCTCGTTGGTGCTGCCGAAACCCTCGGCCAGATAAAGCGAACCTGCACCCGCGGTCAGCATGGCGAGGCGATAACCGACGATATAGGTAGCCGACATCATCGCCTGCAGTTCGGCGGCAGCGGATTCGATGCGGTAGGCGTCGATAACAATGTCCTGGGTGGCCGATGAAAAACCGAGCAGCACCGCGGCCAGCGCCATCAGGCTGAGGCCGGACTCGCCCGCCTGTGGATTTACCGAGGCCATCAGTAAAATCGAGCAGGCAATTGCACACTGCGCGGTTAGCATCCAGGCGCGACGACGCCCTAGCATTCGCGTCAGCAATGGCAGCGGCAACTGGTCGACCAGCGGCGCCCAGACGAACTTGAAAGAGTAGCCGAGCGCGGCCCAGCTAAAGTAGGTGACCACCGCGCGATCGATACCGGCTTCACGCAACCACAGGCTCAGCGAGGAAAATATCAGCAACAGCGGGATGCCGGCCGAAAATCCGAGGACCAGCATCGTTACCACGCGCCGGTGACAAAACAGTTTCAGCGTGTCAAGCCAGCTATCCGCAACCAGTGGCACTAGCGCGTCAGCTCCAGGTCGTAATCCATGATCAGCGGCGCGTGATCGGAGAATCGCTGGTCGCGAAAGATACGCGCTTTTTGAATCTTGTCCCTGAGCCCCGGCGTGACGATTTGATAATCGATACGCCAGCCCACGTTCTTGTCCCATGACTGGCCGCGGTTCGACCACCAGGTGTACTGTTCGGCCCGCGGATCGACGACCCGAAAGGCGTCGACAAAACCGACGCGCTCGAACAGGTCCGTCAACCAGGCACGCTCTTCGGGGAGGAAGCCGGAATTTTTCTGATTCGAGCGCCAGTTTTTCAAATCGATATTCTGATGCGCGATATTCCAGTCGCCACAGACGATGAACTCCCGGCGTTTGCGCCGTAGTGCCTGTAAATGCAGGATAAAGCTATCGAGAAAACGCCACTTGGATTCCTGGCGGTGATCGCCGGAGGATCCCGACGGGGCGTAAAGCGAAATAACCGACAGGTTCGGGAAACGATACTCGAGGTAACGCCCCTCGTTATCGAACTCGGACTCGCCATAACCGCGGATCACCTGTAATGGTTCATGCCGGCTGTAAATCGCGGTGCCCGCGTAGCCTTTTTTCAGCGCGTCGAAATAGCTGCAGTGATAATTCTTCGGCTGAAACATCGGCAAATCGAGCTGATCGACCTGCGCCTTGGTCTCCTGCACGCAGATGAAGTCCGCGCGCTGGCGCGGCAGCCAGTCGAAAAAACCCTTGCGCGCTGCCGCACGAATGCCGTTGGTATTGATTGAAATGACGCGCATCTGAAACTACTACCAATATTAAATTGTGGCGATATGATACAGGATTGTGATAACCGACTAATAACGAATCCCGCATGCACGCCTATCAATCCCGATTCGTCGAATATTGCCTGCAACGCGGCGCTCTCAGCTTCGGCGAATTCACGCTGAAATCCGGCCGCGTCAGCCCCTATTTCTTTAACGCTGGCATTTTCAACCGCGGCGCCGACCTCGCCGCGCTGGCCGAATTTTACGCCGACGCAATCCAGCAGGCCGAGATCGAGTTCGATCTGCTGTTCGGACCCGCCTACAAGGGCATTCCGCTGGCGGCGATTACCGCGAGCGCGCTGTTCCAGAAGTACCAGCGCGATCTGCCTTACGCATTTAACCGCAAGGAAGCCAAGGATCATGGCGAGGGCGGCAGGACGGTCGGCGCCGAAATCGCCGGCCGCGTCATGATCATCGACGACGTAATTACCGCCGGCACCGCGATTCGGGAATCGATTGCCCTGATCGAAGCCCTCGGCGCCGAGGCCTGCGCGGTGACGATCGCACTCGACCGCCAGGAAAAAGGGCTCGCTAAACTGTCGGCGATCCAGGAACTCGAGCAGCGCGGGCTCAGGGTTATCTCCATCATCCAGCTCGACCACATCCTCGAATATCTTGCGGCCAGCGGCGACAGCGCACAGCAGGCTGCGATCGAGTCCTACCTGACCCTGTACGGCCTCGACTGAACTCACGTGGTCCGAATGAGTCTATTAGACTCGTGCGAAAAATAACGGGTGCAACATGCTTCGATTCCTCCTGATTGCCAGTCTGTTTTCGTCACCGGCGCTCGCCGCAGAGCCCATCGTGGTAAGCAGCGGCGCCAAGCAGACCGCGGTCGTCGAACTTTTTACCTCGGAGGGCTGCAGCAGCTGCCCGCCGGCCGATCGCTGGCTGTCCCGGCTGGTTGACCTGCCCAAAGATGAACTCGACGTACGGGCGCTGTCTTTCCACGTCGACTACTGGGATTACCTGGGCTGGAAGGACCGCTTCGCGAGCCCCGCCTACACTGCGCGGCAGCGTGAACTGGGAGCGAACAACCTGCAACGCACAATGT
>CAMYML010000348.1 GCA_947259305.1 uncultured Gammaproteobacteria bacterium | reverse complement strand
CCGCGCGCGTTGACCGCCGCGGCGACAAACTCAAAATAATCATTCAACATTTCCAGCAGCTGTTGCGCGGGCAGCGTTTCGGTCAGATGAGTGAAGTCACGCAGATCGCTGAACCACAACGCCGCATCTATCATATCGGCATCACCACGCTTGATCATGCCGGCGAGCACCTTTTCGCTGGTGCGTTTACCGACATAGGTATTCATCAACGAGCGCGACAGGTAGCGCAAGGCATGCACTTCGAGTACCGGTGCGAGGTAATCCCGAACCTGGCGGAAGCTCTCGATGTCCTGATCGCTGAAACCATCTTCTTTTTTGGTACAGATGATTATGGCCGCACCCGGCTGGGCGACTTCACCGAACAGTACCGGCAGCGCCAGGTAATCGGTAAAGCCGTCTTCGCACAGTTCGGTATAGGCGCGGTGCGCGTCTTCCGGCAGGCTGGTTAGCCGCTGGCGCACGCGCTTGTGAGTATCGTAGATTGCCTGTAAAGGGCTGCCGATATATCGCTCGGTGTCACGCACGGCATGCGAGGCGTTAATCGGCGTGGTCGCGTCGGTCGACTTCAGCCAGGTTTCCGAGGTCGCGACCAGTTGCGGATTAAGCGTCAGCAGTGACACCATCAGGCGATCTATCGAAGCACCGTGCTCATTCATTTTATGCGCGAGCTGCTGCACGAACTTATTAGTGCTTTCGATCAGGCGGCCCTCGCTGAAAACCCAGTCGAGGATGGCCTGCGCGGAGCAGGGTGCTGCGATTGGCAATTGTTGTGTTGACATTAATCGGTAGCGTTAGGCAATAAGGATGCTGCGCGGTTTCTTCGCTTCTCGGTCGAAAGCAGGATGATACCCGAAAGTACGATGACGATGGCGCCCGCAAGCATCGTCAGGCTCGGTTGATCGCCCCAGATCAGGTAGCCATAACCGATCGCGATGATAATACTGATGTATCTGAACGGGCTGATGAAGGAAAGTTCACCGATCCGGCTGCCGATAATTAAAAACAAATAACCGCAGTAGAGCACCGCGCCGAGCCCGATGAACCACAGGTACCAGCTCAGGTCGGCTTCGCCCCAGCCCTGGAATAGCGAGTAGACGCCGCCCCCGAGCATGACGATCCAGGCGTTGGTAAACGCGACCTGGGAGGATGGAATATTGTCCGGCACGTAGCGGATCGCGATATCGCGCAGGGCGACGAAGAAGGCGCAGGTGATTGGAAAAATTACCGCCCAGGAAGCCGCTTCGGTAAACGGATTGGTAATCAGCATAACGCCGCCGAAACCGACCAATATCACCAGCCAGCGATCCAGCCCGACATTTTCCCTGAGCACCAGCGCGGCCAGCAAGGCCAGGAAAATGGGTGACGAAAAGCCGAGCGTCGACGCGACCGCGATCGGCAACAGCGACAGACCGGTTAGAAAGGCCAGCGTACCGCCCAGCTCGAACAGGCCGCGCAGCAGGTTCCAGCGGTGCAGCGTGCGGCGGTCGAAAACCGGTTGCCGACGCAGCAGCATGATGCTCGCGAATATGACGCAGATCAGCGCGCCGCGCAGGAACATGATTTGCCCGACGTTGAATACCTGGGTGATGTGTTTGACGATGGCGTCATTGGTGGTAATCATCGTCATCGCGATGACTATGAACAGGGCGCCCCTGAGATTGTTGAATTCCACGCCGCGCAGGGTAGCAGCAAGACTAGATTTGCTCGAGCAAAAATTCCCGTAAATGCGGCAGAACCCGGTCGCTGGCCTCGATCATCAACGAATGTTTCAGGCCTTCGAGAATCAGCAGGCGGGAATCGGGCAATTGATCATGGATAAAGCGGTTCAGGCGCGGGTTACAGCCGCCGTCCAATTCGCCGGTCAATACCAGGCAGGGGCAGTTGAGCTTGCATAACCAGGGCGCCATTTCGGTAGTGGCGTAAATCCAGAAGACACTCAGAAAAACGTCCGCCGGCGTATCTTTTACCTGTTGCAATCGCGCCGCGATAACTTCAGGGTGGGCCTCGACAAAGTCATCGGTGAACCAGCGCGCGACAAAGGTGGCGAGGGTTTCGACGATGCCGTCGTTTTCCATCGCTTCGCCGACCGCACGCAGCCTGGCGAGATCGTCGTCGGTGCGGCCGGCAGCGGTACTGAGCAAAGCGACGCTCAGGGTATGTTCGGGGTAGGCGAGCGCGTAGGCGGGGCCGATCATGCCACCGAGCGAATGCCCGGCGATGTGAATCTTGTCGTGGCCGAGTTTCTGCCGCAGCGCCTCGAGATCGTCGACCAGGTCGTCGAGCGAATAGGGGGTCGGCGGGATCGGGCTGTCACCGTGGCCGCGCAGGTCGTGGCTGACGCAGGTGAAATCATCTTTCAGGCCCTCGATCAATTCATCCCAGGTGGTTTTGCGCGAACCGATGCCGTGCACCAGGTAGAGCGCCGGCCCCTGGCCCTCGATGCGATAACTGACGTCGACCGCGGCCATCGGTGTTTATCCGGCCCTGGCGACGGGGCGATCGCTGAAATGCGGCATCACTTCCTCGGCGAAACACTGGATCGATTCCAGGATCTCGGCCTGCTCGACGCCAAAATTAACGTTCATGACGAAGCGGTCGACCCCGGCCTCGGCATAGGGCGCAAGTTTGTCGATCATTTCCAATGGTGTGCAGATGGTCAGGTTTTGCGCGG
>CAMYML010000347.1 GCA_947259305.1 uncultured Gammaproteobacteria bacterium | reverse complement strand
CGGTGCCGCGAACGAGGTCCGCCAACGGAGTTCCGTCGCCGCTCAGAATAAGGTTGCCAGGCGCGGGTTTCACCGCGAGTCCGTTTTCCCGTGCCCAGTAGCGGTTGGTCAAAAGTTGCTGCAGTTTGCCGCCATCGAGCCAGACCGATTTGCCGAGGGCCTGGCCATCGCTCGAGAAGGACACCGTCGGGAAGGCTGCATCGGCCGGGTCCGAATACAGCGAGAGCCCGCCGAGCGCCGCTGCGTAATCGGAGAAGGCCGAGCGCCCTTCGTCTTTGGCGCGCTGATCGAAGCCATACCAGAACGCCATCGATATCAGGTCGCCCACAGCCTGTGGTTCGAGGATTACCGTAACCGGTTTCGGTTCGAACACCGTCGGATTCTGCGCCCTGAGACAGTTGTCGATAGCGCGGCTGGTCGCCGTCATCACTTCGTCGTGCGCGACGGACACACCCTGCTGCTCGGCCCAGCCGCTGCCGTCGTTGCCGGTCGCGGTGACGTGGAAATCGCTGCGATGATAACGCTCGTGCGCAAAGCCGCCGGCGCTGTCTCCGTAGGCAATAAATTTCTTGCCGTGCTCGAGCAGGCCCGCCAGGTCGATACCTGCTGCTGCCCCGGCTTTACAGGCTTCTGCAACCCATGCGCCGATGCTTTCGATCTCGAGTGCCTCGGACTCGGCGCTGTAAGCATATTCATGGCTCGGCAGCACTTCGCCCAGCGCCGGCATCACTTCCTCGTCATCGGGCATGTGCCGGCAGGTGGCAAACGCCTGCTCGATGCTGCGCCGGATCAATTCCCGGTCATCCAGCGCGTTGATGCTGAGCGAGGTTTTCTTCTGTTCGAGGCGGGCGGTCAAGGTCAGCGTCATCTGCCGCCTGAGCGCGTTTTGCGATACGGCGCAATCGTTGAAGCGCGTGCCCAGGCGCTCGACGCCGTTGAGCCGCACCTGCAGCTCGCCCGCGTGCGGAATTTCGAGAATGCTCGCGATCAGGTCCTGCGCCTGTTGCCGGTTCATGCTTCACGCCCCCGGCAGATGCGGATGTTGCGGAAGCGAGTGGGCGCCGCGCCGTGCGTCATCTGCGCGACCTGCATCGGGTCGCCCTTGCCGCAATTGGTGATCCCGTGCGCCTGCCAGTGGGCTTCGTCGCAGGTGGCGTCGCAGGCGTTCCAGAAGGTGGGCGTGCGGCTCTGGTAGAGTGCGGCCTTCAGCATACCGGCCTTTTTACCGTTCCTGATTTCCCAGACCGCGTTGCCACCGAACTGGAAGTTGAGGCGCCACTGGTCGATCGAAAAGCTGTCCATACCCTCGAAATAAAGTCCGTGCCCGATGTCGGCCATCAACTCCTCGGGCGACAGCGGCTGCTTGCCCGGCATCAGGAACAGGTTGGGGATGCGCACGATCGGAATGCTCGACCAGTGGTCGGCGCGGCAGGAACCGCGGCTGCGCTCTTCGCCGATGTAATGCGTAAACTCGCGGCCGCTGCTGTAGGTTTGGAACACCCCGTCCTTGACGATTTCCCAGCGCTGGCCAGGCACGCCGTCATCGTCGAAACCCTGCGTGGCGAGGCCGTGTTCGAGGGTGTTGTCGGCCATTAGCGTGACCTGGTCGCTGCCATACTGAAACTTGCCTTGCTTGTCGCGGGTCACGAAAGACGACCCCGCCAGGGATACCTCGTAGCCCATCACGCGGTCGAGCTCGGTGGCGTGCCCGACCGATTCGTGGATCGTCAGCGACAGGTTTTCCGAATCGGTAATGATGTCGAAGTCGCCCTCGGGCGTGAGCCTGGCCGAGAGCTTTTCCTCGGCCTGCGCGGCGACGCGTTCGGCCTGCTCCAGGAATTCCTGCCTGCGATAGCTTTCGAAACCCTGGTTGCTCGCCGGCGCCTTCCAGTTGCGTTCCTGAAAATCGTCGTTGCCGACCGCAATCGCCCAGATCACGGACTCGGAGGAGGTTACGTCACTGTGCAGTTCGGAACCCTCGGTATTCACGTACCAGCGCTGCACCTGTTTGAACGACAGGAATCCCTGCGCGCGCATTACCGATTTGTTTTTCAACATGACTTCGTTGGCGGAAATCAGTAGATCGGCTTTATCTTCCAGCGCGACCGCGAACGGGTCCTGCTGGCACGACGATTTGAAATCGAGTATGAGCGCGGGTTCCGGCGCCCATTGAACCCCATCTTCGCGCAAGGCCAGCGCCGAGGCCCGGGCGATACGGATCGCCAGCGCGACGACCTTGTCGACCTCGTCCGCGGTGTAGGTCGGCGACGAGGCAAAGCCCCAGGCGCCCTTGTAAAGCACGCGCACGCCGAAGCCGCGGTCGTCGCCGTCGCTGCAGCTCGACAGGGCGTGGTCGCGCGATACGATGCGCTGCCTGCGAATTGCCAGGTAACGCGCGTCGGCAAACTGGCAGCCGGCCTTGCTGGCGCTGGCGCAGGCTAGTTTCAAAAGGTCAAAATGATTGATGGAAGCTATGCCGGAAAATGTGGAACAAGGGATTATACGATATGCGCGAATCAAGATCCGTTTAAGTCGGAGTGGGTACCGCTCCTGTTGCCGGATTTGCAGCTTCTTAGTGCTGACGATTAACTATTAGTTGAGAATCTTGTAGCCACGGTTGCGCAGACAATTTTTTATCACCTGTGATTTTTCGCGGGCGGTCGCACCGGCCCCCCTGGCGCCGCCGGCAACCGCACCAACGCCGGCCGAGCGCATAGCTCG
>CAMYML010000346.1 GCA_947259305.1 uncultured Gammaproteobacteria bacterium | reverse complement strand
TGCGGTGGCGATGGCGGTACAGGCACTGGAAAATGAGGAAGTCAGTCGCCTGATTCTGACCCGGCCCGCGGTCGAAGCCGGCGAAAAGCTCGGTTTCCTGCCGGGCGATCTGGCGCAGAAGGTCGATCCCTACCTGCGCCCGGTTTACGATGCGCTCTATGAAATGCTCGGCTTCGACAAGGTCGAAAAGCTGATATCGCGGCACGTTATCGAGGTGGCGCCTCTGGCGTACATGCGCGGGCGCACCCTGAACAATGCCTTCGTAATTCTCGACGAGGCGCAGAATACGTCACCCGCGCAAATGAAGATGTTTCTGACCCGTATCGGCTTTGGTTCGCGTGCGGTCGTCACCGGGGATGTCACGCAAACCGATTTGCCCGATGAAAAAGCCTCGGGCCTGATTCATAGTCTCGAGATCCTGAAAAAAATCGATGAAATCGGCTTCACTTATTTCACCTCGGTGGACGTGGTGCGCCACCCGCTGGTGCAGTCGATCGTTGAAGCTTACGACAAGTTCGAGAATGCCGATAAAAGTTGACCTGCAAAACGACGAGGCTTGCGCTGACATTCCTGCGGAGCAGAAGTTTCGCGACTGGGTCGAAGCCTCACTGCAGGCATCTTATCGGCAGCTGGAGCAAACCATCCGTGTTGTCGACGAGGCCGAGAGCCAGGATCTTAACCGGCGCTATCGCGGCAAGGCCGTACCTACCAACGTGCTCGCCTTTCCCGCCGATGCCGAGTTTCTGGACTACGATTGTCTCGGCGATCTGGTCATCTGTGCGCCGGTGGTAACCGCCGAGGCGAGTGCGCAGGGCAAGACCGGTGAAGCCCACTGGGCGCATCTGGTGGTGCACGGTATGCTCCACCTGCAGGGTTTCGATCACCAGACCGCGCCGCAAACCCGCGAAATGGAACGGCTTGAAATAAAAATTCTTGATACCCTTGGCTATACTAATCCGTATAATGATTGACTGTATCTACTGCAGTGAGGGCGGTAATGGCTGACGCTGAAAACGGCGGGTCGGCGAAGGGGTGGCTGGATCGAATCGTCAATATTTTCACCGGCGAGCCCCAAAATCAGAAGCAGTTGCTGGAGCTGTTAAAAAACCTGCAATCAGACGAACGAACTCCTCGGGGCCGACGAACTCACCATGATCGAGGGCGTGCTGCAGGTGGCCGACCTGCATGTGCGCGACATCATGATTCCGCGCGGTCAAATGGTGGTGCTCGATCACGAAGACTCCTTCCCTGACATTATCGAAAAGATTACCGAGTGCGGGCATTCCCGCTTCCCGGTGATCGACGATGACAAGGACGATGTGGTCGGCATCTTGCTAGCCAAGGATCTGTTGTCTGTCTCTCTCGATCAGAGCCTCGATTTCGAAATTAACGAGTACATCCGCCCGGCGTCGTTTATTCCCGAGAGCAAGCGTTTAAACGTACTGTTAAAGGAGTTTCGTCTCAATCGCAGCCACATGGCGATGATCGTCGATGAATATGGCGGTGTTTCCGGATTGATTACGATCGAGGACGTGCTCGAGCAAATTGTCGGCAAGATCGATGACGAGCATGATGAAGACGAGGAAGTCGATATCCAGCCGCATGGCTCGAATCGCTATAGCGTGCGCGCGCTGACGCCGTTGCCGGAATTCAACGAGTATTTCCATACCGAGTTCGAAAGCGAAGACGTCGAAACCATCGGCGGCTACCTGCTCGGTCAGATCGGCCACCTGCCCGAACGTGGCGAATCGATCGCGCTCGACAGCCTGACATTCAAGGTGCTGAACGCGGACAGCCGGCAGGTGCACCTGTATCAGGTCATCGATAACGGCGGGCGCTCCGCTGGATATTCTGAGTAAAAACAATTTACTGATTCGTTCGAGCGCGGCCCTGGTCCTGGGCGCGTTGCTGCCGCTTGCGTTTGCGCCCTGGTCGATCTGGCCACTGGCGATACTAATCCCGGCACTTTTGCTTAGCCTGATTCAGAGCAGCCTGTCGTTGCGCGTGGTTTTTTTTGTCGGACTGGCTTTCGGACTGGGTTACTTTGGCTTCGGCGTTTACTGGATTTACAACAGCCTGCACGACTTCGGCATGGCGCCTCCAGCGGTGGCCGGCGGTATTACCGGTTTGCTGGTCATCGTGCTGGCCCTGTTCCCGGCGCTGGTTTTCGCATTCTGGTACTACAGCAAACAAAGTTTTGGTGAAATCAGCCTGTGGTTACTGCCGCTGTACTGGTTCGGCATGGAATGGCTCAAAGGCTGGTTTGCCACCGGATTGCCCTGGTTGAGCCTGGGTTACTCGCAAAGCGGTTCGCCGCTGGCGGGTTTTGCGCCCCTGGTCGGCGTCTATGGCATCGGCGCCCTGTGTATGCTCATGGCGGTCGCGCTGTTTCTGCTGCTGCGCGACAAGCGTTACCCGCTACTGGCAGTACTGTTGCTGATCCCGCTGGCGGGTTGGCTGCTGCAGCAGATCGAGTGGACCGAGGCCCAGCAGCAATCGCTGAAGGTGACGATGGTACAGGGCAATATTCCGCAGGAAGTCAAATGGCGTTACGACCAGCGTCAGAATATATTCAATACCTACTGGCGCGAAACCAACCAGCACTGGGACAGCGACCTGATTGTCTGGCCGGAAACCGCACTGCCGGGGCAATCCGACCAGATCGAACAATCGGTGTTGCAGCCGATGCAGCAAGCCGCGCTCGAAAACAATACGACCCTGATGACCGGGCTGGTGGTGAGCGATAGTGAAACCGAGCGTTACTACAATAGCGTCGTCATGCTCGGCTCCGAACGCGGCTATTATCACAAGCGCCACCTGGTAATGTTTGGCGAGTATTATCCGATGCGCTGGCTGCTGGACCTGTTTCGCGGGCTGATCAGTATTCCTTATTCCGATTTGACCGCCGGCCCGCGCGAGCAGGAGTTGCTGCGTGTCGACGGCAGTGCGCTCGGCGTATCGATTTGTTTCGAGGATGTTTTCAGCCGCGACGTTTTGCTTGATTTGCCCGAGGCCAACCTGCTGCTCAACGTCAGTAACGATGCCTGGTTTGGTAATTCGAGCGCGCCGCATCAGCATCTGCAGATCGCGCAAATGCGCGCCCTGGAAACCGAACGCGTGATGATACGTTCGACCAACACCGGGGTTAGCGCCTTTATCGATCACAAGGGCAGGGTGATGGCGCAGACCAGGCAGTTCGCCACCGAATCGATTACCGAAGTGCTGCAGGGGCGCAGCGGCGTTACCCCGTTTTATTACTTTGCCAGGCTACAGGGCTGGCTGGCGATTTTGCCGTTTGCCGTGGTTTTACTGTTGAGTCGCCGTAAAGCGGGCTAAGCCGCTACCCGCATGCGGGTTAAAGGCTTTGCGTTAGCCTGGCTCTGGAGTATCCTTCCCCCTTTTTCACCAGCAAGACCCTATGCACCCCTACGACCCTAAAACCCTGGAAGCACAGGCGCAGCAATTCTGGGCTGACGAGCGGGTTTTCGAAGTCACCGAAGACCCGGCCCGGGAGAGTTATTACTGCCTGTGCATGTTTCCCTATCCCAGCGGCAAGCTGCATATCGGGCACGTGCGCAATTACACCATCGGCGACGTTATCTCGCGCTTCAAGCGGATGCAGGGTTTTAACGTACTGCAGCCCATGGGTTGGGATGCCTTCGGTATGCCGGCGGAAAACGCGGCGATCAAAAACAATGTACCGCCGGCGCAATGGACTTACCAGAACATCGACTACATGCGCGGACAGTTGAAACTGCTCGGCTTCGGTTATGACTGGAAGCGAGAACTGGCGACCTGTAAGCCGGAATATTATCGCTGGGAGCAGTGGCTGTTCACGCGCCTGATGGAAAAAGGCATCGC
>CAMYML010000345.1 GCA_947259305.1 uncultured Gammaproteobacteria bacterium | reverse complement strand
GTCGCCACCGGCACCGCGGATGATATCGCGAGTTGCGACCATTCGGTTACCGGCCAGTATCTATCGGGCAAACGCGGCATCGAAATTCCGCGCCATCGAACCGTCGCCAACCAGAAGAAATTCATCCGCATCAACGGAGCAAAGAGTAACAACCTGAAATCGGTCTCACTCGAACTGCCGGTCGGGCTGTTCACCTGCATTACCGGCGTATCCGGCTCCGGCAAATCGACCCTGATCAACGAAACCCTGTACAAACTGGCCGCGATCGAAATCTATGGCAGCAATCTCCATGCCGGCGAATACGAAAGCTTCAGCGGTTTCGACCAGTTCGACAAGGTCATCGATATCAACCAGAGCCCGATCGGGCGCACCCCGCGCTCCAATCCGGCTACCTATACCGGGCTGTTCACCCCGATTCGCGAAATCTTTGCCGGCACCCAGGAAGCGCGCTCGCGCGGCTACAAGCCCGGACGCTTCAGTTTCAACGTCAAGGGCGGCCGCTGCGAAGCCTGCCAGGGCGATGGTGTCACCAAGGTCGAAATGCACTTCCTGCCCGACGTTTACGTGACCTGCGACATCTGCAAGGGTAAGCGCTACAACCGCGAAACGCTGGATATCACCTACAAGGGCAAGACCATCCACCAGGTGCTGGCAATGACGGTGGAGGACGCCACCGCGTTTTTCAGCGCGATCCCGGTGGTCAAGCGCAAACTGGACACGTTGATGGATGTCGGCCTTTCCTATATCACGCTGGGCCAGAACGCGACCACGCTTTCCGGCGGCGAGGCGCAACGCATCAAGCTGTCGCGCGAGCTGTCCAAGCGCGATACCGGGCGTACGCTGTACATCCTCGATGAACCCACCACCGGCCTGCATTATCACGACATCGAGCAGTTGCTCGGCGTGCTCCACCGACTGCGCGACCATGGCAATACCATCGCCGTGATCGAGCATAACCTGCACGTCATCAAGACCGCCGACTGGATCATCGATCTCGGCCCCGAGGGCGGCGACAAGGGTGGTGAAATCATCGCCAGCGGGCCGCCCGAACAGGTCGCCATGGTCGAGCGTTCCTATACCGGGCACTACCTGCGACCGATTCTCGACCTCGCTGGAATGCAAAAGGAATCTGCATGAGCGACAAGATCACCTGTTTCAAGGCCTATGACGCGCGCGGCAGGGTGCCGGACGAGCTCAACGCCGGCATCGCCTATCGCGTGGGCCGCGCCTATGCCGAGTTCATCAAACCGAAAAAAGTAGCGGTCGGGCGAGATGTGCGCCTCAGCAGCGAAGAGCTGTTCAGCGCCTTGACCGAGGGGCTGATGGATAGCGGAGTCGAGGTACTCGATCTCGGCCTGTGCGGCACCGAGCAGGTTTACTTCGCGGCTTTCCATCTAGAACTCGACGGCGGCATCATGATTACCGCGAGCCATAATCCGGTCGATTACAACGGCCTGAAATTCGTGCGCGAGTGCGCGAAACCCCTGAGCGCCGACAGCGGGCTCGAAGATATTCGCCGGATTGCCGAGGAGAAATCCTTTAGCAAGGCGGAACGCAAGGGCAGCATCACACCGACCGATCTATCCGGCGACTATATCGACCACCTGCTGGGTTACATCGGTAATCTGGACAATCTGAAACCGCTCAAGATTATTTCGAATCCCGGTAATGGCATGGCCGGCCCGATCATCGATCTGCTGGAACAGCGCCTGCCCTTCGAATTCATCAAGATACAGCATGAGCCCGACGGCACTTTCCCTAACGGCATTCCGAACCCCCTGCTACCCGAGGGACGCGGCGCGACCATAGACGCGATGCGACGACATGGCGCCGATCTCGGTGTCGCCTGGGATGGCGACTTCGATCGCTGCTTTCTGTTCGACCACAATGGCCGTTTCATCGAAGGCTACTATATCGTCGGCTTGCTCGGGGTGCAGCTGCTGCAGCAGAATCCGGGCGAGCGCATCGTGCACGATCCCCGACTGACCTGGAACACCATAGAACTGGTCGAAGCCAGCCACGGGGAAGCCGTGCAAAGTAAATCCGGGCACGCCTTCATCAAGGAAACCATGCGCGCAGTGAACGGTATTTATGGCGGCGAAATGAGCGCGCATCACTACTTTCGCGAATTCGGTTATTGCGACAGCGGCATGATTCCCTGGCTACTTCTCAGCGAAATGATTTCCACGCAGGACAGATCGCTCGCCGACATGGTCGATGAGCGCATCGAACGTTACCCGGTCAGCGGTGAAATCAATGCCCAGGTTGCGGATACTCAGGCGGTCTTAGAACGGGTTGAGGCCCATTATGCCGACCTGCCCCACGAGGTCGACCGCAGCGACGGGCTCGGTATGGATTTCGGCGAGTGGCGCTTCAACCTGCGAGCCTCCAACACCGAGCCACTATTGCGCGTAAACGTCGAAACACGTGCCGATCAGGCCTTGATGGCCCAACGTCGCGACGAACTTCTTGACATGATGCGCGATTGATCCGATAAAAGCGGTTAGAACGTATTTAAAAGGTTAACAAAACTGAACAACCACAGGAGCTTGAATATGTCCCCGATAAAAAACCTGCCACAGATTGCGATTGCGGCGCTGTCCGTATTGTTTTCAATCCAGTCGGTCGCGGCCGCGGACGTAAAAATAACACCACTGGGCAGCCAGGAAGGTGAATTTTGCCAGTTAGATCGCGCCATGATTTTCGAGGACCCGGATGGCACGCGTCTGCTCTACGATGCAGGCCGCACCGTGGCCGGGGCAAGCGATCCCAGGCTCGGC
>CAMYML010000344.1 GCA_947259305.1 uncultured Gammaproteobacteria bacterium | reverse complement strand
AAAGCTGACGGATACGCGCAACCTGCGCAAGCCCGGTAAAAACCTGGGCGATGATTTCGCTGATAGACAACGCCGGCGAATCGACAAAATACAGGGTACGATTTTCGGCGCGATAGTAGACCCGCCCAACGCAAAGGCTGCAAAAAACTTCGAGTTCGTTTTTCGGGTCGCTAATACCCGGACGAACCCCGGCACGCCGCAGTAAATCATTTCGATTGGTCGTTACCGGCCCTATTCCAGCCATAGATCAGCTCCTTTTTGCCTGTTTCTGCAACATCTCGATATCTTAATAAAAGTCTTTTCTAATATGATACCGAAAACGGGCCCGATCAGGGGTTCGAAGCGAGATCGAAACCCTCGAGCAGCGCCGGCAACACGGCCGCCGCCGGAGCCGCGAGATAAACGTCGGCAGCGTCCGCGGCCGCCCCCGGGTTGGGATCGATAACTATCACGCGGCTGTCGCACTGCCTGGCCAGTTCGATCAGGCCGGCTGCCGGATACACCGTGGCGCTGGTGCCGATCACCAGCAGGCAATCGAGCGCCATGCACAGCCGTTGCGCCCGATCCCAAGTCGCCTGCGGTAAGTTTTCGCCGAACCAGACCACCGCCGGTCGCATTCGATCGCCACAGCGAGGACAGGCACGCAGTGTCTGCGGAATTGCAGGATCGATTGTTGCGCTATGCTCGCAGCCGGGATTGTTGCAGCGATCGCGCAGAATACTGCCATGCAGATGATACACCTGTTGCGCAGGGACCCCGGCCTGCTCGAGCAGATGATCGACATTCTGCGTCATTTGTATCATCCGGGCCTGTGCCGCGAGCGCTCGATGCGCCGCGTTAGGTCGCACCCCGGCATATTTTCCCCGCCGCCAGTTATACCAGTCGATGACGCGCTCGGGATTTGCCTCGAAGCCGGCCGCCGATGCCAGTTCGATCGGATCGAAACGCGACCACAGGGCGTCCGTATCAGGGTCGCGAAAGGTCGCAAGACCCGATTCCGCACTCAACCCCGCACCCGAAAACGCGGCGACGCGATGACTGCCGGCAAGAATCTCGCGCGCCGCCGAAAGTTCGACCTCTATGGCTGCATCGAAGCCCACGTTTAAGTGACTGCTGTTCCAGCGATCGGGGTTGCAGTCAGATCAGGGCGGGTATTTTTGTTATCGTCTCGGGTTATTTTAGCAATCACTTTTTCACCGTAGGCCCGCTCCCGCAGCAGCAGGTTAGCGTCGTGACCCTGCATCGCCAGGCGGGCCTGCAACAGGCAAAGCCGACGCCGAATCGCTTGTTGCTCGGCACCCATTTGGACCTGATGGAGCAGGCTTTCCAGCTCGTTAATTTCCTTTCTCAACGTCAGCTCGGGTGGCAAATAGCCAGAATTCCTGAGGATGCGGTAGCCCACGCGCAGTTCGGCGGGAACGGCACTGTCGTCCTCCAGGATTAACGGCTGGCCCTGACCGGGCAGAGCGTCGAACTCGCCGCGGCGGATAGCCAGCAGGATGTATTCTTCGGCGAGACTATCGATTAACAACATGTGCGTTTTGCAGGGTTGATTGCTAACGGGTCATTGTAATAGATTTCCGCCGGGCCGTGCAGGCCTGCGCCGCAACGGCGGGAATCGGGCGCCCCCGCACGCAAACCAGCTGAGCTTACGATAGTACCTAACCAACAACTCTTCACGCCTTGTTGCTTCATACGAAAGCACAGAGGGTTGGCCTGGTCTGGTGGCCGGAAATGGACAGAACGAGTGATCGAAAGGGTGAGTTTTCGCCCGTGGCCATGGAATTGGCGGGTTCTTTCAACCTCCTTTGGTCGCGTAGCTGCAATTCGCCATGGGAATTTCACATCCAGGGCTGTGTCCGCAGAATTAAAGTGGCCGTGAGCCCGGGACGCGTCTTCTGCACAATGGGAATCCGGAACTCAAATCCCCCGTCTTTTAGCGCAGAGACTTGTGCGTCACTGATCTTTGTTGGCGCCCGGTTCGGCGTCTTTCGGTCGAAACCGTAGTGTAAGCTCGGAGGTTTACCTCCACCCAAGGCAACCAAGAGATTGATCTTATCGCGATAGAGATACCCGCCCTCATACTTGTCGTCCAGAAACAGAAAACCGTCGACGATATATTCAGGCACGAGCACGCCTAGCTCAATACTGAAACCCAGACGTTCACGTCGTGCTTCGCTGCTCGCCTTCTTCAGGAACGCGCTCAGTATTTGAATAGGTTTCTGCTTTCGTTGGCGGTCAACAATGTCGGCGTACTGCAAAAATATGGCAGAATTCTCATTGACCAATCTGCGGTGTAAATCCCAATGCGCTTTGCGCACGCGCGTTATCACTTCGAAGTGATAGCTGGCTTTGATCGATTTGCCTTTTTTGTCGTCCCCCTTCGGCTTACGCGCCGCCTCCACCCTGGGTGGAAGAGAAACATCCTGTACGTCCAGAAATCCGTCAACACGCACCTTGCCAAAGAGAAAGCGTTGAAGGTTTTGATATCCCTCTTCCGAGTTGACGATGCCATAATGCCCGGAATGCGAACGGTGAACGTACGCGCGCGGTGCCTTTTGGACATAGGCGTTCTTGATCTGGACCAGCCCGTCTCCCATGGGGCCCGTGGCAAGACTCGATAACCCTTTCCCTGCGGTGTAGTCGCGAGAGTTTGTTCCCACCAGACAAAAGAAGCGGTTTGGATCGAATCGACCAATCCGGGGATATTGCCAATTACCCGCAAATCAATCCCGCCGTGCGGCGTGGCATACGTGAAGACCTTGTCGACGGGCGGATCAATTCCCTTTGTCGGGCAGATGTTCTGCAAATAACAGCGAACGATCAGGCCTCCCATCGAATGAGCAACGAGGTAAACACGGAAAGATTCTTTTGCTGCGTCGTCCTCGCCGCAAACTTGATTACGTATCTGCTCAATGAGGTTGTGAAGACCGTTCGCATAATCCTCTATCTCAGGCCGCTTACCCGTGCCTAGATCCTTAGAAACAGGCTCGTAATACCGATATATCCAAATGCTTTTCGCTGACACATGTTCCGACAAGGGAATTTCAGCGCCGTGTTCATAAACGTCTTTGTACTCCTGGTCCTTGAATAGTCGAATCAATGGGGACTCAAAAACATAGCGTTCGATGTCACCGGTCCAACTTTGCCGCATCTTGGTCGAGCCAAGATTAAAGCCCATATACGGTGTGGCAACGGTGTCTTCCACTTCTGTCTCGGATCCAGCGTATCCGCGAACATAGACAATCGGATAGTACGGTTGTTTTAGCATAGTGATTTCCTCTCGATAAAAGCAAAGAATGTGAATTTACTTGTTGCACGCTAGGAACTGCGCTTCGCGTCATCTACCCTGGCGACCATACTCTCACTGGTACTGGATATGCAAGTGTCCAGGCAAGGAAGCAACTACGTGAAGCGTAGTCGTGCATGCACTTATCGTAGCGTGGCGACAATGACGTTACTACTACTTTGAGCGAAGAAATCCTGGCGCCCTGAATGACGAGAAAAAACGAGGACGGATAAATTTGGGCAGCGATTCGCGCCACGGCCTTGATTGGAGATGAGAGTTTGGTATTGACTCTGACCCCGTTTATCGGGTGACAAAGTTACCTGGCCGAAAGTCGACACAGCCCGCGTTGACGGTCAGTCCCGTTCGGCTTTTTGCCGCATGATTGCGATCTGTGCTCGCTCAGCTTCGGCGTCGCCACTTGAGCGGTGTTGCAGGCGCACGAGCTCCATCTTCGCCCACTCCACGAGGCGCGCATGCATCCCATCTTCGAAATACCCGTCCTTCGGGTCGAATTCGTCGACGAACCGCTGCCAGCTTTTACGCGCCGCCTGGTCGTTGCGCGCCTTTGCCGCAGCGCGGAATTCGCCCTGCAACGAGCCAGGCGAATCCGAGGTACCCAATACTTCGGGATTGAGTTGCGCCCAGACTGAAACGTACGGCGTTCGCTCATCCTGTGCAGGCAGCAGCGCCGGGTTGCATGCGAGCAGCGTGACCGCCAACCCAAAAAACAGTGCGCTGATCGACCGACAGTTCGTGACGCCCATTCGAGAATCCCTCTACAGACTTTCTAACTGTGGGCTTCGAGATCCTCGGCGATCGCTTCCGCCATCGCCCTGGCCACGTCCAGCCGTACGGCTTTTGCATTCGGCCCCGTGTTCAGCAACTTGTCGACAACGTCGACGTCGATGAACTCCACTTCGGCCAGACAGGCCCGCGTCTTCAGATCGGCGCGAGGGTTTTGCAGGTGCACGTCCTTCAGCACCCCGAGCCGCTGGTTGTCCTTCACGCCGCGGTTACGCGCTTTCGGGTCGTGGCTGCTCAGAGCCGCGAATACCCTGGACTGCACGCGCTCCGCCAGGGCCCTGTCGTCGGCATCGTTCACGTTTCCATTCGCTGCGGACAGAATCAACGTTTCCGTGCCTCGCACCCTACCGTCGAAGCCGTTGTAGTGAATGCTGACAAACACATTCGCGCCCTTCGCCCGCGCAACTTTGGCGCGGTCCGCGAGGCCAAGATTGCTGTCGCCCGCGCGTGTCAGGTGTACCTTGACGTTTGAACCTGGCCGCCCGGATGAAATCTTGTTCAGCTCCTTGCGAATCAGTTTGGCCAGCTCGAGCGTCATGGTCTTTTCCGGCACGCCGCTGGAACTCGTGGCATTGTTGGCAGACGAGCCGCCTGTCTTGTTTTTGCCGCCGTGGCCCGGATCCAGCACCACTACCCCGGTGATGCTCCCGACCGTGGAGTCTTCGACTATGGCGCCTTCGCTACCGATTTCCTGGCCCGACGCGCGCAGGAATCGACTATAGTCAGCGAAGGCCGCATTGGAGCCCTTGCCCCAGAGGCCATCTATTTCACCGCTGTAGAATCCCTGGTCTCTCAGCAACACCTGCGCAAGTTTTCTGATATCTTTTTGTGATGTAGCCATTGTTCCACCTCTCTCGCTCCGGTCTTCACCGTGGTCTGGGTAATAGGGTATGCCGGTAGGCAATCAAAAATTTACTCTACGTTTTCTATTTCGCTATAGGCTTCGCTGGTGCGAGGTAGCACGAACCAGGACGGAAAATTGGCTGTGACCATTTTTACTCACCAACGGTTGCGGAAAATAAATCTGTCCCATTTTCCATTAATCTGTCCTATTTTCCATTAATCTGTCCTATTTTCCCAGCGTGTAACAGGCTGCATGACCCCGAATTGGTCGAAATTTATGCAATGATTGGGTTAACCCAATGTAGCGACTGACATGCCGTGGCCCCTCGTTTGATACTTCATCTAAAGGGGCCACATGGGTCAGGTGATACGCTCATCGCTTTACGGCCGCAGGCTAGAAAACAAACCTCCAAACAACCGCGTTCCATCACGGCGTGATGCGTTCCATAAGTATTTGTGCACGCGCATCAAACTCATCACTCAACCCGGTATTATACCCATTGGTTTGTCGTTTATAGG
>CAMYML010000343.1 GCA_947259305.1 uncultured Gammaproteobacteria bacterium | reverse complement strand
TGGTTGCCCACGATCGCAGCGAAGCGGAAGTCGCCGAGTACATCGGTGCCGACTGGTTAATTTACCAGGAACTGGATGATCTCGTTGATGCCGTGCAAAAGGGAAATCGCAGCATTAAAAAGTTCGATTGCTCCTGTTTCGACGGCAAGTACGTAACCAAGACCGTGGGCGATGACTATCTCGACAAAATCAGTAATCTGCGCAACGATTCGGCCAAGGAAGCAAGCGATGAACAAATTACCGTAATCGGCATGGAATTGCACAATAACGCCTGATGCAATGGCGCGACATCAGTCGGGAGATTGCCGCCAGGCTAAGCGGAAATTCCGCATTGGCGGACGAGCGCCCGATCATTGTCATAGATTCCCTTCGGCAACGACTGCACTGGATCGATAACGATGACGACAATAACCGCAGCTATTCGATTTCCACCGCGGCAAACGGCCTGGGTAACCGGGTCGATTCTTACAAGACCCCGTTCGGGATTCACCGTGTGCGCCAGAAGATAGGCGAAGGCCAGACCCGGGGCATGGTGTTCGAAGCACGTGAGCCCACCGGCAGGATTACCCGCAATCTGGATAATCGTGACCAGGACGAAATTACATCTCGAATTTTGTGGCTCGATGGCCTCGAACAGGGTGTCAATTGTGATGGCGATTGTGATACCTATTCCCGCTACATCTATATCCACGGTACCTCGGACGAAAAACGCATCGGCGAGCCGGTGTCGGCGGGCTGTATCCGGATGAAAAACGATGACGTCATCGAGCTGTTCGAGGATGTCCTGGTTAACGACCTGGTATTGATAAAATAGCCGATGCCGGGTTACCTGGATCGAAGCAGCCTGCAACACTAAAGTTGCCGCTTCACTTGTCGCCATATCCCCGGGCCAATTGTTCAAGGTTTGCATGAACGTCCGGAAATTCCACGATAACGATTAAATTATCTGTGGCGTCCTCACTCATCCGACCGCTGTTAAATCCGCGATCGGTACGATCTGGATCGATGCAAGGAACAAGCACGCCGCTGCTTGACAACCCAAACCCTTCGGCATATTGTTTGACGCGGCGCTGATTTGTTACTCGGCTTGCAGGCGCCCGGGATCCAGCTACTGGATTCAAATACAAATTTGCTAAAGAGGGTGGTTCTGAAATCTTTCCGTACCTATTCCCTCCCGAGTTTTTCGCAATTGGAGAAACTCCGTGACAAACGATAATTTTGGTTTCGATACACTGGCCGTCAGAAGCGGACAGCAGCGTACCTCCGAGCTCGAGCATAGCGAAGCCATTTTCGCGACCTCAAGTTTTGTGTTCGAAAATGCCGCACAGGCTGCCGCGCGTTTCGCCGGTGATGAGCCCGGGAACATATACTCGCGTTTCACCAATCCCACCACGCAGGCTTTCGAACGGCGTCTGGCCGCGCTGGAAGGTGGCGAAGCCTGTGTCGCAACCGCGTCGGGCATGGCCGCAATCATGAGCCTGTGTGTGGCCCTGCTGCAGGGCGGGGATCATATCGTCAGCTCGCGTTCGGTATTCGGCACGACCACTACGCTATTCGACAAGTATCTGCCGAGGTTCGGTATCGATACCAGTTGGGTCGGCATGAACGATCTGCAGGAATGGAAGCAGGCGATTCGTGCCAATACGCGCCTGCTGTTCCTGGAAACACCGTCGAATCCGCTAACCGAGGTTGCCGATATCAGTGCCCTGGCCGACCTGGCGCACGAAAATGATTGTCTGCTGGTGGTCGATAACTGTTTTTGCACTCCGGCGCTACAGCGGCCGCTTGATTTTGGCGCCGACCTGGTGGTGCATTCGGCAACCAAATATCTGGATGGCCAGGGGCGAATTGTCGGTGGCGCGGTCGTGGGCCCCTGGCAGCTGGTCGCGGAAGAGATTTTCGCGGTAATCCGAACCACCGGCCCAAGTCTGAGCCCGTTTAATGCATGGGTGGCGCTGAAAGGCCTGGAAACTCTCAACCTGCGCATGAATGCGCATTCGCAGCAGGGGATGCAGCTGGCCAACTTCCTGGTCGAGCATTCCGCTGTCGAACAGGTCTTTTATCCAGGACTCGAATCACATCCCCAATATCAGCTGGCGCAATTGCAACAGCAGGGCTTTGGCGGGGTGGTCTCGTTTGTGGTCAAGGGCGGCCGGGAAGATGCCTGGCGGGTAATCGATGCCACCCAGATGCTATCGATCACCGCCAATCTCGGTGACGTGAAGACGACGATTACCCACCCGGCGACAACCACGCACGGGCGCGTCAGCGACGAACTCAAACGCGAGGTCGGTATTACCGAGGGTTTGATTCGCGTTGCGGTAGGCCTGGAAAACATCGAGGATATCGTCACCGACCTGTCGCGGGGCCTGGATGCCTGATTTCTATCGGCGGGTCGAAGCGGCGATTCTGCAAGCGGATGCCGCTGAAAAATGTAAGCTGGTCGGCAGCTTGCGCCAAACCTGGGAACAGGGCTGCGCTGCCGACGACCCCGATTCTGATATCTTGCCGATTGACGACCCCGGGCGTCCGTCAGAACCGGAGCTGGTCGACCCGCGCCAGCTCGAGCGGCGCAGTTTTGCCAGCGAGGCGGGGCGTATCCATTTACTGCATGCGTTTGCGCATATCGAGTTTAACGCCATCAATATTGCGCTCGATGCGGTTTATCGATTTCGGCGAATGCCGCACAAATTCGTCGACGACTGGCTGCTGGTCGCGACCGAAGAAGCCCGACATTTTCAATTGCTGGCGGCAGAATTAAAGCGCCGCGGCAGCTACTACGGTGCCTGCCCGGCGCATCGGGGTCTGTGGGACATGGTTTGTAAAACGCGCCACAACCTGCTGCACCGTATGGCCCTGGTGCCGCGCGTAA
>CAMYML010000342.1 GCA_947259305.1 uncultured Gammaproteobacteria bacterium | reverse complement strand
GCGCCCTCGGTGAATTTCATGATATTACCCTTGTGCACCAGGGCCACCGATGGCTTGTCGTTGTCGATCGCATACTGCAATGCCTTGCGCACCAGTCGACGCGTACCTTCGGAAGAAACCGGTTTGACCCCGATTCCCGAGGTTTCAGGAAAACGAATGCTGGTGACATCCATTTCCTCTGTTAGAAACTTGATGACTTTCTGCGCTTCGGCACTGCCTGATTCCCATTCGATACCCGCATATATGTCCTCGGTGTTCTCGCGGAAGATTGTCATATTGGTATCTTCGGGCCGCTTCAAAGGCGTCTCGATTCCATCGAAGTAACGCACCGGCCTGACACAGGCATACAGATCCAGGCGCTGGCGAATCGAAACATTGAGCGAACGTATGCCGCCGCCCACCGGGGTCGTCAGCGGGCCCTTGATCGAAACGATATAATCCTGCATCGCCGCCAGCGTCTCATCCGGCAGCCAGTCGTCTTCACCGTAGATCGAGGTGGCTTTTTCGCCGGCATAGATTTCCATCCATGCAATTTTTTTAACGCCCTGGTAGGCTTTTTCAACGGCGGCATCGACCACCTTGATCATGACCGGAGAGATATCGATGCCGATACCATCGCCTTCAATATAGGGTATGACCGGGTTGTCCGGAACGTTCAGGCTCAAGTCTTCGTTTGCAGTAATCGCCTGGCCTTCGGCGGGTATCTTAATGTGCTGATAACTCATGTTGTCCCCTGTGGATCGCGTATTATTCTTGACCGAGGGATTATACAACAGAATTTTTGGGCAGGAATAAAAACAGCCGACACATTGCTGCTGTCGGCCGAAAACTAGTACTAAGTATTGAGGAGGGTAATTCTTTCAAATGGGACCAGATTTAATTAATCTGGCTCCACATTAACTGCTTATCGATCGGATATTCTGCGCCTGTAACCCCTTGGGACCCTCATCGATTTCGAACTCGATTTTCTGGCCTGAGGTCAGCTTCTTGTAACCGTCCATTTCGATAGCAGAAAAATGAGCAAAGATATCCTGCTCTTCGTCCTCATCCGTATTTACAAATCCGTAACCCTTCACATTGCTAAACCACTTGACTGTCCCCGTGGGCATGACTCATCCTCTTACATGTTGCTGTCGTTAAACTCGAAATAAGGGCACTATCGATTGAAAAAACCTATGTTAAGCGCTTGTCCAATCGGAGTGTTTGTCCCCATTTCGCTCCATCTGGCATGAATTTAATGATAGCCAAGCCTTGAATTATTTCAACCCCGACATTACCTTATAGCTTTAGTTTATGAAAAAGCCCATAATCATGTCCGATCAGCAGCACGATAATGACGATGACGACACTCTTCTGCTGGAGCGGACCAAGCCCAAACTGAAGAAACCGCCGTTATACAAGGTCGTTCTGCTGAACGATGACTACACACCGATGGAATTCGTCGTGCACGTGCTGGAGGCTATTTTTGGCCACAATCGGGAAAATGCAACCCGTATCATGCTGAACGTGCACAAGACCGGGAAGGGCGTTTGCGGCATATACACACGCGATATCGCCGAAACCAAGGTCACCGCGGTCAATAGCTACGCGCGCGAAAACAAACATCCCTTGCTGTGCGACATGGAAGAAAGCTGATTTATCGCATCAGGTAATTGCTGTTAAAATTCGTTTGAACATTTCGATCACATTCAAGGTCAAATCGTCTATATTTAGACTCACGATCACTAAGCCCTAAGCCGAAAAAAAATGCTGAACAAAGAACTGGAACAATCGCTGAATAAAGCATTCCATGACGCCAACGAAAAGCGCCATGAGTTTATTACCGTTGAGCATTTACTGCTAATGCTTACCGACAACGACGCCGCGACGGCGGTAATCGAGGCCTGCGGCGCTAATGTGCAGTTGCTCAAGACCGAACTCGAAATTTTTGTCGATCAGAACACCCCCTTGCTGATGGCCGATGAAGACCGTGATACCCAACCCACGCTCGGTTTCCAGCGGGTACTGCAACGCGCGCTGTTCCACGTCCAGTCTTCGGGTAATGGTGAGGTTTCCGGCGCTAATGTGCTGGTCGCCATCTTTTCCGAACAGGATTCGCACGCGGTCTATTTGCTCAACAAGCACAATATCGAACGCCTCGATGTCACCAATTACCTGTCACACGGTATTACCCGGATCAGCGATGAAGCCGAAGAAGAGACCTTCACCCACGACGCTGAAGCCCTGCAGGGCGATCAGGAAAACGCCAATCCGCTGGATAAGTTTGCCACCAACCTGAACGAGCTTGCGTATTCGGGCAAGATCGATCCGCTCATCGGCCGCGACAACGAAATCGAACGCATTATCCAGACCCTGTGCCGACGCCGCAAAAACAATCCGCTGCTGGTAGGCGAGGCAGGCGTTGGCAAGACCGCGATTGCGGAGGGTCTGGCGCGCAAAATTGTCGAGGAAGATGTGCCCGAGATATTGCTCGAGAGCACGATCTACGCGCTCGATCTCGGTGCGCTGGTAGCCGGCACCAAATATCGCGGTGATTTCGAAAAGCGTTTGAAAGGCGTCATCGGGCAGCTTACCCGCGAGCCCGGATCGATCCTGTTCATCGACGAGATCCATACCATTATCGGCGCAGGCTCTGCCTCCGGCGGCGTAATGGATGCTTCCAACCTGATCAAGCCGGTACTGGCAAGTGGCGAAATCAAATGTATCGGCTCGACGACCTACACCGAGTTTCGCGGCATCTTCGAAAAGGATCGCGCGCTGGCGCGTCGTTTCCAGAAAATCGATGTGCCCGAGCCAAGCACCGAGGAGACCTACCTGATCCTCAAGGGCCTGAAGTCGCGTTTCGAAGAACACCATAACGTCAAGTACACGCTACAGGCGCTGCGCAAGGCG
>CAMYML010000341.1 GCA_947259305.1 uncultured Gammaproteobacteria bacterium | reverse complement strand
GCCCCCTACTCCTGGCATTTCCACGACGAGTATCTCGATTTCGAACTGGTGCAGGAATTGCGCGAACAGGGCATTCCGAGCCTGGTGTTTACCGTCAACGACATCGAGCGCGCTGTCGAATTAAAGCGGCGCGGCATCGCCGGAATTTTTACCGACTTCCCCTCCAAAATGACACAAATCGACTAGACTTGGTTGCAGTAACCGTTACAACCAGGGAATACCGATGGAAGGCAACAGCCATCCCGCAATCGAAGATTTGAAAAAAATCCGCTGCTTAAGCCAGTTTGGTGATGAGCAACTCGCCAGCCTGGCCGGCAAATTGCAGATCGAGCAGGCCGGCAAAGGCGTGTGCCTGATCGAGCTCGGCTGCACCGAAAATTACAGTTTTTACCTGCTCGACGGCAGCCTCGAGGCGACCACCCATGATGGCAATCAAACCCGTTTCGATAGCGCTGGCGAGGGTGAGCTGTTTCCGATTGCGCAACTTCGACCCAGCATGTATCGCGTGGTTGCGGCCGGGCCGGTGCAGTTCATAAAAATTTATTCCAACCAGCTTACCGAGTTCGCGCAGCGGCTCGAAGGCGATGAACCCGCAATGGATGTCATCGAGATCGAGCAAAGCGACGAAGAAAACGAATTGACGATCCAGCTGTTCCAGGACCTGATTTCGGGCAACCTGTCGCTGCCGAGCCTGCCCCATGTCGCCCAGCGCATTCAACAGGCTTTCGCCGAGGATTCGGTAAACGCGGAATCGATCTGCACCATCATCCAGTCGGACCCGGCGATTACGGCCAAACTCATAATGATCGCCAACAGCGCGCTCTATCGCGGCCAGGCACAGATCGAATCGCTGCAACAGGCAGTTGTGCGCCTGGGTCTCGAAACCACGCGCAAACAGGTCATGACCTATGCAGTCAAGGAGCTGTTCCAGAGCAAAACCTCAGACATGAAATCGCATATGCAAAAGCTGTGGAAACACAGTCAGCACGTCGCCTGCATGTGCCGCCTGCTGGCGAATCATCTGCAGGGATTCGATCTCGAACAGGCGCAGCTTGCCGGGCTGATTCACGATCTCGGCGAAGTCGCGATCCTGCAGTACGCCCAGCAAAACGACGAACTGTCCGACAATCCCGAATTGCTGTTACATGCGGTTGAATCGTTGCGCCCGCAGATTACCGGCATGTTGCTGAACCAGTGGAACTTTGGGCCCGAATTCGTCACCGTGGGTGAGGAATGCGAGGACTGGTTTCGCAATCCCGCTGACAAACCCGATCTGTGCGACCTGGTTTTGATCGCGCAGTATCATGCCATGATCGGAACGCCGGCAATGAAAAAACTGCCGCCGGTGCCGACCCTGCCCGCTTTCGCCAAGCTCGGCATGGGCGACCTCGACATCAGGCAGATCATCGAATTCCTGAATCGCTCGCGCGCCGAAATCCAGGCCATCGAAGCCCATCTCGGCGCGATGTGATTTTAAACTCTTGTTATATCGCGGTTTGACACGATAGGTTGGACCGGCGGGATCCAGCGGCATACAAATCTCCCTATCAGTCTGGATACCGCCGGTCCGACGCATCGGGTCATGCCGCGGTCGCGTACATGGATGTACCGGTGCGGCGTCCCGGCGGGCGAGCGAGCGAAGACGGATTCCGAGACGCCCTAAGATGCGGCATGGCAGCAGAGACTTGCGCCGTCAGTCAAACCAGGAAACCTAATATCCAATCCATGGGAATCTGCAGGTGTCAGACAAAGTCGTGTAGTACAATCCGCGCATGACTGAACTGGGACGCTATAACCGCCTGCGCATTCTCAAACGCACCGACATCGGGCTCTTCCTCGACGGCGATTCGCATGGCGAAATATTGCTGCCGCGCAGGTACGTACAGGATTCTATGCAGCCAGGCCAGGAGATCGAAGTATTTATCTACAACGATTCCGAGGATCGGATCATCGCAACCACCGAGCGACCCGGGGCACAGGTCGGCGAGTGCGCTTATCTCAAGGTCGTCAGCAGCAGCAAGTTCGGCGCCTTTCTCGACTGGGGCTTGCCGAAGGACTTGCTGGTCCCCTTCAGCGAGCAACAAAAACCGATGCAAAAGGGTTACTCCTACACCGTCTACCTGTTTGTCGACGAAGCCACCGATCGCATCGCAGCCTCGACCAGGCTGGAAGACCATTTGTCGAGCGACAACTCCGGATTCAAAACGCGCCAGGCGGTTGACTGCATGATCTACGGCAAGAGCGATCTCGGTTTCAAGGCGGTGATCAACGGCTCGCACCTGGGCCAGTTTTACGACAGTGAAACCTTTCAGCACCTGCATTACGGCGAACACGTCAAGGCTTACATTAAACAACTGCGCGCGGACGGCAAGATCGATTTGATACTGCAATTACCCTCACAGCTCGAGCGTGACCAGCTCAGCGCTGCAATTATCGAACACTTGCAACAAAACGACGGGGTTTCGGAGCTAACCGACAAGAGCCCGCCCGATGATATTTACCGGACTTTCGGGGTCAGCAAGGCAAATTACAAGAAGGCGCTCGGGCAGTTATACAAACAGCGGCGCATTACGATCGAGAAACATCAGATTACCCTGCTTGAATGACTGCCAGAGCGTGAAGAGGGGCAGACTGGCGGTCACTGCCTGATGCGCCGTATCATGCTGGCTGGATTCCTCGATGACTTCATCATGGAGTTGATTTTAATACCGGCTGAATTCAGTTTATTGTGATTGCATGGTCATGCTGTAACATTCATAGCCTCGAGTATTTTAGAAGCTGTTCGAACCATGTCCATGCTGACACAAGTCAAGCAAGGCACCCTTGGTCATACTTACCGGGTACTCGCCGGCAGCAAGGAATACGACAGTTTGTCTCTCTGCCAATTATTTTGGCATGAAACTGTTACACAGGATTCAAAGAGTACGATTAAGATTAATGACATGAACCCGTTGACGAACATTCTGGTGGTGGAAGACGACCGCGACATCCGTGAAATGGTATGCCAATCCCTGGCGCAAAACGACTACCGCACTATTGGCT
>CAMYML010000340.1 GCA_947259305.1 uncultured Gammaproteobacteria bacterium | reverse complement strand
AAAAAAACCGGCCCGATGGAAGTCAAGGCGATCATGTCGTCGCCCAATGCCGACCTGCCGACCCTGCTCGGCCTGTTCCAGACCAAGATTGTGCAGACAGATACCACCGGCGCTGGTATCGGCACCGGGCCGTTTGTACTGGAATCATTCCAGCCGGGCGTGAAGTCGGTACACCTGCGCAACAAGAATTACTGGCGTGAAGGCGCGCATCTCGATGCCTGTGAAATTACCGCAATCACCGACCCGGTGGCACGCGTCAATGCGCTGCTAGCAGGCGATATGCAAATGGTGACCGCGATCGAGCCCAAGGCATTCCGCCAGGTTGAAAGTGCATCTGATCGCGTTACCCTGCTGTCGACGCCGGCCGCGTTGCAACTGGGCATCTGCATCCTGAAGAATTCCGCGCCCGGCAACAACGACGATTTCGTCAAGGGTATGCAGTACGTCCAGGACCGCAAACGCATCGTCAAGCGCATCCTCAAAGGCAAGGGTTCGCTCGGTAACGACACTCCGATCAGTTCCGCGCACGGCAAAGACTTTTGTTCCGAACTGCCGCAGCGTCAGTACGATCCCGACAAAGCCAAGTTCCATTTCAAGAAATCCGGTATTAGCACAGCGGAACTTTTCGTCGCACCGGTCGCGGGCGGTATCGAAGATATCTGCCTGACCGCACAGGCCAACTGCGCCAAGATCGGTTTCGACTTGAAACTGAAAAAGGTGCCGACCGATGGTTACTGGGGCGCGGTCTGGATGAAGGAACCGATGAACGTCGTGACCTGGAACATGCGCCCCACCGCAAACTCGCAACTAGGAATTCAATTCGGCCCGGGCGCGGCCTGGAACGACACTTTCTGGAACAACGCACGCATGGGCGAGTTGCTAAGCCTATCGCTGGCGGAAACCGACCCGGCCAAGCGTCACGCACTCTACTGTGAAATGCAAACTCTGGTTCACGAGGGTAGCGGCATGGTGATTCCGGCCTTCTCCAACATCAACGATGGTATCGCCAATAACGTGATGGGTATTCCCAAGGTACCGCTGGGACAACTCGGCGCCTGCGAATGGCCCGATTTCGCCTGGCTGGCATAAGCATAAGGTAACGTAGTCCGAATGAGGCCTGTATAAACTATTTTATACAGGCCTTTTTCGTTGTAGAAGAAATAATTCTGGGGGAAGTATCAAATGATGACGCGGATGGTCCTGCAGCGAATCGGTATCGGTTTCGCTACCTTAATCGTGGTTTCCATTATCGTATTTATCGCAACCAGTATATTACCCGGGGATGTGGCGCAAATTGTCCTCGGACAAAGCGCAACGCCGGAAACGCTGGCGGCGCTACGAGCCGAACTGGGCCTGGATCAACCGGGGTACGTGCGTTATTTCCTCTGGCTCGGCAACATGATGACCGGTGACCTGGGAATTTCCAAGGCCGGTGGCGCAACCATAGCAAGCCTGATCGGCGGTCGTCTCGGCAATACCCTGATGATGGCCGGATGGGTGGCGGTGATTTCGATTCCGATTTCAATCGCACTGGGTTTATGGGCTGCAATGCACCCCGGTACCTGGCTCGACCGCATCGTCACTTTCGGCACGCTGAGCCTGATTTCGGTACCCGAGTTTTTCATCGCCACGGTGGCAGTGTTGATCCTCGCGGTCGAATTGCAATGGCTGCCCTCCACCGCCTACATGACTGGTGACGAAAGCTTCCTGCAATTGATGAGGGCCCGGGCAATGCCGCTGATCACACTCGTCATCGTGGTTTCCGCACAAATGATCCGCATGACCCGCGCCGGCATTCTCAACGTCATGAGTTCCCCCTATATCGAAATGGCGATCCTGAAGGGCGTGCCGCGCGGCCGCATCATCATGCGCCACGCTTTTTACAACGCCATCGGCCCGATCGTCAACGTCATCGCGCTCAACCTGGCTTACCTGGTTAGCGGCGTGGTCATCGTCGAAACCATCTTTGCCTACCCCGGCCTTGCCAAGCTGATGATCGACGGGGTACAAACCCGCGATCTGCCGCTGGTGCAGGCCTGCGCCATGATTTTCTGCGGCACCTACGTCGTTTTAATCCTGCTGGCGGATATCGGCTCGATACTTTCCAACCCGCGTTTGCGTAATCCCAAATAGTTTCAGAGGACAGATTCATGACTGAACAAACAGTTAGCAAAAAAGAAGAAGAGGTGCTCGCGGAACTGGACTCTTTCGCCGAGTTACCCGATGCCCCGCCGAAACGAAAATTCAGGCTATCCTGGGTAGGATGGGTCTCGGTCGCGATCGTCGTTTTCTGGTTGCTGATCTGCGTTATCGGACCCAGCATTGCCCCTTTCCATGAAATGGATATGGACGGTGACGACAGCTTCCTGCCTGCTGGCCAGGGCGAGTACGGTTACTTTTACCTCGGCACTGATTACCTCAGCCGGGACACCCTGTCACGCATCCTGTTCGGCGCTCGCAATACCATCGGTATTTCGCTGGCAGCCACCCTGCTCGCTTACATGATGGGAATAACGCTCGGCATACTGGCTGCGGTCAAGGGGGGCTGGATCGACATGGGCATCAGCCGCGTCAATGACGCGATCCTGGCGCTACCGACGATCATGCTCGGCCTGATCGTGATCGCTGCGCTCGGCTCGTCGATACCCATTCTGATTGGGACCGCGGCGGTGATTTATGCGACCAGCGTTTTCCGTATCGCGCGCGCGCTCGGGCAGGACATCATGGTGCAGGATTTCGTCGAAGCCGCGCACGTGCGTGGCGAAGGCATCTGGTGGATCATCAAGTCCGAAGTGTTACCCAACGCGGCGATGCCGCTGGCGACCGATTTCGGCCTGCGCCTGGTGTTCGTGGTGCTGTTCATCTCCAGCCTGAGCTTTCTCGGACTCGGCGTACAACCACCGGCTTCCGACTGGGGCAGCATGGTGCGCGAAAACCTTCAAGGCCTGACCTATGGTTCTTACGCCGCAATCTGGCCGGCGTTGGCAATCGCGTCCTTCACGATTGCGATTAACTTGATCGTAGACGACGTTTCCGCCAAAGCC
>CAMYML010000339.1 GCA_947259305.1 uncultured Gammaproteobacteria bacterium | reverse complement strand
TACATCAAAACGCCGGTAAAACCTTCGACCGTAAACTTGGCCAGGTCGATAGTCTCGACCAGGCCGCCGAAGGCATCCTTGAGTACATCGATACCAATAAAGAACAGGCCAAATCCGACCAGGGCCAGGCCTATCGACGCGCGTTTGTTCTCGCCGCCGGTCAGTTTCAGGATCATGCCCAGGCCGATCATTGGCAGGGCAAAGGCATCGACATTGATTTTGAAACCGATAATCGCCACCAGCCAGCCGGTCATGGTGGTGCCGATATTGGAGCCGTAAACGATGCCGAGCGCCTGGCGCATGTTGATGATACCGGCATTGACAAAACCGATAGTGGCTACCGTAACCGCACTGGACGACTGCACAATGGCGGTAATCGCGATGCCGGAAAAGATCCCGTGCAGTGGCGATCGGGTCCAGTTGGCCAGCAGTTCACGCAATGCCGGCCCGGCAGTCGCTTTCAAACCGTCGGTAATCATGGTTACCGCGAGCAGGAACATGCCCAGTCCACCGAGCAGCATTCCGCCAATGATAATCGCCTGTTGCATAAACAACGCTCTGCAGTTAAGGAGCAATAAACCCAATAGCCCCCGAGATTACCTCCCTCGCGTAAGCCGTTCGATCATGGTTTATTGCCTGGTTTTACGACGAATGAACGGGCGCAGGACATTCGATGTGTTACTTCACTAGTGTCACTCGCGATTCCTGATATTTCCTTGAGCGTCGTCAACCAGCACCCTGATAATATTCCTACGCTAACAATTTAGACGAATAAACGCATGAATTGGTCACACAAAATCTGAATAAAGTGACGCCGCGAATGGCTTGCATTTCTTCTCGATTATACCCATCTTGCATGCATCTTAGCGCCGCTGGAGAATTCAATGAAGCGAATCGCACTTTTTTTAGCCACCAATATCGCCATCGTTCTGGTCCTCGGGATAAGCTTGCGCATTCTCGGGGTCGAAAGGATTCTCGACGAACAGGGCGTCGGCCTGGATATCAACAGTCTGCTGATTTTTGCGGCCGTGTTCGGCTTTGGCGGATCCCTGATTTCACTGGCCATATCGAAATGGACCGCGAAACGATTTACCGGGGCACAGGTTATCGAAACCCCTCGAAATGCCGCTGAAACCTGGTTGCACAACACCGTCAGGCGCCAGGCCGAACTCGCCGGCATCGGCATGCCCGAGGTCGCTATTTACGACAGCCCCGATATCAACGCGTTTGCCACCGGCATGTCGCGCAACAACGCCCTGGTCGCTGTGAGCACCGGCCTGCTGGCCAGCATGAGTAAAGACGAAGCGGAGGCGGTACTCGGGCACGAGGTCAGCCATGTGGCTAACGGCGACATGGTAACGCTGGCCCTGATTCAGGGCGTGGTTAATACGTTCGTAATATTCATGTCGCGCGTAATCGGCCACGTGGTCGATCGCGTCATTTTCAAAGTGGAACGCGGCCATGGCCCGGCGTTCTGGATTACCGCGATCATCGCAGAGATACTGCTGGGGATCCTGGCGAGCATCATCGTCATGTGGTTCAGCCGTCGACGCGAGTTTCACGCCGATGCCGGTGGCGCGCGTCTCGCCGGTCGGCAGAAAATGATTGCCGCCCTGGAGAGATTGAAAACCTCGGTGCAGCAGCCGCACTTGCCGGATCAGCTAGCCGCCTTTGGCATCAACGGTGGTCTCGGCGCCGGCCTCAAGCGCCTGTTTATGACCCATCCGCCGCTCGACGAGCGCATTGCCGCGCTGAAACAACTCAACCTTTGAGATAACTGATCTTGCCGCAGAAACTCACCTGTTAATGCTCGGTATTCCGAGGCAAGCTGTGGCGCAGTATCAGGTAGCCCACGAGGGCTGATGCCGGCGGATTCGCGGGTGCCATCAGCTTACAGCCATTTCTTAAACCACATGTAGCCGATCAGGATTATGGCCAGCACCAGCATGCCCAGTGACAACAGGTGGAACGCTTCGGGATTTTCGATCCCCGGCAATCCGGCCACATTCATGCCGAACACACCGGTCAGAAATGACAGCGGAAGAAAAACGGTGGCAATGATGGTTAGCAGGTAGGTGCGCGAATTCTGTTGCTCCGCGATCCTGTTCTGCAGTTCCCCGTGCAGCACCAGGGCGCGCTCACGCGCGAGATCGAGGTCTTCGACGTAATGCGTAATACGATCGGTTTGATAGCGGATGCTGTAGCAATCGTCCTCGCTTAAATGCGTCGCGTTACGATAGAGCTCGGCGAGCGCTTCGCGTTGCGGCGCCAGGTACCGCCTGATCATCGCGGTCTGCTTGCGAATGTCCGACAGGCGTTGCTGAATCACCCGCACACTATCCTTTCTTTCGTCCAGTTCGGTTTCGACGCTGGTCAGCTCGTCATCGATCATATCGACGACATCGTTGATTCGATTGGCCAGTTTTTCTACCAGCATGGCGACAAACTGGCCGGGGTGCTTCGGTCCCGTGCCATCCTTGATTCTTCGGCGGAGATCTTCGATCGAAAGCAGTTTCCGCTCTCGCTTGCGCCCCGTCAGGATAACCCGGTCGTTAAACCAGACCCGGATGGCAACCATGTCTTCCGGATCGGCCCCGGGATTGGTATTGACCCCGCGCAAGTTAATCAGCACGCCGTCTTCGAGCAATTGCATACGCGGCCGCGTCTCGTTGGCGCTCAAGGCCTCGATCAATTTCGGATTGAGATTCATGCCCCGCATATAATCGACCGACCCGGGATCGTCACTGCGCAGATGCAACCAGTCAAATCCACCCTCACTGGGATTCATATCAGGGTAACAATCCTGCTGTTTGCCGCCGCCTCGTCCATCGAGCCGATAGTTCCAGATTACCCCCTGGACGGGCGAACTCACGGATTCACTCACTTGCGTCATTGCTGGTCTCCAGCTCTCATTGATCGTCTTGCTGCCGATTTAACAGGGTAATAGCGCCTTCGAGGTGCAGGTCTTTGTGTCTTCCATTCGTAATGACCATGGTTTTATGATCAATCCCAATATCAGGTTCAATTTTATCATCCTTCCACCAATCGAGCTGGCGGGCCTGCTTGTC
>CAMYML010000338.1 GCA_947259305.1 uncultured Gammaproteobacteria bacterium | reverse complement strand
CGTCGCCGTGCCGCACTGCTGCCAACGGAACGAACCACACGCCGTGCGGATGTTGGTCGGCGATCTCGGCAGCGGCGTGGGTCGCAAGGCGCGTCTTGCCGACGCCGCCCGGGCCGGAGAGGGTCACCAAGCGGTGCGTTCGAATCAGGCCAGCCCATTCTGTTGTCTCGGCATCGCGTCCGATGAGGTTCGATATGTCAGGGAACGAAGAGCAGCCCGCGCGGTATCAAACACCGCCGGCTTTAAAGTGTATCTCGTGCCCTTTCCGCCTACGTGTGAGCATCTGGCACAACACTGCGACCTGCGGGCCTTTTGGTTCGGCGATGGCGACGGCCAGCCTGCTCGAACTGAACGATGAACAGACGCTAAACGCGCTCGGCAATGCCGGCACCCAGTCCAGCGGCCTGTGGCAGTTCATGCAGACCGGCGCGATGAGCAAACATCTGCACGCGGGCCGCGCCAGCGAATCGGGCTGGCTGGCCGCCGAGCTGGCGGCCGCGGGTTTCACCGGCCCGGCCGAAATTCTGGAGGGCGGCAAGGGATTCTTCGCCGGCACCTGCCCCGACCCGGAGCCGGAAAATGTACTGCGACAACCGGATGTCAAATGGCAGCTATCGCTGACCTCGATCAAACCCTGGCCTTCGTGCCGCCACACGCACCCGATCATCGACTGCGCGCTCGAAATTCACCAGCTGCTGGATGGTAAGCGGGCCAGGAAAGTTGGCATCAAAACCTACCAGGCCGCGCTCGACGTCTGCGACTACCCCGAACCGGAAACCGAGTACCAGGCAAAATTTTCGCTTTACCATACTGCCGCCATCGCCCTGACCGACGGCCTGGTCGGGATGGATTCGTTCGACGCTGACGCGCGCCAACGCAGTGAAAACCTGCGTCGCGCCACCAGTGTTAGCATCGTCGATCCCTATGCATCGAATTACCCGGTGTCCTGGGGCGCCGAAATAACCGCGATTGCCGAATCCGGCGAAAGCTTCAAGGTTTCGCGCAAGGACTGCAAGGGCGACCCGGAGCTGGCGCTTACCAGCGACGAAATGCGCGCCAAGGCGATCGGACTGCTGCAGTACGGCGGTCTCGAACAGGATGCCGCAAATCGGATTTGCGACGACATCCTCGCCATGCCTGCGACCCCGAAAACACCATACATATTCACGAGATTTATCAAATATCTCGACAAGACCTGATTTGCCATCCTGCTATCCGTCTCTTTAGCGTCGAACCAGTAGTGTCGAGCACTTCAGTATAACCACTAGATACCGCGGTCGAGACTACTACTGTCCGGTTAAGCATCCATTAATTGTATTAATTGTCACCCCGCGGCTTGACCGCGCGGTTCAGAGCTTGATTTCATTGGGTTTCTGGATACCGCCGGTCCGACGCATCGAATCAAGCTGCGGTATGACAGTAACAGGCTGAGGGGATTTATATTATTATTTTGATAATTCTAGAAATACCGTTTACATAGCGCTGAAATCAGCTTAAGATAGCGCTCATGAAACTGGATACCGCTGCCAATATTCTCGCCAAAATCGGCAATCCGACCCGGCTCAAGATCGTGCGTTTGCTGGTGCGCGCTGGCGATGAGGGTATGCCCGTCGGCATGATTCAGAAAAAACTGGGCATTCCGGGTTCGACCCTGACGCATCACATCACCCATTTGAAATCCGCGGCTGTGATTCGACAGGAACGCCGCCAGGCGACCCTGGTCTGCAAAATGGAGTTTGACGTATTGCGCAACCTGGTCGATTACCTGACTGAAGAGTGCTGTGCCGATGTGGCATCTGCGGAAGATGCTGCCTGATATTTTATCTATATCATTTCGAGATTACTAGAAATATGAACACACTAGCCGACAGCCAGAATCGTAACCAGCAATTCCTGTTGTATCTCGGCTCGATCGTCAAGGACCGGGTTTTCATAGCGATGATGCTGATCTTAATCCTGCTCGCGACCTTCGATGCTCCCCAGCTTCCGATCAGCATTGGTTTCACGATCGACGCGCTCTGGGAAATGCTGCCGTTTTTTGCCCTGGCCATCGGTATCGCCGCCTACGCCAAGGCCACCAACGCCGATACCCTGATCGCAAAAGCGTTTAGCGGCAATCCGGTGCGCGCGACGCTGCTGGCCGCACTGGTTGGCGCGATATCGCCATTCTGTTCCTGCGGAGTCATTCCCCTGATTGCCGCGATGCTTGGCGCCGGGGTACCGCTGGCGCCAGTGATGGCATTCTGGATAGCCTCGCCAATCATGGACCCTGAAATGTTTGTGCTTACCGCCGCCGGCATCGGGTTTAATTTTGCGCTTGCCAAAACCATCGCGGCGATGGCAATGGGGATGATGGCCGGCTTGTCGATCCTGGTGATTCAGCGTTACGGCGGGCTCGAATCGCCACTGCGTGCCGAGGTAACCGGCTGTTGTGACAGCGGCTGCTCCGCGTCCACCCAGCAGTCGCTGCTATGGAAATTCTGGCAACAACCCGAACGCATCAAGGCCTTTAACGCGGAAGCGCTCGCCATCGGCGCGTTTCTGGGAAAATGGCTGACGCTGGCTTTTTTACTCGAAAGCCTGATGCTGGCCTACGTTTCATCGGACTGGATCGCCGGCTACGTCGGCGCCGATAACCCGTTCGCGATCCCGCTGGCAGCAATTGTCGGCGCACCTTCCTACCTTAACGGTTATGCCGCAATCCCGTTGATTTCGGGTTTGCTCGAAATCGGTATGACACCCGGTGCGGCGCTGGCTTTCGCTACCGCGGGTGCGGTGTCTTCGATTCCGGCCGCGATCGCGGTCTGGGCACTGGTCAAAAAACAGGTGTTTGTGCTTTACCTGGCGCTAGGCCTGACCGGCGCTACGATCGCCGGAATTATCTATCAGTTCACTGGTGGGGTTATCGAAGGGCCCACAAATTGCGTTGCAGTTTGCGGGCGACTGGATTCAGAGTAAAAACCGGCTACCGCCGGTTTTTACTCTGAATCCGTTTTACAAGCGCATGACGACCTTGCAGGCTTCGCCGGCATTCAGCTTGCTGAAACCGGTCTCGAAGTCAGCAAAATCGATATGGTGGGTAAT
>CAMYML010000337.1 GCA_947259305.1 uncultured Gammaproteobacteria bacterium | reverse complement strand
ACCAGTGCCGTCAGGATGGATTAGTTTGACAGGACTGGCATCAGTGAGTAGCGGCAAATTCGGTCATGGCTGATAGATGACCTGAAGCCATAGCATGGCGCCGTCGCTGTAGAGGTAATCTCCCGGATAAGTGTCTTCGGGGGCCGGATGTTTCAATCTTTCGTCGAACAGGTTGCGAATGCCGAGACGCAGGCCGAGACCATCGATGTCGAGAAAATTTTGCGAGCGCAGCATGATATTGGCCCGGGTGCTCTGCTCGAAGTCCGAGCGCGGGTCGCCTGTGGCGCGCCCCCGGCTGGAAATAGCGTTAATCTGCAGATGCAGGCTGGTCAGTGGCCGCAGTCGATACTCGGTGCCCAGCTTGAGCATCCAGGGTGAAAATCCGGCTAGCTCTTCGTCGATGTAATCCTGCAAGGACAAACTGCCGACCAGGTTCCAGCTGTTGGCGATCGATTTTTCAACTTCGAGTTCGTAACCCCATAAATCGAACGAGCCCGAATTCAGGTAGCCTTCCGGGGCGAAGTCCTGAAACACGATCAAATCGTCGAGTTGCGCGTAATACAGCGTGTTGCGCAACACCAGCTCCGGGCGATGGTAAATGTAACCGAACTCGAGCGTGTCGTTGGTTTCGGGATCGATCGACGACTTGAGCGAACCGCCGGTCTCGATCAACGACGGCGGGCGGAAGGCACGCGCGAGCTGGGTCTTGAAGATATGCTTATCGGTGCGGCGCCACACCAGCGCGATACGCGGCGACAGATTGGAGCCGATGTCCTCGTAGTCGTCGAAGCGCAAGCCGCTGGTCAGCGTCAGGCGGTCGTCGATGCGATACTCGTCCTGCAGCACGATGCTGATCGAGCTGCGCGCCTGCGATTCGTCGACCGGCCCCGGAAATTCATTCACGGTGGGCGCTGGCAGTTTGGTCACCGGATCGAGATTGATGAACTGTTCGGATTTGTCGACGTCAATATCGACTGCCGACAGTTCGGCGAAGAGCAGGTGCTCGCCGGCATCGAACTGCAGGTTGATTCTGACCTCGAGGCGCTGCTCGACAAGTTCGGAATCGGCGTACACGTCGTCCTCGGTACCGAGGCCGCCGAAGGCTTCCGCAACACCGAGGAATAAATGGTTCTTTTCCGACGAATTCTGCAATCCACTGAAGGACCATTCGCCGCCGAGCCCGTCATCGAGCGTAAACGCCTGACTGATTACCGCCGACACCAGGCTCTCCGAAATCACCGTTTGCTTGTCATCGGGCGGCAGCAGGTTGCTGCTGCCAAAGTGATCGCCGCGGTTCGACTGCTGCAACTGCAGCCTGGCATTCAGATCGCCGATGTTGAGGTCGACGATCGCCGAGACGAAATCACGTTTATTATTGATTGGCCCCGGCGCATAACTCGGGTTGCCGCCGACCGAGTTATCCCTGCCCGATTTTATATCTTCGCCGTCAGATTCGTTTGCCGCCAGGCTGAAACTGGAACTGAGGTCGCTGCCCGGTTTTTCGTAAGCGTAAAGCGCCGAAAAATATGCGCCCGCTTCGGATTCCAGGCCGATCGAGTACTGCTTGCCCTTTTTGCGAGTGATGACGTTGAGCAGGCCGGCGTAGGCAAATTCGCCATGCACCGCCGAGCCCGGCCCGCGAATGAATTCGATGCGTTCGACTTGCTCCACCGGGGTATCGAAAAGGGTCCCCGTAGTGGCGCTTGCCGAGGCGTTCACGGATTCACCGTTGAGCAACAGCTTGACCTTGCTCGGCTCGAACAATTCGCCGATACCGCGCACCGAGATACTGCGCATGCCGGTTTCGTCCATGCTGGTGTTAACCCCGGGCAGACTGGCGAGCGCATCCCAGACCGTGCGGAAGCCGCGGCGCTGCAGTTGGCCGGCGTTGAGTACGCTCACCATGCCAGGCACGAAATCTGCGTTTAAACGGGTTCTGGTGGCGAGCGTGGTTTGCTGCTCAAGCAGGTTGAGAAACTGGTTGAGTTCATCTTCCTCGGCAACGTCCTGCGCACGCGCGCAGCTGCCGCCGAAAAGCGCCAGCAGGGTGATCAAATGGATTATTCTTGTTCCCGGGTTCATACAGCCTTGCATCTAACTCCGCGGGCTTTTTAATGAGTATAGACCGGATATACCGGTTCCGGGTTAGAGAAACGTGGTGTTGTTTACCTGCACGGTGACATTGCGAATGCCGAAGAATTGCAGGTTGTCATCCGTGTTCAGGCCGTCCTGGTCGGAATTACAGGTAAATGCGATGGTGTAATCGCCGGCGGGGAGGAACGCGGCTTCATACACATACTCCGAAATGCTTGCATCCCACATGATCTTGCTGGTCGTGACCGGGTCGTTATTGGTGGTAGATACCTGGTTGACATCGTCAGGGACGACGTTGTGCCCGTCGTAAACGTAGACGGCGTTAAAGCTGTCCGCCTGTGCGTCCGAGCAGGTTCCCGCGGTCAGTAGAGTCGAAGCGACCAGGCCGCGAACGTGACCGAAGTTATCGCCTTTAACCAGGCGCAACACGGGCCGCATGATGAAGTTGGGGCCGGCCGGTGTAATCGGTTGACGCAGGATAATCGATTGACGCAGGTCGACATCGACCACCAGCGCAGTTGGACGGGTATCCGAGATCGTGAAGTCGCCCTTGATCTTGAGTCCGGAAGAACCGCCGCTCGGGATCGTCAGGTTGTGTACGCCGCCGCTGGTAAGTTCTATCGACGCGGTGTCGACGATCAGGCGCAGCTCGTCATAGTCGTCGGCGTCGACTTTCACGTTGCGCAGCAGGTCGGCGGTTTTGGTACCCTGCAGCGACGCCAGATCAATTGTTTGCGCCGGATTGAGCGGGATCGAGATCCAGCCGCCGGAAGTTTTCCTGAGTTTCACCTCAACGAAGGTGATATCCACGCGTGCGGCGTTGTCGAACGCGGCGTCTGTCAGACGCAAGGATAAGCTCGAACCGCCGCCGGAACTGCTGCTGTCGCCGTCTCCGCTGGGGCTCGAATCGGTGCCGCAGGCCGTCAGCAGCGCTGCCAAGGCCAGTGCGGTTAGTAATTTCGGTAAATTTGCCAACAAATTCAAATGTTTCCTGTATAATCAATCG
>CAMYML010000336.1 GCA_947259305.1 uncultured Gammaproteobacteria bacterium | reverse complement strand
TCGGGTCGTTCTGGTCACAGGTATTTGATCCGAGTATGCCGGCATAGGTAGCCGGGTTCAGGTAAACCATGTAGTTCGCGGGATTCATGGTTTCCTTGTACATGGCCGGATCCATCATGTGCGTATATGAGCCGGGATTCATCCAGTAATTCATCGTTTGCGGATCCATCATCACCTGGTAAGACGCGGGATTCATCCACGCCATCATGTTTTCCGGCTTGGTGAATTCCATATAGAACTGGGGCTTCATGAACTGGGTGTAGCTCGCGGGATTCATGAAAGTCATGTGCGTCGGCATATGCGTTTTGGGATCGATCCATTGCATCCAGCCGCCCGGGTTTGCCGCATTGAAGCTCACTTCGCCGGAAATCGTAGGTTGCTGCATCGGCGCGGTAAACGCGGCCATCCAGTAATTCGGATCAAACAGGTTGACTGAATCTGCCGCCGTCGCCGTGGTAGCGGCAGCTTCAGGCTGGGTGTCCGTCTGGTTTGCATTCGAGGCAACGCTGATCGTGAGCAGGGCGGTTGCGGCGAGTGCCAGTAATTTAATTTTCATAGAATTTCCTCTTCAAGATTATTCGAGTTTTAAAACTGCGTGTGAGTATCGGCTATATAAGCAAAAACTAATATAGTTATGAGGGGTTAGACCTATATCCCCATTGGAGGGGTAGGGATCTACCCCGGATTCAAATATTCAGCTAAACCGCGGCAGGGAAAACCGGTGGAAGCGCCAGCTCAGCAGGCAGGCGGCGACCGCAAGCCCCGCCGCCAGGCCCCACCATAATCCGGCGCCTCCCATTTGAAAGTAAAACGCCAGGATCGAGCCACCGCCGATGCCGAGAATCCAGTAGCCGAAACCGGCGATCCATAGCGGCACCAGGTTGTCTTTCATGCCGCGCAGCGCACGCGCGGCAGCGGCCTGCAGGCCGTCGAACACCATAAATACGGCGGCGATAGCCAGAAATTGGGTCGCCATCGCCGAGACTTCGGTGTAACCGGGATCTTGCGGCGAAATGAAAATCCGGATGATCGGTTGCGCGAAGGCGATCGGCACCACGATCATGGTCGAGGTAATCACGATGACCAGCGACATGCCCAGGAAACCAGCTCTGCGCGCATGTTGCAGGTTGGCAGCGCCGACCGCATGTGCGACCCGGATCATCGTTGCCTCGGCGAGACCGAAAGCGATGACAAACGGAATACCGACCCAGGCCATGACGATTTCGTAGGCGGCCAGGGTCTTGGCGCCGATGATTCCTGACAGAATGGCCGTGGCGACGAACAGGCCGGCCTCGAGAAATGCGAGGCCGGCTACCGGGATGCCGAGGAGTGTGATCTCCTGGCAGAGTGGCCATAGCAGTCGCCATTTTCCCTGGAAAATTCCGAAACCGCGAAAGCGTGGTTTGCGATAGACGTGCAGCGCCAGCGACAGGAACATGAACCAGGAGACGAGAGTGGTGGCCAGCCCGGCGCCAAACAATCCCAGTGGCTCCAGCCCGAAACCGCCGTACACGAACCACAGAGTCAGCAGGTAGTTCAAAACCACCGCGACCACGGAGATCACGAGGACCGATACGGTTTGCGATAGCACCGCGACAAAGTTGCGGAATACCGAAAACCACAAAACCGGTAATATCGCACCGCTGATGCCTCGCAAATAGCCGCGCGCGAGTTCGATGACCCGAGGATCCTGATTGGTTAAGATCAGGGCGAGGTCCAGATTCCACACCGCGATCATCGCTGGCACGCCGAAACCGGTGGCCACATAGAAACCCTGCCTGACCGACTGGCCGAGCTCCTGCTTCTTTCCTGCTCCCAGCGCCTGGGCGGCCAGCACGCCGACGACCGACAGCAGCGCCATCAGGATCACCAGGATTTCGAAGGTCAGATCGCCGGCGATACCGACCGCGGCGAGTGACAGATAGCCGAGCTTGCCCACCACCATCTTGGTGGTGATGAACATGGCGAACTCGGCCAGATAGGCCGCCGATAGCGGAATCGCGATGATAAAAAATTGCTTTAGCTCGTCTTTAAGCCCGGATTGGATTGTGATCATTTAGGTATCGCCGCTGGAGGCGGTAATGTAGTGGAATCGACCATAAAACGGTAGTGTGCAGTCACAATCATTATGGGCATGGCAAGCCGTTTTGCGGTAAGATTGCTTTTTTTTTGACTCGAGCATGTGACTCACGAAGAATAAGTCGAGTCTAAAATCAAGAGTCGACGGTACCGGCCAGGCCGAATCCGGAACCGTGCGAAAACAATAATTCGGCATTTCAATCGAAGGAGATAATCATGAAAGTATTAGGCAAGATCGCCGTCGCATCGCTGGTCGCCACGTCATTTGGCGCGACACCTGCATTCGCGGCCGATCAGAATTTCGTAACCATAGGTACTGGCGGCGTAACCGGGGTCTACTATCCCACCGGTGGCGCAATCTGCCGCCTGGTCAACAAGGGCCGCAAGGAACACGGCGTGCGTTGCTCGGTCGAATCCACCGGCGGCTCGGTTTACAACATCAATACCATCCGCGGCGGTGAGCTGGATATGGGCGTTGCCCAGTCCGACTGGCAGTACCATGCCTACAATGGCAGCGGTAAGCAGGCGTTCATCGATGCCGGTCCCTACAAGGAACTGAGAGCTGTTTTCTCGGTACACCCGGAACCCATCAGCATCGTTGCGCGTAAAGACGCCGGCATCAAGCACATCAGCGACCTGAAAAACAAGCGTGTCAATATCGGTAATGCCGGCTCTGGCACCGAAGCGACCTGGAACGTGGTCTGGGACGCGATGGGTATGTCCAATGACGATCTCAAGCTGGCGGCGCAGATGAAATCTTCCGAAACGCCGGGCGCGTTGTGCGACAACAAGATCGATGCGTTTTTCTGGCTGGTCGGTAACCCCGCGGCACTGAACAAGGAAGCCACCACCACCTGCGATGCCAACTTTGTCGAAGTGTCCGGAAAGGGAGTCGATGCGCTGGTCAAAAAGTATCCGTTCTACGGTACCACGGTCATCCCCGGCGGTATGTATACCGGCAACCCCGATGACGTGCCGACTTTTGGCGTGCTCGCAACCTTCGTATCCTCTACCGCGACCCCGGCCGA
>CAMYML010000335.1 GCA_947259305.1 uncultured Gammaproteobacteria bacterium | reverse complement strand
CAAAAACCTCGCGCCCGAGGGTCGCTCGATTCGCCTGAATACCGAAACCGCAGCGACCATCGGATTTAAGGACCAGGTCTATGGCCGCTTCGAGTTGAATTTACCTGGTTCGGTCGGTGATTTCGTGCTCAGGCGAGTCGACAGTATCTACGCCTACCATCTCGCCGTGGTCGTCGATGATCAACTGCAGGGTATCGACGAAGTGGTGCGCGGCGCCGACCTGCTGGAAAACACCTGTCTGCATATTTTCCTGCAGCAGAAACTGGGGTTCGCCACGCCGCGCTACCTGCATGTTCCGCTGGTCAACAATGCGCAGGGGATTAAACTCAGCAAGCAAACCGGCGCCAATCCGATTGATCATCGCAATGCGTCGACACAGTTGCTGGCCGCACTAAGGCATCTCGGCCAGGACCCTGACGTCGAGCTGAGCCAAAGCAGCCCCATTGAAATACTGCGGTGGGCAACAAACAACTGGAAGCCCGCCTCGATCCCGGTGCAGCAACCGGCCAGCGCAGAAACCTTCGATGAGTAGCCCGCTAACCGAGCCGAGGCCAGAACCCACAATCGCTAAGCGCCCGAAATTTGCGGGCGCGCCGATGATTGTTGTTCCTTGTCAATAAGATAAACTATCCGCTTTCGGAGTCAAAAAACAGGTGATAAAAATGCTTAAATCTGCAGACGACCTGATCAGAGAAGCCCAGAAGCACATCGAATGCGTGGATGTGAAAACCGCCAAGAAAATTTATGACGAAAGCCCCGATGCGGTCATCGTCGACGTACGCGAATCGCACAAGGCGAATGAATCGAAACTGACGAATTCGATCAATATTTCGCGCGGGGTGCTGGAATACGACGTGCACAAGGAATGCCCCGACGCCAACACCGTGATCATCACCCATTGCGGCGGCGGGGGTCGCGCCTCGCTGGCGGCACATTCGCTCAAGCAACTCGGGTATAACCGGGTTTACGCGATAACCGCGCCCTTCGATGAAATCAAGCAGATATTTGGCTGACTGCAGGTTTAATGCGGAGCCCGTTATTTGATCTGGTCGATGGTCAGCGAAATTTCGGCCGGTGGATTGGCGCTGTCGATCGACCCTGTTTCGGTATAGAAATCGCCCGCCTGCGCCACCGGGTTGCCGCTGGTCGACACGCGCGCGCCGACGACGACCTGGTTGAATGACGACAGTTTCATGGTTGGCATCATCGCGTCGGAATCGCTCAGAGTCAGGGCGACCGGCAAATCGGCCAGCGTGAGTTTCTTCACCGCCAGCGGCATCGGCGGACCCTGCATTGCCTTGGCATAGACGAATACGGCGTCCCCGGGTTTCGCTTTTGCCTTCAATTGCGGGCTGATGTCGACCACCAGGCTCAAACTGGCGCCGCCAGAGTTCGCCGCCACCGCGTTTACCAGTTCGGGATCGCGTTCCTCGAGCGTGCTCAGCAAGCCTTGTATTTCTCGCGTCGATGTCGGGTTATCCGCAATCAAGGGCAACAATTGCGTCCAATAACGATGCGCCGATTTGTAATCCTGGCGTTGTTCGGCGGCCATGCCCGCAAGCCACAGGCCATTCGGAAAACGCGGCGCCAGCTTCAATCCACTCAGCACCAGTGCTTCTGGCTCGCCCAGCAGATTACCATTGTTCTGCATCGCCAGCGCATCGGCGAGCGCAAACATGATGCCGGGTTCGTTGGCCAACAGGTCGTTGCTGCGCTGAAACGCGGTCACCGCCTCGCCAAACTGCTGTTTAGACATCATCGTACGGCCCAGCATGAACCAGCCCTCCGCGTCCTCTGGATTGTCACGCAGCCGATCCTTGATCGCGGCTTCCATTTCCTCGAGGCTCATTTGCGGCGCGGCCGCGGTTTGATGCGCCGGCGCGGCACGCACCAGTTCCGGGTTCTCGATCACCCGGTATTCACCGTATATCAGGTAGAGCGCAACGCTGGCAGCCGGAATAACGAGCATTACCACCAGCGCCATCCATTTGCCAGGCGCTTTTTGATCTTCCTGCCGAGCGCTATTCAGCTCCAGCGCGAGCGCGGTCTGCAAATCCTGATAGGCACCGTCGAAACCTGCCTGGTCGATTTCGCCTTCGGCCAGTTGTGCTTCGAGCTGCTGTTTTTTCTCGCGCGCAATCTGAATGTTTTGCTGCTGGCGCTGATCATCCTGCTGCGCGCGCGCGACCCGCAGCAACGGAAGCAAAAGGATCAATAGCGCGAGTGCGAGCAATACAATAACAAAAATCCAGAAACTCATTTATCAGACTCTTCTTTTTTATCGGGCTCGTCTTGATCGAGCAAATTTCTGGCGTCTGCGAGCGTCTCGGCATCGACTTCCACCGGTTTCGTCGCAGCGCGCAAGCGCCGCAGCACGACAACCAGCACCACCACCAACAGCAGGAATGGTCCCAACCACAACAGGTAAGTGCTGGACTTGAACTGTGGCCGATAGAGCACAAAATCGCCATAACGCGCGACCATGAACTCAATCACCTCTTGCTGGGACTTTCCCTGTTGCAGCATTTCATAGGTTTCGCGCCGCAAATCCTGCGCCAGGTCGGCATCGGACCCGGACAGGTTCTGGTTTTGACAGACCAGGCAGCGCAGCTCGTTGACGAGCTGGTTATAGTCGGCTTCCATTTCGGGCGAATCAAACTCGTAGGCTTCGATCGCGGCCCGCGCCGGAGTAATGAAACAACCGATCAGAAGCAGCAACAACAATGGTTTCAACTCAGCAACTCCTTGAGTATCGGCATTATTTTCTGTTCCAGCGATTCATGCGTGACCGGGCCGATATGCTTGTACTTGATTATTCCGTCGGCGCCGATGACGAAGGTTTCCGGCACCCCGTAAACGCCCCAGTCGATCCCGACGCGGCCATCGCCGTCCATTACGCTGGTGGCGTAGGGATTGCCGAACTGTTCGAGCCAGCGCGTCGCGTCGCCCGGCTGGTCCTTGTAATTGAGCCCGACCACGGTTACCAGGTTCTTGTTGGCCAGCGCGGTAATGACCTCATGCTCGGCGCGGCAGGAAATACACCACGAAGCCCATACGTTGAGCACCCAGACCTGGCCCATCATATCCCCGGTCGACAGCTGGCGCGCGGGATCCTCCAGC
>CAMYML010000334.1 GCA_947259305.1 uncultured Gammaproteobacteria bacterium | reverse complement strand
CAGCTCCCCAGGGAAGTTCCTCTAGTCCCATGTTTATCAACACAAAAGTCAAATATTTCCTCCGTGTATATGAGTTTGTAGTGCTGCAGAAGGTAGAATTCATGTTCGGTGATATTCCGTTCGTCCCTGGCAAACGTATTGCCATAAACACAAGTTGCTAATAAGACCAATACAATTAAAATTTTACTGGTTTTTGAATTCTGAGCATAATCTGTCTCGGAGGTCATAGACAGATGTTCGCTCGATTTAGACGCAATATCAAATAATCAACTATGTCCGTTCCTAGCCAAAGATTGTCTCCTAGCCCAGCCAATTCAGCGTCTCCTTACGAGGAAGCTGCCACTGAAATCATATACACCAGCAGAACGATTTAATGCATGTGTTGCGTCGACCGGTTGAGCTGACAACCCATAACAGACTCTGGCGCTATGGAAATTAAGGTGACAGGCGGCTTTTTACACTGCCACCTCGAAATATGGTTATTTTCACAATTGTTCAATTGCAGTATTGATTTGGGTCAATTGAAAGCCAGTACTCGAGTAGTATGCTTTGTTTACTAAAATAACCAAAGGGGGGAAATCATGAAGCATAAAACTCTGCTTCTTATCGCGGTTAGTTTGATTTTTGGCTACACGCATACTGTGACTGCAACATCATTACACTCACTGAACACATACGGCGCTTTCCTCAACGGCAGCGCGGCGGTCTTCAATGACGGTTTCGGACCGAATTCGGGGATCGATCTACCCGACGGTCAAAGTGGACAATTTTCCTGGTCGTTCACGGTTCCGCTTGATCATATCCCGGGCAATCCCATCGTGATCGGCTTGACCTGGCATACTGCCGCCCCCACACCGTGTAGGGCCTCCCTCCGATCAAACTTTATCAGCGTTGCACGACTGGGAAGCACACACATCCAGGGTCCAACTGCCAGCAGTGGCTTGACTCCGCTAGACGGTCAAGAAACGCTGGTCGCCGGCGCCACCAATACTTCGGAAATTAAGCTTTTCGCCGTTCAGTCCCCCAATGGCGTCACGCGGTTGCAGCCTCTTGACGTGGTTACGTTTGGGATGTTCCGAGCGGGGGCCTCCGCCGTCGATACCTGTAGGGGTGATGTTACCATTCAGGGTGCTTGGATCTATATCTTGTAAGCGGGTGAGCCTGCGATGTGCAACGACCGGTCTCGACGAACTTACCGCCTAGCGTAAGCTCGTCGAGATCGGCTTTTCCTGGCCCGAAGGATTCGCCGGCGATTACGCCGCGCCACAATACTTTTTGCTATCTATCATCTCCGATTCGGAGACGCCGGTACCCGGTTTAAGTTGACGGTTCGCGCGATTGCGGTTGTTGTGCGAAAACGGGATTCTGCATTATCGGTAGCTGTCGGAGCCCAACTTTTGCCGCTGTTGCATCCCGGAGTTTCGCGGCTGGATTTACTGCAGCCTTTCAAGGGCCTCGTTTATTGATTCCGGCGCGTTGACCGTCGATTGATCGATCGCCGGATTGGCAGCGCCCGACTGGTTCGGCGGCTGGACTTGCTGCAGCCTTTCGAGGATTTCGTTTATTGATTCCGGCGCGTTGACCGTCGATTGATCGATCGCCGGATTGGCGGTGCCCGACCGGTTCGGCAGCTGGATTTGCTGCAGCCTTTCGAGGATTTCGTTCACCGATTCCATCGACCTGGTCGCGGAATGATCGAACGCCTGGCCATCAACGCCACGCCGGCTCAACAGGGTATCGCGGATCTGGTCTAAGATAGCGCCCGATCCAGGCATTTGTTGCAGTAATTCCTGGCTCGAGCCGTTGTCGGGAATTAGCCCGACCTGGCTTGGGATCGCTTCGCCTGGCGGCACGAGGTAAATTGCCACTATTTCGGCATTGTCGCCATAGACCAGCGCGTGGTTACTGTCGGCCAGCAACCGGCGCAAGGCCTTCTGCAGAGATAATCGCTCGAAGCGTGTGCTGACTAGCTGCGGCGGCAGATCGTCCATAATCCGCAGGCTGAATCCGCCTTGCGTAGCCAGTTCCTGCAGCACCAGTGTCAGCTCGACATTATTTACCTCGAGCGTCACCAGCCCGTCGGCGAGCTCGACATTGAACCGGTTCTGGGCGATACCCAAACCCGTCTGCATTAATAGCAGACAACCGAGCAGGCCGAAGATTCTGTCGTGCATCGATTTCAAGGGCGGTTCCGTGAAATAACGTTATTAACGGCCACCAGTATAACGTAATAGCGGACCAGGTTATATCGGGTATCGGCGATTGTCGCCGGCCGGATGCGAAAACCAACAACCTGAAAACACCCGTGGTCTGCGTTAATCCATGGGGTAATTACGATGCAACGTCCGTTGCGCTGTTTTCCCGAACCGAATAGTTGCCTTCGCTGATTCGATCAAAAAGGCGTTATAACCGTAGAAGCTTATCCTCATTACGTTACCCACGCGGATAGTGATTGCTAATGAATTTACCTTAGCATCGCCAGTTTTTGTTGATCAGAATCACGCTAATTTAAAATCGATTCTGCGCAGGGTACTCGCAAGTAAAAACTTTCATTCAGAGAATCAGAAGCTACAACGAGCGTCCGAAACTGGCCGAAACTAGAAGCTTCCGGTCCGCGACCGAGGATCCGTTATCGGGAAAGCTGGCCCTCAAAACTCCTAGATCAGTAGCCAAAATCGAGCCTTAAAGCCCCGATACCTAAATTCGAAGTAATGTATCAGGTGACGATGATTTCAATTGTTTGGTTATTTCTACCCGGGCTTTTTATAACCGGTGATCATCGATTTGATGAGATTTTCGCGATGAACAATGCTCGACACAATAACTCCAGCAACATGCACAAAAACCAGCAATAACGTCAGATTCGCCAGGCTTTCATGAATTTCTTCCCATGCACTTTCGCGCGACTCTTCATCGTCATTTGCATGAGCCTTGCCGAATATTTCAACAGATGTACCGGTCAAGGGGCCTTTACCCGCGTCGGCATACAGTTCTAACCCGGTCCAGCTAACAAGCAAAATGGATATGAGCATTGCTAGAATCATCCAACCACCCACCGGATTATGTCCCGGAAATCGTTTCGGATTTCTGGTGAATAAAGATTTAATATGACTGATGGTCTCG
>CAMYML010000333.1 GCA_947259305.1 uncultured Gammaproteobacteria bacterium | reverse complement strand
CGTTTCGAGAGCCCGGCCGCCGTGGGCGCCGCTCCACCTGGTCGGATCGATGGCACCGACGGTGAAGTCATCATAGAGCGAGAAGGTCGGGACGACATCCACCTGGCCGCGTATTTCACCGCCCGGAAAAGCTGTGCTGTGGATATTGATGTACCACAGGCCGGCTAACATGTCCGCTTCCTGGGCCGGTGTAAGGATTGCCGAGCCGATCGCGGGATTCGCTATGCCGATCGGCACCTGGACCCCGGCATTCGCATCCGGTAGCGCCGGCCCGTGAAAGTGGGCGTTGTTTACCGTGCCAGACAGACCGGAATGCGTCACAGTCCAGTCCAGTTGCTTCGTCACCGTGTCGAACGTCATGGTGCCAGTCCCGGTCCCGCTGCCACCAGCGGCGCAGGTTCCTATCCCGGCGTTAGCCTTGGCGCAGTCGAAACTGCTGGTCAAGTTGATGACCGCAGCCTGCGCCGAAGTCATGAAGCAGCATGCACCCAGAATGAGCGCGATAAGGGTTTTGTTCATTTTTCTTTCCTCCCCCGAAGTGAAAAAATGCACCTGATATCATACACAGGTGTCAATTAAATGACAATTTCTGGTAAGCGAACGTCTTTATCTAAGCCCGGCCACAATTAGTTAACGTATCGACTAATGTCAGCGCCGTTACGAAAAAGGGCGAGAAACCCTGCCTAAAACCAGGTATGAAGGTTGGCAAAAAATGTATCGATATTATCGTTGGGAAGTTGCGGTATGCCTTCACCGGAGCGCAATCCGGTGCGAATCTGCAGCTGCCGCAAAGGCGTATATTCCCACACTATGCTGCTGCGGAGCCGATCATTTTCCTTAACATCGGTATCGGGATCGTGATTTTCCAGCGTTATCTTCAAATTATGCCCCTTGCCGAGTTCTCGGTTTACCTCGGCAAACGAGATTAGCTGATCGGTATCGGCGTTCGGTGATTTATCCCTAATCCGATCGAACTCGAACAACCACTCCATATTCCATAACCGGGTTGCCGCAAAAATATTGACCATTGCGCGATCGCTGCCATCGCCATCGTTCTGGTTGATACTCGAACCCAGGCGCCAGTTGTCTTTTACATATTCGAAGCGTGTACTGATTTGCTTACCGGTATTGTCTTCGCTACCCCCGGACCTGCCATTGCTCACCGCGATTTGCGTGTTCCAGTTATGCTTTTGCCAACCGAATTCGATGCCGTTATCCGGGGCCGAAAAATTCATCCCGGTTACCTGCCTGATAAAGGCAGTGTCGTCTTCCAGCCTGAATCCATAGGGCAGGAACATTCGCCCCGCTTTTACATACCATTGCCGGCTTTCCCCCGAGTACATCGTCCAGGCTTCCCGGCTGGAGCTCGACGGCGAGAACTGTTGATCCAGGTAAAGCAACAGGCGCCCGGGAACGAGATCAGCCGCGAGGTAGACAGTCGCGCGATCGGTATCAAATTCCAGTTCATCGGTTTGCCCGGGAATTCGCCGGGATACGAGACTGGCGCGCAGGTCGGCGCCGAGTCGCAGGAAATCGTTGATTTGAGCATCATCGATGCTGTCGGCCGTCGCGCTCTCGGCCGGCAAGATATTTCTGCCATAAATACCACCGACCTCGTTTCGCAGGCCGCCACCGGTAGGATTCACATGACAACCCGCACATACCAGGCCACTGCGTATCGCGAGATAAGGCTCCGCCTGAAGCGCCTGGCAAACCAGGGTTAGCAATGCAACGAATAGCGGTGGCAGTCTCATCGTTCCTTTACCCTGTCAAGATCAGGCCTAGTTATCCGCGGCGCCCTGGTCTATCCAGATACGAAGGGCATCGATTGACCCCTGATCGAGATAAAGACCGCCGAACGGCATACGGTCGCCCCGGGAACCGCCGAGATTGTTACCCTCCAGTTTATCAATCAAGAAACTGGAATCCGCGTCACTCGCCACGACACGGATTTCGGGATCGAAAGGCCGCTTGATACCGACCAGGTTCGAGCGGGCCAGCCCGTCTTCCAGGTTCATGTTTCCCGCCGGGAAAAGACCAAAATGGCAGCTCGTGCATAGCGGAGTAAAAACATTTCGTTGAATCGATTTAAGACTCGGACCGAGGGCGCCATTGGTCACCCATTCGCGTATCGCCTGTATTTTTTGCGGCGACAATGCGGGCAAGTCCTTCGGCATCCGGCTACCGGCCGTGCCTTCAATTTTTCGCACCAGGTAACTGTTATCCGGATCCCCCGGTATGATGAGTATGGAACCAGGATCTTCACTGCTGGGCTGATCGAAAATATTGACGAAGCTATTCGCCTCATCCAGTTGTAAACCAAGCGGCGCGGAAGCGCCGGTATGGCAGCCGGACAATGCACAATTCGAAGTGAAGACGTTAGCCTGAATCGAAACAAAATCGGAGCGCAGTGCGACAGGCTGCGTACTCGACGTAATCGGGTTGCCATTGCTATCCAGACCCTCACCCGTCCCGGGCGAACAGGCCGAAACAAGGCCGCTTGCGACTAGTATAAAACCTGCAATTTTACGCTCGTAATTCAAACCAGCCTCTTTTTTTACATTCGATCAGGCGCTATGGTCGGTAAGATGATACCCTGCAAACCCCGCTCTTGCGAGCCAGGAAATAATCTGGCCACGGGGTGACATGATGAAACTGAGAAATAATGTTCTTTCCCTGTTACTAAGACAATTTCCCTATATTTGCTCATTGTGATTTAATACTCGTCCAAAAATAGGGCATGGAGGAGATTATGAAAAATAAACTACTGGTCACGCTATCCGCGTTCGTCATAGCTGCGTTTGCCAATAATGCGTTTTCGGCAGGCGATGCGGACAATATCCAGAAACTGAGCAGCTTCAAGAGCACCGGGGGTTCGAGGGGTGAAGTCATTCCCCAGGACACGAAGTTTGCGGATAACATCAGGCGCAATATCATTCCCAATATAAAGCTGCCTTCCGGTTTTAAAATCGAATTGTTCGCTGTTGTCCCCGACGCCAGAAACATGGCCGTTAGCCGTAACAAGGGCGCGGTCTGGATCGGAACCAGGAAATCCAAGGTCTGGCAGGCGACCGACAGGGACATGGACAACGTTGCGGATACCGTCGAGCAGTTCGCGCCGACGGTAAGTTTCGATATTCCCA
>CAMYML010000332.1 GCA_947259305.1 uncultured Gammaproteobacteria bacterium | reverse complement strand
TGCAGGACGTGTCGGGTCGCAAGCTGGTTGAGTTCGCTAAGGTAAAAAGCGAGCAAATGCTCGAGGCGGCGATCGAAAATGTGCCGGGCGGGTTCCTGGTTGTCAACCAGGATGGCATTATCGAACGCTTCAACCGCAAGTTCTTCGATCTCTACCCGCAACAGCAATTCTTCATTAACGAGGGGGTGCCGTTTGCACGGTTCCTGCAATACGGGGCCGATATGGGCGTATACCTGGAAGCGCGGGTCAACCCGGAAGCCTGGCTTACGCTGCGCCTGGAACGTGGTTCTGCCGAGAGTATCGAATTCGTCGAACGCATGACCGACGGGCGCTCGATACAGATCGCGCAGCGCCGGTTGCCGAACGGGTCGCAGGTCAGCATACACCTAGACGTTACCGAGTTGCAGCAGGCGCGCGAAGCCGCGGAACAGGCTAACGAGGCCAAGTCGGAGTTTCTGGCTTCGATGAGCCACGAGTTGCGTACTCCGATGCACGGCATCCTGAGTTTTACAGAACTCGGGCTCAAGCGCCTGGAAACCCTGAGCCAGGAAAAGCTGCGCCAGTATCTCGAGAATATTCAGATCAGCGGCACGCGCCTGCTTTATCTGTTGAACGATCTGCTCGATCTCTCCAAGCTAGAAGCCGGTAAGATGCGGCTGGATATGACCTCGGTAAAAATCGGCGACCTGGTCAGGGCCTGTATTGCGGAGCAGGATCTACGGTTGCGCGAAAAAAACCTGCGCTGTGAACTGGACCTGGTCTCAGCTGAAAGCAGCTGTGTTTGCGATCGCAACCGGATTCTTCAGGTCATTACCAATATTGTCGCCAACGCGATCAAGTTCAGCCCCGAGGGCGGTGTAATCCAGATCCGTCTGGAGTGGCTTGAAAGTGGTTGCCGGGTGCAGGTGTCCGACGCGGGGATCGGTATTCCGAGCGGGGAGCTCGACGATGTCTTCGACAAGTTTTATCAGAGTTCGGGTAATCGTTATCAGACCGGTGGCACGGGTCTCGGCCTCGCAATTTGCCGCGAGATAATCGATCTGCACCACGGCCGCATCTGGGCTGAAAACAATGCCGGGCAGGGCGCCAGTATCCTGTTCGAGATTCCGCTGCAGCAGCCGCAGCTCGACTAGCCCGCTATTTGGGTGTTACTTCTCGCCGAGCGCCTGTTCCAGCGCTTCGAGCTTGTCCTGGTCGAGTTCCGGTAGCGTGATTTGATCCTTCTTCTTGTCGCTTAGCTCGGCAATGGTGGCTGCTGCCTTGACACAGGTTTTATGCAGGCTGCGAATCTGTTCGACCAGTTCGGCGGCGTATTCGAGCGTGGACTTGTGCGTTTCCAGCTCGGCTTCGAGTTTCGACTTTTCCTTGCGCATCGATTGCAGCCGGGTTTCGGCCTGGGTACGCAGCTTGGCTTCATCCATTTTTTGCTTCTTCAGCGTTTTCAATTTGCGTACGACATTTTCCGGGGTATCGGCCAGCGCCTTGGATATCGCCTTGAGCTTGTTTTGCCTGTCGCTGACTTCGGCTCTGGCTTTCTTCAAGGCCTCGGCGTTGTCGGCCTTGCCCTTGGAAAGTTGATTTTCCACCTGTTCGCGCGCCTTCACGGCTGCGGCAACCTCTACCTCTGCCTCGGCGCGGGCTTTTTCCGCGGTTTCGGCCCTGGTTTTGAATTCGGCAACTTGCTGGTCTGCCTGGCTTCGAGTTTCCTGGATGTTGATATCGGCGTCCCTGGCACGCGCAATAGCCTGGTCCAGTGCTGCCTTGAGCTCAGCGGTGGTGCATTCGGCATCCAGACCGAGCGCGTCGGTTGCGGCGCCCATCAGGATTTGTTTGCTGATTGCGAGGTCCTTCCAGACCTGCAATTGAACTTCAACATCTTGCGACACTTGTTACCTCGTAGTCAAAAAATTCGGCGGCACATTTTAGCCTAACGGCGTTCGGAAAAACAGGGCTGAGCGGGTGATATTATCGAATTAGATCGGGTAGAATGCGCGTTTTTCGAAATACGAGTGATCATCGTGGAGACAAACCACATTTCCCAGCAAATCGAAGACCTTGAAGCGCGCGTCGAGTTGCTTCGGGGGTATCTTTGACTACGACCAGAAACGCGAAAAACTCGAAGAAGTTTTACTCGAACTGGAAAACCCCGATGTCTGGAGCGATCCTGAGCGCGCGCAATCCCTGGGTAAGGAAAAAGCGAACCTGGAAGCCGTAGTCGGCGGGCTCGAGCGCGGCTCGCAGGGATTGCTGGACGCTGCCGAGTTGCTCGAACTGGCGGCGCTCGAAGATGACGCGGCCACCGTGGCCGAGGTCGAAGCCGATCTCGCGCAAATCGAAAAATCCGTCGCCGAGCTTGAATTTCGACGCATGTTTTCCGGTGAAATGGATGCCAACAATGCCTTTCTCGATATCCAGTCGGGGGCCGGCGGCACCGAAGCGCAGGACTGGGCGGAAATGCTACTGCGTATGTACCTGCGCTGGGGCGAAGCCAAGGGATTCAAAACCGAGTTGATCGAAGTATCCGACGGCGATGTCGCGGGTATTAAAAGCGCCACGATCCGGTTCGAAGGTCCCTATGCCTTTGGCTGGTTGCGTACCGAAACCGGAGTCCATCGGCTGGTGCGAAAATCGCCGTTCGATTCCGGCAACCGCCGTCACACATCGTTTGCCTCGGCTTTTGCCTCGCCCGAAATCGAGGATGACATCGATATCGAAATCGATCCCTCCGACCTGCGCATCGACGTCTATCGGGCCAGTGGCGCCGGCGGACAGCATGTCAATCGCACCGAATCGGCGGTGCGTATCACGCATTTGCCGACCAACGTCGTGGTACAGTGCCAGAACGATCGCTCGCAGCACAAAAACAAGGCCACCGCGATGAAGCAACTCAAGGCCAAGTTATACGAACTCGAGGTGCAGCTGCGTAACGCCAAGGCACAAAGTATCGAGGACTTGAAGTCCGATATCGGCTGGGGCAGCCAGATCCGCTCCTATGTGCTCGACCAGTCACGCATCAAGGATTTGCGCACCGGGGTCGAAACCGGTAATACCCAGGCGGTACTGGATGGCGACCTCGACCAGTTTATCGAAGCCAGCCTGAAGAGTGGCGCTTAAGGAATCTCAGCAAAATGCAGAGATTCCAGCGGCACATGGATGTG
>CAMYML010000331.1 GCA_947259305.1 uncultured Gammaproteobacteria bacterium | reverse complement strand
CGATTCGCTGCTCGACCTGTTCGAAGACAATTTCTATTACAGCCCGATCCTGCCCGAAGTGCTCGATCGACCGCTCGAGGACCTGCATCACCTGGCGCTACACAACGGCACCATCTGGCGCTGGGTGCGCCCGATTATCGCGCGCAACAAGGATGGATCTTATCACCTGCGGCTCGAGCTGCGCGTGGTGCCTTCGGGGCCGACGCTGATCGACACCCTCGCCAATATCGTGTTTTACGTCGGCCTGACCGAGGGCCTGAAATCGCTCGGCGATGTGCTGACTCAAATGCCCTATGAAAGGCTCGAAGACGATTTCTACCGTGCCGCGCGCGATGGCCTCGGCGCCAGCGTCCACTGGCCCGACGGACAGGCGTCGTCACTGAAGCAAATCCTGCTCGAAAAGGCGATTCCGCTCGCGCGGGCAAACCTGAAACAGGCGGGAATCGAGGACACCGATCGCTGGCTCGATATCATCGAAGCCCGCGTCAGGCGGGAAGCAACCGGCGCCCACTGGATCGCGAGCCACTGGAAGCGCTTCGGCGATGGTGCGCGACTGGTGCGCGAATACATCGACCAGGCGCAAACCAACCTGCCGGTTCACCGCTGGCGGGCCCCCGGCGCATGATCGGAAAATTTGACCGGCTGCACGGTCTGCCCGACGGTTTTTTCGACATAAGCACGGAAAATATCCGCAGCCTGTTTCCCAACCCGACCCTGATCCAGCTCGACGGCAGGGATCCAGGCTTCCTGTTTATTTCGATCCTGCTGCACGGCAACGAATACACCGGCCTCAAGGTCATGCAAAAGGTGCTGGCCGATCACGCCCACGACCTGCCGCGCTCGATCCTGCTGTTTATCGGCAACGTTCGCGCCACCGAGGCGAATCGTCGCTTTTTACCGGGCCAGGTGGACTATAACCGCTGCTGGCCAGGCACCCACCTCGAGCCGAGCCCGACCTCGGCCATGATGCAGCGCGTGGTCGAAATCGCCCACGGTCTGCCGCTGTTTGCGGCCATCGACATCCACAACAACACCGGTAAAAATCCTCATTACGCCTGTATTACCGACCCCAGCCTCACCAACCAGAACCTGGCGGCGCGTTTCAACCGCGTGGGCATGGTGTTCAACCACCATGGCGTCTGCACCATGGCCTTCAATGGCATCTGCCCGGCGGCTACGCTCGAATGCGGGTTGCCTGGCGACCCGGAAGGTATCAAACACGCCTGCCGTTTCGTCGAGGACATGCTGACGCTCGATGCATTGCCAGACAAGCAACCGTCCCGGCACGCGCTGCACCTGGTCGAATCGCACCTGACGTTGAATATCCGCGAGGACGTCAGTTTCGAGTTCGACCCAAGCGCCGATGTCGATCTGTGTTTCGAGCCCGACTTCGAGGAGCGTAACTTTACCCTGTTCGACCCGCACCAGGTGTTTGCCTATACCCGGGTCGAGCGCCCGCTTTCGATCACCGACACTAATGGCCACGACGTCACCGACGACATCCTGCGCGTCGAAGAGGGCAAGATTTATCTCAATAACACGATGATGCCGGCGATGATCACGCAGGACAAACTGGTGGTGCGCCAGGACTGCCTGTGCCACCTGCTGCAGGATTACCTGCACCACGAGATCGAGATCTGAGCGCAATCGCAGCACTCCCGTGCATGCAACCAGGGAGAGCCTAAACGAAAGGTTTGTGTAGAATAAGCTTCGACATGAGAGACTTCATCCAGGCTTTACCCAAGATAGAACTTCACCTTCATATCGAGGGAACCCTCGAGCCCGGGCTGCTGTTCGAGTTGGCGCAGCGCAATAACGTTAGTATCCCGTTCAAATCCGAGGCCGAGGTTCGTGCCGCTTACGAGTTTAACGATCTGCAGTCATTTCTGGACATCTACTACCAGGGCGCCAACGTACTGTTACACGAACAGGACTTTTTTGATCTTACCTGGGCCTATTTGCTGCGCTGCCGGCAGGACAACGTTATTCACACCGAGATATTTTTCGATCCTCAAACTCACACCGAACGCGGTATCGCATTTGACACGGTCATAGCCGGTATTAACCGCGCCTTAGTCCAGGCCGAGGCCGAGCTTCAAATCACCAGTCGATTGATTTTGTGTTTCCTGCGCCACCTGGATGAAGCCACTGCTTTTGCAACGCTTGAGCTGGCGCAGCCGCATCGGGATAAAATTGTCGCGGTCGGCCTGGATTCATCCGAAAAGGGTAATCCCCCGGAAAAATTTCAGCGCGTGTTTGCACGCGCCCTCGAAGCGGGTTTCCTGACGGTTGCGCATGCCGGGGAAGAGGGTCCTGCCAGTTATATCAGCGACTCGTTGTCACTATTGAAAGTCTCGCGCATCGATCATGGCGTTCGCTGTGTCGAAGACCCGGCGCTGGTGCAGCAGTTAATTGCCGAGCGCATTCCACTCACTGTATGCCCGTTATCCAACATCAAGTTGTGCGTGTTTGCTTCGATGGCGCAGCATAACATCGTCGAATTGCTGCGCCGCGGTCTCTGCGTCACGATCAATTCGGATGACCCCGCTTACTTTGGCGGCTACATGACCGATAATTTCCTGGCCGTAGCCGCGGCGCATGCGATGACACCCCAGGAAATTGCGCAGTTCACTTTTAATGCGATCGATGCCAGTTTTACCGGCGAGCATGAAAAACAACGTCTGCGGACCAGGGTTAACGATGCGCTACAACCGCCTTCCGGGAAATGAGACTATCGCTCCGGATAAACCTCACTCGACGTATCGGCATACATACCGGGGCCTGGCTAAAGCGTTGACAACTTAAATATAACTGACGAAATTTTCCCGTTAATTCATAAATAATCAGAGGACGCTTTAATGACGAATCCGACCATTTTAATTACCGGTGCCAATCGCGGCATTGGCCTGACCTTAACCGAGCAGTTCGCGAAGGATGGATGGCAGGTGCTCGCCTGTTGTAGAAACCCCGCCGATGCCGGGCAATTGCGTGCTCTGGCCGAGCGAGGCCTGACCATTGAAACACATGCGCTGGATGTCACCAATTACGCACAGATGGCAGCCCTGGCAGATCAGCTTGGCGCCAGACCGATTGATATATTGTTAAGTAATGCGGGCATCTATGGTTCGAAAGGCGCTGGTTTTGGTGAGATCAACGCGGAGGAATGGCGGCAAGTGCTTGAGGTCAATACGA
>CAMYML010000330.1 GCA_947259305.1 uncultured Gammaproteobacteria bacterium | reverse complement strand
GCCGCGGGATGACAGGTTTGCCGCGGGATGACAGGTTTGCCGCGGGATGACAGGTTTGCCGCGGGATGACAGGTTTGCCGCGGGATGATAAATAACGCCATGTATAATCGTAGACACTGTCATACCGCGGCTTGACCCGAAGCGTCGGAGCGGCGGTATCCAGTAAAGCAGTTGTCGCAAATGCCCAACGCCCCGGAACGTCCAGACAGCAAAGCAATGTTCCAAAATGTGACGCCCCGCATTGGGAAAAAATGCCTGTCTGTGATAGCTTTACGCGGCAACGAGCAATCCACGGGAACGGGTTTGAAAACAGTCATCATTACCGGTGGGGCAGGGTTCATCGGCTCCGCGGTTATCCGCCATCTGATCGAGCACAGCGACTACCACGTCATCAATTTTGACAAGCTGACCTACGCCGGTAATCTCGAGTCGCTGAAAATGGTCGCCGATCATCCGCGCTACCATTTCGAAAAAGGCGATATCTGCGATCATCGCCTGGTGAAAAACGCGTTCAACGAATTCCAGCCCTGCGCGGTCATGCACCTGGCCGCGGAATCGCATGTCGATCGTTCGATCGACGGGCCGGCCGATTTCATCAACACCAATATCGTCGGCACCAGCGTACTGCTCGAGGCGGCCCGCCATTACTGGAGCGAACACGGCGCAGGCAAAACCTTTCGTTTCCACCATATTTCCACCGACGAAGTGTTTGGCAGCCTCGGCGCCACCGGCCTGTTCGACGAACAGAGCCCTTACCAGCCCAACTCGCCGTACTCGGCGAGCAAGGCATCGTCGGACCACCTGGTGCGCGCCTGGTCCGAGACCTATGGCCTGCCGGTGGTAATTACCAATTGCTCGAACAACTATGGCCCCTACCAGTTCCCGGAAAAGCTGATTCCGCTGATGATCCTGAATGCGCTCGATGGCCAGCCGCTGCCGGTCTACGGCAAGGGTCACCAGGTGCGTGACTGGCTTTATGTCGACGATCATGCGCGCGCGCTGTGCCTGGTGATGGAGCAGGGCGTGCTGGGTGAGACCTACAATATCGGCGGGCATAACGAAATGAAGAACATCGATGTCGTCAAAACCCTGTGTCGCCTGCTGGATGACAAGGTTGAGCAACATCCGCAAGGGGTAACACGTTTCGAGGAATTGATAAGCTACGTGACCGACCGCCCGGGGCACGATAAACGCTACGCGATCGACGCTAGCAAAATCAACACCGACCTCGGCTGGGCGCCGCAGGAAAGCTTCGACAGCGGGCTCGACAAGACCGTCGACTGGTATCTCGCCAACCGGGAATGGTGCGATCACGTGCGCGACGGCAGCTACCAGGGCAAGCGGCTCGGGCTCGCGACGGGAGAATGACGTGAAAGGTATCATCCTCGCCGGCGGATCCGGCACGCGCCTGCACCCGATCACGCTGTGCATATCCAAGCAATTGATCCCGGTGTACGACAAACCGATGGTTTACTACCCGCTCAGCACCCTGATGCTGGCCGGCATCACCGAAATTCTGCTGATCTCGACCCCGCAGGACACGCCGCGCTTCGAGCAACTGCTCGGCGACGGCAGCCAGTGGGGCCTGCGGCTCAGTTACGCGGTGCAGCCAAACCCCGAAGGGCTCGCGCAGGCCTTCCTGATCGGCGAGCAATTCATCGCCGGCGACGCCTGCGCGCTGGTGCTCGGCGACAATATCTTCTTCGGCCACGATCTTGCGGATTCGCTCAAACAGGGCGCAGGTAACCGGGAAGGAGCCACCGTGTTTGCTTACCCGGTAACCGACCCCGAACGCTATGGCGTGGTCGAATTCGACGCGGCGGGGCAGGCAATCAGCCTCGAGGAAAAGCCGACCCATCCGAAATCGCGTTACGCCGTAACCGGGTTGTATTTTTACGATGCCGACATCGTCGAGGTCGCCAAATCGATCAAACCCTCGGCGCGCGGCGAGCTCGAAATCACCGACGTCAACAAGCGCTACCTGGAACAGGGCAGACTCAACGTCGTCAACATGGGCCGCGGCACCGCCTGGCTCGATACCGGCACGCACGAATCCCTGCTCGAAGCCTCGAGTTTCATCGAGACCCTGGAAAAACGCCAGGGGCTGAAAATCTCCTGCCCGGAAGAAATCGCCTGGCGCCAGGGCTTGATCAGCAGCGAGCAACTCAGGGCGCTCGCGGCGCCCCTGATGAAAAGCGGATATGGCAAATACCTGCTGCAAATCATCGATGAACGCATTTTCTAAACCCCGCCATCACATAGTTTACCTGTCATCCCCGCGAAAGCGGGGATCTCGCAGGCTTAGGATGTCATTCATGTGAAGTCTGGAATCCCCCGATCCCGTCGATAAAAGATTCCGATACGTCGGACCGCCGCTTACGCGGGAATGACCATGACGTTGTGATGAAGACCATCGACGCCCCAATCCCAGACGTCAAAATCATCGATCCACGGGTACTCGGTGACGAACGCGGCTTCTTCTACGAAAGCTTCAATCGCAGGCGCTTTCGAGCACAAACCGGCAACTACCTGGTTCGACTTCGCCTTGGAGATTTTCCGGTTGGCGGATAGTTACAAACATCTGAAACTAAAGTCGATTTCATCCAGCGAGTACTCGACGCCGGCAAGACGACCCCAGAACTCGGTGCTGGATTGCTCTACCTGTCTGGCGAAATTTGGGCTGAAGCAGTCGGACTGGAGATCAGAGTTAGCCCAGTGTTTAAAATGCTGGCATAGATAAACGACGAAAACTCGTTTACTCGGCCAATCCAGATTAAACAATACAAAATAATTTTTTAATACAGAATTGTGACCGAGTTAGATGGGAAGATTACCCTGGCTGTGGTAGTTTAACGGCGTTAATTTAACCTGTTGCAACAAGGACTCAACAGGTCAGTTTTTTACTTAATGGGTCCAAATTAATCATCAAGTGAAAACACTAAAATGAAAGCTGTCATACTCGCAGGCGGATTGGGTACCAGGTTGGCTGAAGAAACCAATATCAAACCCAAACCTATGGTAGATATTGGATCAAAACCGATTCTCTGGCACATACTCAAAATCTATAGTGCACATGGCATTAATGATTTTGTTGTCTGTCTTGGATACAAGGGCTACGTTATCAAGGAGTATTTTGCGAACTACTTTCTGCATTCGTCCGATGTAACCTTTGACCTTGATAATAACAGCATGGAA
>CAMYML010000329.1 GCA_947259305.1 uncultured Gammaproteobacteria bacterium | reverse complement strand
ACCGTATCGCCTTTATGCGTATCTGTTCCGGCAAGTACATCCGGGGTATGAAGGTCCGCCATGTGCGCATCGGCAAGGATATGAAAATCCCCGACGCGCTGACATTTTTCGCCGCGGATCGAGGCCATGTCGACGAGGCCTTTCCCGGTGACATCATCGGCATTCACAACCACGGCACCATCCGTATCGGCGACAGTTTTTCCCAGGGCGAGCAGCTGGCTTTTACCGGCATCCCCAATTTTGCGCCGGAACTGTTTCGGCGCGCCCAGCTCAGGGACCCGCTGAAAATGAAGGCCCTGCTCAAGGGCCTGACCCAGCTGTGCGAGGAAGGCGCAACCCAGCTATTCCGACCGCTGGCCAACAACGATCTCATTCTCGGCGCCGTCGGCGTACTGCAGTTTGACGTGGTCGCGCACCGGCTCAAGGACGAATATGGTGTCGACTGCCAGTTCGAAGCCGTGAACGTCAATACCGCGCGCTGGATCACCAGTAACGACAGTAAGAAACTCGAGGAATTCAAAACCAAAATGCGCAGTCATCTCGCGCTCGACCATGCCGGCGATCTTGCCTATGTCGCACCCTCGCGCGTCAACCTGACCATGACCGAGGAGCGCTGGCCCGAAATCGAGTTTCTCGCCACACGCGAGCATGGTGACTATGAGACCGCCTAGACGGGTCGCGGCTGTCGCCGGCATCGCTTTTTTTGCCGCTAGCCAGAGCCTGAACGCCGCGGCAGGCTACGCCACGCGCGAGCTAAATCCCATGCTGCAACCCGTGTTTTTGCCATCGCTGGTGCCGCTTGGCACTGACAACGGCTGGCGCGTCGATCACAGTGTCTTTATCACCAATACCTTTCAGGCAAAAAATCGGGGCAACGAAAGCCTGATCATGGATGTCGAAAACTACCGCTATGAGCTCGATTTCAGCCATCGCCGGGACAACCGGCTGCTGCAGGTAAACGTCCCACTGATGGCCAACCAGGGCGGCGAACTCGATAGCCTGATCGAGGGCTGGCACAATTTATTTGGTCTGCCGAATGGTAACCGCGAAAAATTCCCGCAGGATGAATTAAATATCGAATATACGCGCGATGGGGTTGTTGAATACTCGCAAACGAAATCCAGCAGCGGTCTGGGCGATATCGCCGTTAGCATCGGCTATGGTTCTGCCGGCGGCACCCTCTATTTTGCCGGCCTCGAATTACCCACCGGTTCGGCCTCGGATTTCACCGGCAACGAGGCTATAGACCTTGCCTTCTGGCTTACCCGGGAAGCCCGGATCAATACAGACATAAACGTCTACGGCATGCTCGGCATCAGTTTTCCCGGCGATGATGGTAATCTCGAAGGATTGCTGGCCGATCGAATCTGGGTTGCGCAACTGGGTTTCGATTACCGCTTCTATGATAACTTTATCGCTACCGCGCAGCTTGACATGCATGGCGAAACAATCGAAGACAGCAAACTCAGGGCCTTTGGCGAATCGTTTCAAATCCAGCTGGGCCTCGGTTTTTTAAAGCTGATCGAAAACCACCGACTAGACCTGTTTTTCTCCGAGGACATACTGGTGGGTTCGGCGCCCGATATTACCTTCGGCCTGCGCCTGGCGCGGGAATTCTAATCCTGGCCGGCACCTGCATCCGCGATACCGGTGCGCTATGCAGGCTAGCTACTCAACCAGTTCGGTCACTATCTGCGGCTCGTTTTCGAGGCTGCGATGCACCGGGCAGCGGTCGGCAATTTCCAGCAGCCTCTGGCGTTGCTCAGGGTTCAGATCGCCAACCAGCGAAATGCGCCGCGTAATGCGCTCGATGCTGTGCTCGCAGTCGATGCAGTCTTCGGCATGCACGCGTTCATGCAGCAGGCGAACCTGCACATCTTCGAGCGGCAGATTCTTACGGCTGGCATACATGCGCAGCGTCATCGAGGTGCAGGCGCCTAGCGCCATTAACAGTAAATCATAGGGCGTGGGGCCCAGATCCGAGCCGCCGTATTTCAGTGGTTCATCCGCGCGCAGGAAATGGCTGTTGCTATACATGCCGCGCAAAAATTTGTGATTGAGCTCGGTGATCAATACTTCGCCGTCGATCAGGTCCGGGCGCTTTTCGCTCTGCTCATCAGTCCCGAGTTCCAGATAACGACTCGCCCATGTGGCGATGGTCGTCGCCACATACTCGGAATCCCGCGCCTTGCTGAGCAGGTGATCGGCTTTATCGAGCGAGATAAAACTCTTCGGGTGCTTTGCCGCCTGGTAAATCTTTGCGGCCTCGTCGATCGACACGATCGCATCCAGCGGCGAATGGAATACCAGCAGCGCGGCATCCAGGTTACGAATTTCCCCGGTGGAGGAATACTGCTCGATATCATCGAGAAACTGGCGCTTGATCGAAAACTCGCGGCCGCCGAGCGCCACGGTTGCCTGCCCCTGATGCTTGATCTGGTCGGCCCGGTGTTTGAACAGATGGGCGACGTGCTCCGCGGTGGCGGGCGCGCCAATGGTGACCACGGCTTTAACCGACTCGAGCCGTGACGCCGCACTCAACACCGCCGCACCGCCGAGGCTGTGGCCGATCAGTATCTGCGGTGCGCGGTAATGCTGTTCCAGCGCTTTTGCCGCCTGCAGCAAATCCTCGACGTTCGACGAAAAATTAGTGTTGGCAAAATCACCGTCGCTATTGCCCAGCCCGGTGAAATCGAATCTCAGCACCGCGATCCCCTGTGCCGCGAGGGCGCGGCTGATTCGCGAAGCCGCGGCGATATCCTTGCCGCAGGTAAAGCAATGCGCAAACAGCGCGAAACTGGACACTTCATCGGCTCGCTCCGGCATTTCGAGCAGGCCGGCAAGCGTATCACCGGTGGAATTTTCAAATTCCAGCCTGATTTTGTTCATTCTTAAGACTCCTGCCTGATGGTCTTTCAGGCGTCCATCGCGGGGTAGCGAGATGCCGCTGTGAGAAATACAGGCTTAAGGTTATTATTCTGTGACTGGCAACAAGCACACAGGTTCCTGTTGAAAAGGCAGTTTAATCGATTTCTACGCTGGATACTGTTTCTCTGGGTCAAGGTGGAGGTTTTCCCGGACGATAATCCGCGCAGCGTGCTGGATCCCGAACGGCCGATTCTTTACGTGCTTGCCGACCGGGGTCTCGCAGACCTGCTGGTGCTGACGGAAATTACTCAGCGTTATAATCTGCCCGATCCAAGAGTACCGATTGCGC
>CAMYML010000328.1 GCA_947259305.1 uncultured Gammaproteobacteria bacterium | reverse complement strand
TCGATTTCATGACCGCGCGCTGGGCCGATTTACCCTACCATTTTCTCGACCACGTCTCGCGCCGCATCATGAATGAAATCGAAGGGATCTCGCGCGTGGTCTACGATATTTCCGGCAAGCCGCCAGGCACCATCGAGTGGGAGTAAGCGATGAAGCCTGGATGCGGGAAGCCCTCGCACAGGCACAAATCGCGGCGCACAAGGATGAAGTGCCGGTTGGTGCGGTTCTGATCGCTGCGAGCGGTGAACTGATCGCGGCCGGGCACAACCAGCCCATCAGTGCGCAGGATCCGAGCGCGCACGCGGAAATCGTCGTATTGCGGGCCGCCGCTAAAAAGCTCGGCAACTACCGCCTGCCCGACACCACCCTGTATGACACGCTGGAACCCTGCACCATGTGCGTCGGTGCGCTGGTGCATGCCAGGGTGGGGCGACTGGTTTACGGCGCGACCGAGCCCAGGACCGGTGCCATCGAAAGCGCGCGGTGTCTATTCGAAACGGGCAAATTCAATCATTATCCCGAAGTCGAGGCCGGTGTGCTGGCCGCCGAGTGTACGGCCGTGATGCGCCGCTTCTTTGACGGCAAGCGCGCCAGCAAGAAGCAGCATCCTGGATAGTACCTCCTCAACTCCGGATAAAGCCGAAAATTCGCTTTGCGCTGCTGCTGGATCCCGATCGAATCGTAAGCCGGGGTATTGATCACGAATACGCAGGATCGACGGCCTTCCATCGCGCCATCGATTGCCCGGCCAGATCGTGACTATCGAAGCACCCGCATAGTACCCGATGGCGCCCTGAAGCGCTGAATATCCGGCACCGCGCGCCGCCTAAACTGTCAAGCCTTTGCGTCGCGTTGGTAATTTCAGAGAACGCGCCTAACTGTATAGTCCAGCAGCCCGGGTCCCCCTGGGCCTCTGCCGGGTTCGCGTAAAAAGGCCAGGCTAAAAAGGTTGCCACCAGCAAGGCCGGGTACTTCATCGGTTTCTGCTGGATTTGAAGGAATTGCACAACATATCCACCAGGCGCAGCTCGCAGAGTGTGATTAACCACTCGGTGGTGTGTTGTCGGGATTCGTGCAGCGTGCTGATATAGATATGCCTCAACAGCGTCAGCAGGGTATAAGCCCGGATTGGATATCGCATCGATTCTCCGGCCAGGGCGACATATCGATCCTCGATCGCCTGTTCGACGGCCGCCAGCGCTTGTGGAAAGCCGTATACGCGTAAACTCAGCTCGGTGACGTGACCGATAAAGTTTCCGATATCAAGCGCAGGGTCCCCCTGGCAGTAGAGATCAAAATCGAGTAGCCACAGGCGAGCGTCGTCGACGATAATCTGGTCGGCATAAAAATCGCGATAAATGCCGCAGGTTTCCCGATTGCCGAGCGTCTGCGCGAGCCGCTCGGCAAACAGCTTCATGCGCTCAAGGCGAAATTTCCACGCCGGCTTAGCGAGCCCAACCTGGTCCAGGCAGGATTCCAGGATTTCCATTTCGTCGTCGATACCGTGGCTGTGCCTGACAGGCACGTTGCGGCGGTGAATTTTAAACGCGGCTTCGGCAATGCCTGAAGCCAGGCGCGGACCAGCCGGCGTCACCAGTAATGCCGTCGCCTCCTGGCCCGGCACCTTGCGCTGTAACCATAAGCCCAGCTTTTTGACATAGGCAACGGCGTCGGGTACGGATACCCCGTCTTCCGCCGTACCGTGAAATCCGTTAACGGCAAATGCGCGCGAAAGTTCAAATGCCGATCGGCCGGAGCGTTTGCGCTGGATTTTACCAATCAAGGTCATTTCGGCTGAGTCCCCCGCGGCGGCGAGATCGTACTCGATGACACAGCGTCGTCCCGGCTTGTGCCGCGTCACGCGAATCGCCCGCAAACGCGCACCGGAAAGGTTCTCAAGCGGAAATTTTGCCAGCGCAAAGGCCCGCGCAACCGCGACCGGATCGAGCGCTTCGGCGACATGCGACAGGGCCGGGTCGCGGTCAATCGAAAAGGGGTCTGTTACGCCCCTGAAGCCTGCCGGATGTTCGACAGACGGTGCCATGACGATTGGGCGGCGACGAGCCTCTAGGCCGCGTAGCGGCTGTCTAATACCTGGTTCCATATTTCCACCATACTGTCTACCTGATGACTGAGAGAAAAACGCCCCAGTGCCGTTTCGCGGGCGGCTTCGCCCATCCGGATCACCATTTGCGGATTGGCAAGAATCTTCGCAACCGCATCGGCCACGGCCTCGGGATTATTAACCGGAACGGTGAATCCATTGACCCCGGACTGGATCATTTCCGGTACGCCACCTACCGCCGTGGCGACCACGGGTACCGCGCTCGATAATGCCTCCATGAGACTCACCGGCATGCCCTCGGCCAGGCTGGTCAATAAACCCACGGATGCTTCGCGCCACCATGCACGCACCTCTTGCTGGCTCGTCAAGCCCTGAAACCGAACAATTTCATCAAGTCCAAGGGAAGCGCGCAGCGCTTCGAGCGCCGCTCGATCGTCGCCGTCGCCCAGAACCGCGCATCGAAACCACAGGCCGCGATCGCGCAGCAGGGCGCAGGCGCGCAGCAGCACCGGCAGATTCTTATGCGCCTGCATGCGCGCAGCACAGACCAGCAAGGGTGCTTTTGGGTGCGATCGCAACCTGGGTTTGAACCACTCGGTATCAACGCCGTAGGGAATGATCGAAAGGTTGCTGGCGGGAGCCCCCAGGGTTTCGACCATATACTGCGCATTGGCTGCGGATACGGTAACCACTGCGTTTGCGGAACGACAGCGATCGGCAAAATCGGCTGCCGGCCGGCGATAGATATCGTAGCAGTGTGCGGTCAAACTATATGGAATGCCGAGGGCCGTCGATAACCAGCGCGCCAGCTCGGTCGGCTGAGTGGCAAAGTGTGCATGAATCAGCTGCGGACGAAATTTCTTCAGGTAGGGAAGAAATGAACTTTCACCGTAGCAGGTCAGATCTTCCAGGGCGTTGTCGGTAACCACGTTGTGCCGTAGTGATTCGACTGGTCTGCGACGCGATAAAATGGCGATCTCCACCCCGCGTCGTCTGAGTTCGGCAATCTCGTTGGCGATAAAAGTTTCCGAAAATTTCGGGAATACGTTTACGATGTAAGCAATGCGTTTTAATTTCATGATTTGTCTCCTGGCCAGTTGCAATAGCGCTCAGGCATAGCAAGCCGAAAAGTTGAGCCACCAGTTCGATGGCACCCGT
>CAMYML010000327.1 GCA_947259305.1 uncultured Gammaproteobacteria bacterium | reverse complement strand
TCGACCGCGGTGAACTTCGCCTGCAGAGCTTCGGCGTCACTGAGCCGACGACTGGTACGAATACCACCAGCCTCAAAACCACGGCTAAGAAAGTTGGCGACAAATATGTGATCAACGGCCAGAAAGTCTGGATCAGCCGGATTCAGTACTCCGACCTGATGGTGTTGTTAGCGCGTACTACAGATAAAGACAAAGTCACTAAAAAAACCGACGGACTTTCCGCCTTCATCGTCGACGTCAAAGCGGCGGAAGGCAACGGGCTGGAGATACGCCCGATCGAGTCCATGATCAATCATCACTCCTGCGAACTGTTCTTCGATGACTTGGAAATTCCGGCCGAAAATTTGCTCGGCGTTGAAGGCAAAGGGTTCAAGGTCATTCTCGACGGCATGAACGCCGAACGGATTCTGATCGCCGCAGAATGTGTGGGCGACGGTCGCTACTTCATCGACAAGGCATCCGCCTACGCCTCAGAGCGGAACGTCTTCGATCGACCGATTGCACAGAACCAGGGCGTGCAATTTCCGATCGCACGAGCCTACACCCAGGTTGAAGCTGCCAGTCTAATGGTGGAAAAAGCGGCCAGAATGTTTGATGCCGGACTGCCTTGCGGCGCGGAAGCCAATATGGCGCGCTTACTGGCAGCCTGGCGCAAACAGCAGTGGCCGATTATTCACATTCGCCATTGCTCGGTTGAACCCGATTCGACATTGCGCCCGGAGTTGCCGGGTAACGCTTACAAGGATGAAGTTCGACCATTGCCGGGCGAAATAGAATTCACCAAGACGGTTAACAGTGCATTCATCGGTACCGGATTGGAGCAATACCTGCGCGCAAACGACATATCGGCGCTGGTGATCGTCGGTCTCACAACCGATCATTGTGTTTCGGCATCGACCCGCATGGCGTCTGACCTCGGCTTCGACATTACGCTGGTCAGCGATGCGACCGCGGCATTCGCGCGCCGCGGCTACGATGGCAGGCACTATTCCGGAGATGAAATTGCGAATTTTGCCGCCTAAGCAATACCAGGCAAATTCTTGACACACTGACTTAGTTATCGACATGGGGAACAGTATGGATCCAGCTATCGGCAAAACCGGCGGTTGCCAGTGCGGAGCGATTCGTTACGCATTAACCGGAGCCGCAAAAATGCTGTACGCCTGCCATTGCCGCGATTGTCAGAAGCAGTCAGCGAGCGCTTTCGGCATGTCGCTGATCATGCGGCGCGACGATGTCAGTTTCACGCGGGGGGCCGAGCACCTGAAGCGCTGGGATACCCGCGGCGAAGACGGCAGGAGCAAACGTTGCGCCTTCTGCCCCGACTGCGGCACCCGGCTTTACCACGCATCCGAACGTGATGATGCTGCGATCAGCGTCAAGGCCGGGTCGCTGGACGATACTCGCTGGTTGCGGCCAGTCGCGCATATCTGGCTGCAAAGCGCACAACCCTGGCTTGAAATCGAGCGCGAGCCTGGCCCCTGTTTTGCGCAAGAGCCGGATGACGAAGCCGCTCTCGCCAGCCTGTGGCAACAGCAATCAAACCATGGTTGAATTCGAAGCCTGATCACAAATTGAATCGGCGGCTATTTTGGTGCCGGGATACGAATGGCTGCCGCAAAAATTTACTGGCGCCGGGAATCGTTGCCGTCGTTGGTGAAATTTCGCACTAGGCAGCCCCGGCGCAATTCGCCATAATCTCCCGCCTGAATCACCCATACGCCATCACTGGCTCAGGGACAACGCCATGGCCTCAATTGAACTACTGGGACTGCGAATCAGCGTTTATACCCGCATTGCGCGGCTGGCGCTGGAGGAGAAAAAGATCGACTACGAATTGCGTGAAGTCGATATTTTTGCTGACGCGGGCCCACCCCCCGAATACCTCGAGTACAACCCGTTCGGCACGATCCCCTGCCTGAAGTATGGCGAATTCAGCCTTTACGAGACCGGCGCAATCTGTCGTTATATCGATGAAATGTTTCTCGGCATGCCGCTGCAACCGAAAGAACCGGCGCCACGCGCACGTATGAACCAGATCATCGGTATTTTAGACAGCTACACCTACCGGCCGATGGTCTGGGACGTTTACGTGCAGCGCATCGTGGTGACGGGCAGCGGCGGTCAGGCCGATGAAGCGCTGATAGCCGCCGCCTTGCCCACGTTAAAAACGGTGCTGCAGCAAATCGACCTGTGGCGCGGCGACTGCGAATTCCTGGTTGGCGATGCGATCACGCTGGCCGATCTCTACGCTTACCCGATGCTGCGCTATTTCATCGAAACCGGGGAAGGTGCGGCGATGCTGGAATCTTTTCCGCAACTCAACGAATGGATGAGGCAGATGCAAACCCGCGCCAGCGCACGCGCCACCAGTTTCCACTGGGGCGATGACAGCGAGGATGGTTTTTGACTATGATGACGCAACTGACGCTCGCGGCAAAGGCAATTTAGGCCAGGCGAGAACAACCAGACACCATTCCATGCTTGCCACCGAACACAGCGAATTGACTTACGAGGTGCGTTCCAGCAGCTACCTGCTCGCGCTGATAATGCTGCTGATACCCCCGGCCCTGATGTACGAGCTGGTCCCCAGCCTGTTGGACGGCAGCATTAAAAACGGCGAACTGGTGGGCCTGGGTATCGGTATTGTATTGCCGCTGCTCGGAGCCTATTACATGCTCGAGTTCGCCAGTTTCAGCTTTTCCCTCGATGAGGATGTCTTCCGCTGGCGCTGGCACAATTTCATTCAGAAAAAATCCGGCGAAGTGCCGCTGAGCCGGATCGCCAGGGTCAGGCGCGAGGCTCTGGAATCCAGCGGGTCATCCGGCCTGCGGTATACCTATCGCCTGGTGGTAATCCTCGATGACGATAGCGTCATTCCACTGACCCGCGGCTTTTCCGGGGTGCATGATAGAAAGCTCGATCAGATTGTCGATCAGATTCGTGAACACCTGGGGCATTTCGAAGCAATGCCCTGAACTGACCCACCAACGCAGGCAATTCTATGGCTTATTACATTGTTAAGGTCGCGATTTCGGCGCTGCTGATTGTCGCGATAGCGGAAATCTCCAAGCGCAGTTCATTTATCGCCGCGGTGCTGGCCTCGGTGCCGCTGGTATCGGTGCTGGCGATGATCTGGCTTTATGTCGACACTCGCGATGCCGACAAGGTTGCCGCGCTCGCCTCCGGCATTTTCTGGCTGGTGCTGCCATCGCTGGCGCTGTTTATCGCCCTGCCCCTGATGCTGAAACAGGGGTTCAATTTCTACCTCAGTATGGCTTCGTCGATCTTGATCACTATCGCCTGTTACTGGCTGATGGTGACCATCCTCGACCGTGTCGGCATCGAACTCTAGCGCCATGAAAACCGAACTGCGGCTAGATTCGAAGCCCGCGACAGGTACCTGCTGATGTCGACAGAGCCGGGGGAACAATAACCGGTGGCTACTATCGGCGCTAACGCACAAGCATGGCTGCTTCCGGCCGTGCTGCTGCTGGCATCCTGCTCGACCAGAGAGAGCGGGCAGATGCCGGCGAGCGCGGTGCAGTGCAGCGACCCGCGCCCGCAGATCTGCACCATGGACTACACTCCCGTGTGCGCCACCCGCGATAACGAAACCCGCTGCGTCACCACGCCCTGCGCGTCGACCGAGACGGCAACCTATGCCAACGCCTGTGGCGCCTGCGCCGATGCCGCAGTTTTCTACCATGTGCCCGGCGCCTGCGACGAATAGGCACGGAATTGAGATTCCAGGTCCGCTACCATGCCTGAGGAAAGATTCGAGTCCATGCTCGGCGGCGGTCACCCGAATTCGCTCGGGCGCACGCTTGAAGTGGTCGAACAGGTACTGGCGAACAAAACGCGACTGGCAGAGTTGTTCGATTGTTACGACAGCCAGGATGCCGTCGTGCGCCTGCGGACTTCGAATGCGCTGAAACGTATTTGTCGCGCAGAGCCCGAGTTGCTGGTTTCCTATCTCGATCGCACGCTGGAACGAGTATCGCAAATCGACCAGGCGTCCGCGCAATGGACGCTGGCAACGCTGTTTTTGCTGCTGGCGCCGTGGATGGATTCGCAGCAAATAAATAAGGCGCGCCAGATCATGCAGCGTAACCTGGAGCGAGGCCAGGACTGGATCGTGCTCAACACGACCATGGATACGCTCGCACAATGGGCGGAACAGGATCTAGACCTGAAATCCTGGTTGTTGCCGCAACTGCTGCAACTCAGGCATGACAAAAGGGC
>CAMYML010000326.1 GCA_947259305.1 uncultured Gammaproteobacteria bacterium | reverse complement strand
CTGAATCGGCGGCATAGGTGACACCGACCGGACTCAGAAACGGGATATTCAGACTGGTTTCATTCCAGATGGAGAACTCGCCCAGCTTCTCGTCGAAAACGAACACCGCCTGTCGGCCGCTATCGGCAACGTAAACCCTGCCCTGGCCGTCGGAACAGACCTGTTGTGGTTGAATCAGGTCGAACGCATCGTTACGCTTCTCGTCCAGCCCCACCAGCGCGGCCATAAAACGCGGGAAACCGCGTCGTTCAGGATCAGCTCTTGCAGTATTGGATTCACCGTATAAGTGGCCGATAAAGGAGTACCTGGGAACTTCAGGGGGCCCGGGCCAGACAATATTTTCGTCATTGCCGGGCTCGATTGCAGGCATCTGGAAGGCATGCTTTGGCGGTAAGATGCTGCAGGCCGCGAGCAACGTCAGCAGGCATAGCGTAACCAGAGGCCGACCCGCGCGCGGGAACCACGCTTTTGCGTTCACCAACGCTTCGCGGCGAGACTTTACCACCGCCCTGGGCCGCCAGTTTGGTTGCTGCCGCGGATACCCGTCTTCAGGCCGGGCTTGCCCGAATGACATAAACTGCAGTTATCGACACCCCAGGCGACTTCATTATTGTGGCATAGACCGCAGTACTGACCGTCGATAATTTTGCCCATGGTAATCTCGTTTGCGCCGGCGCGCATTTCGAAGGCGAGTTCATTATGGCAAACCTTGCACCGAAAACGGATTCGATGAAACCAGTGCGGAAATATTACCGGACGCACGTCGTTCTTGTCGGAAAGCCTGTTAAGCACGACGTCGGCGTACTCGGCCGAGACGCCTGAGCTAAAGCCGGTCGCGCCGAGGCCTGCCAGACCGATTAACAGCAAGCGCCTGCCGCTACCTATGATGTTGTTTAGAGCATTCATCGTGCTGAGCATTATCATCTGGATCATTCTAGCGCATCACCGGCTCAATTTGTCCGGCTCTGGACTCCGGGCTTACCGGCGAAGGTACTTCTCGGGACGCTGTGACAGCGATTGCACTCGGTCAACGGAAAAGCCACCGCGCCGTGACACTGGCCGCAGTATTGTCCCGATAGTATTGCAAACATGTTGACCGGGTTGGCATCGACTTTCTCGATAAAGATTTTATCGTGGCAATTGGTACAATCCAGCCATTCCGTATGGGGCCTGTGGGGAAACAGCACCAGCGGCATTTCACCGGTCTTTTCCATAATGATATCCATATCGATAATCTCGATTTTAGTCTCCGGGTAAATATTGGTTCGCGGCTGGATATATTGCTCCCGGAGCGCCCGGTTCCACAATACCCGGTTACCCACGGTATCGGGCGGCAGCTGTGACAGGGCCTCCGCCGGTTGCTGCAGTAATTCGATCGCGGGATTTGCCGGGTCGTGCAATCCGTCTTCGCTCAATGACTTCCAGCCGCTGCCCTGGGCCTGTAAAGCGCTCCAGACGATGATCATAAAAACCAGGTGACGGGGTTTGAATTTCATGGTCTCCAGTCGTCTCGCTATCCCGGAATATAGATGCCAGCGGTTCGGATTGCGCGCACCAGCTGGCGGGTGGACTGTTCCAATAACTCGATGGCGGCCTCGAATTCATTTTGCTTTGCATAAGCGTCCGCCTGCTGGCTTAGCTGGTTTGCCTGCTCGACGAACTTGATAATTTCCTTGCGCGCGTAATCGGACTTGCTCTTTTCATCGACCAGCAAGTCGATCAGCATCTTGTGGGTATCGTTGCGATCGACCTCGTACAGATACTCCTCTTCCTTGGATTCGAACTGCAACGACCTTACCAGCGTCTGACCAGCCCTTTTCGACTCGATGCTGACCTTTAGCAGGTGATAAGCCTTGTCGAGTTCCACCTGCGCGCCGCTATTGTCGCCTTGCCCCACTAAAGCGTCGGCACGGGCAATCAGTTTCGATAGCTGCTGATTGACTTGCCGCTTGGCTTCGCCGTCCTTGCTTTCATCCGCGATTCGGTCGAAGGCTTCTCTCAAGGCCGCCACCGACTCCTTGCGCTTGCCGTAGTCGACTTTCTTTTTGTCCTCGAGCATGGACAATGGCGTCGCGGTCTTGATCGCCTCGAACATCAGTTTTGCGGATCGGTTTAACAGCGCGGAGGCATCGTCGCGCGCGCCCGCGCTCAATTTTTCTCCCGCCTGCCGATAAAGCTCGAGCGCTTTTGCGCGTTTCGACATTGCCTCGTCGTTGCCGCTACCCATCACCTGCCTGGCACCCGAGGATTCGTTCAACAATCTTTCCATGTTCTGCATCCGGCTGGACAGGGGATCGGCCGTGGTCTGGGACTGCGACAGGCCACAATAGGCGAACAAGAGCGAAAACAGGATGGGAATATAAACTGGTCTGAACATGGTTTTGTATCTCAAATATTGATCCCGAGGATCTTTAAAGTGGAAACCAGTTGCTTGATCGTTTGGTCGAGCTTGCCGATGGCATCGGCAAGCCTGTCCTGGTCCTCGAGCTTTTCAGCCTCCTCCAGGTCGCCAAGTGCACGGTAAATATAATCGTCGACAAGCTTGCGCGTCGGCAGATTTGTCTCTACCCGGGTCAACGCAAGCTCGACCATTTCAAGGTAATGGTATGAACGCCGGTTCAGATATTCGTACTCTTCATGAATCGAATCGAACACCTGGTCGTAGACGACGATCTGCTCGTGCGGCAGTTCATCGATTAACTCCCGCTTCAGGTTGTGAGCCCTGTCGAGCAGATCGACCGCGGCATCGAAATCCCGGTCGCTCGAGAGTTGCACGGATTTTTCGCGCATAGTCTCAATTTGCATCAATTGTGTCTGCAGGTACTCGCTTTGCTCGAGCGTCAGGTTCTTCCAGGTGGGTAACTCGAACGAGTCGAGTTGCCGCAAGGATTGCTTGTACCTGTCCTGTTTCCTGCTGTCGGCGCTCAACAGCTGCGAGGCGACGCTCAGGTCACGCAGCACAAAGTCGAGGATGGCTTCCGCCTCGAGATAATCCCCACGATCAAAATATTCGTCCATTTCCAAAAAATTTTGCGTCGCCCGGGCCAGTAAATCCTTCGCCAGCTCGTCGTCGCTCGTCTGCCGACGTTGCTGCATGTTCGGGCTCCTCAGAATAATATCTACCATCTTGATTTTTTGCTTGAGCCGCGCATTCGCCGCGGCGGCTTCACCGGACTCTGCCCCCTGCTGGGCGTTGGCCGTGAACGCGGCCATAGACAGGATAAACAAAATAATACGTACCCACATGGTCAACTT
>CAMYML010000325.1 GCA_947259305.1 uncultured Gammaproteobacteria bacterium | reverse complement strand
CATTCAACCCAGGGATAACCGAAAACCGTGACTCGTCGACCCGCCAGTTTTGGCGCCGCACTGGCCTCGTCCTGGGCGATTCTGCTGGGATTCGGAATCCTGATGCTGGGCGATGGCCTGCAGGGTACGCTGCTGTCGGTACGCGCCGATCTCGAAGGTTTCAGCGCAACGCTGACCGGCCTGGTGATGTCGACCTTCTACCTCGGGTTTCTGCTGGGCTCTATCATGACTCCGCGCATCACGATCAAGGTCGGGCATATCCGCGTGTTTGCCGCCTACGCAGCACTATCATCGGCGGCGATACTGGTGCACGCATTAATTGTTGCGGTGCCGGTCTGGATTGCGATGCGCCTGATCAGCGGTTTCTGTTTTGCCGGCCTGTACATCGTCGCGGAAAGCTGGCTCAACGATCGCGCCAGTAACGCAACCAGGGGTAAGTTACTGTCGCTCTACATGGTAGTTACCTATATCGGCGTCGGTGCAGGGCAGCTATTACTCAATCTAGCCAATCCGCTCGATTTCGAACTTTTTATCCTGGTGTCGATCCTGATATCGGTCGCCGTTGTGCCGCTATTGCTGTCCGCCGGTTCGCCGCCGACCTTCCACGATTCGGTGCGAATCAGCCTGTTGCAACTGTTTCGCATGACGCCGCTGGGCATCGTCAGCATGTTTGCGGTCGGTATGGTTACCGCTACCTTTTTTGCGCTGGGCCCGGTGTATGCCCAGCGCATCGGACTTAATATTCGCGACACTTCTTATTTCATGACCGCGGCAGTGGTGGGTACGGTCCTGCTACAGGGTCCGATTGGCGCCCTGTCCGATCGTTTCGATCGGCGCGTGGTGTTGACCCTGGTTACGTTGTTGACGGCAGTTTCGGCACTGGTTTGCATCCCGGCCGAACAGGTTTCGACCCAGGCCCTGTTTCTCGCGATCGCGTTGTTTGGTGGCCTGGCGTTTCCGCTGTACTCGGTTTGTATTGCCTATACCAACGACCATCTCAAGCCGAATCAAATGATTGCCGCCAGTGGCGCACTGGTGCTGGTCGGCGGTCTCGGCGCCGTAGCGGGGCCACTACTGTTTGCGGTGCTAATGGATCGCTTCGGCAACCACGCGCTGTTCTGGTCGATTGCGGGGGTACATGGAATGACTGGCTTGTTCGCGCTGTATCGAATGGCCCGCAGCGCACCGGTGCCGCGCGACAGGCAATTGCCCAGTACCGCGACCGCGGTGCACCCTTCCGGTTCGGCAATCGAATCGATTCAGCAATATACCAGCGAGGAAACCGAATACGATTTCGAGCAGGAGAAGGAGAAGGAGAAGGAGAAAGAAACGGGGCCGGAATAGTGCCCCGACGCCGGATTTCGTTGTCAGAGCTTGTCGATCAGGGCCTGAATGGTTTGCGTGCGTAAGGCGATATCTTCCCCGAGGTGTTTGATCTCCTCGGTCAGCAACGCCTTCAGATCCTGACCTTTGGTGCGCGCCAGTTTCAACTGCAGGGCTTCGCGAAAGGCAGGCACGCTTTCATAGACGATATCGGTTTGCCGGGTTCCGCTGTCGACCAGCACCGATTTCTTGAGCTGTGGAAACTTGTAACGCCGGCTCACCGGCAGCAGGGACCCTTTCTTACGATCGTATATGATGCGCAGGATATCGGTGTGTCCCACCGTGTAGACCGCGAACTTCTCGATTTCGTGGGGATTCTGCACCCCCATCTCGCTCAAACGTGGATAGTCGCTCATACGAATTAATCCGTAGTCGGTTAGGGGACGTGTACCTGCGGGTCATCTTCACCCAGCTTTTCGTAGCCGTGCAGAATCTTTTGTGTTTCGCGCTCGGTTTCCTGCAGCTGTTCGAGCGTCAGGTGACAGCTGATCTCGTGTCCATTCTCCAGTTGCAGCGTCGGTGGTGCCTGCGTTTCGCAGGTGCCTTCGATCGCCAGCGGGCAGCGATTGAAGAACGGGCAGCCGCTCTTGGTGATTTCGACCCCGCGCGCGATACCGACCGCCATTTCGCGTTTCTGCATCGTGTCTTCGAGCCAGCCGATGCGCATTTCCGGCACCGAACTGATCAGCAGGCGCGTATAGGGATGGAACGGCGGCTCCAGTACTTCGTCGGTCGGGCCCTGTTCGACCACGCGTCCGGCGTAGAGCACGACGATTTCGTCAGCGAAGGATGAAACAGTGGACAAATCATGGCTGATGAAGACAAAGGAAACCCCGGTTTTATCGCGCAGCGCGGTCAACAGCTTGATCACGTTGGCACCGACGATGCTGTCGAGCGCCGAGGTGACCTCGTCGCAGAGCATGACTTCGGGACTGGCCGCGAGCGAACGCGCCAGGTTGATACGCTGTTTCTGACCGCCGGATAGCTCCATCGGGTAGCGGCTTGCGAACGCCGGTGGCAATTCCACCATTTCCAGGATCTCGGAGACCTTGGCGTGTTTTTCACGCCCCTTGAGACCGTGGTAAAACTCCAGCGGCCGACCGATGATATTGCCGATCAATTGCTTTGGATTGAGCGCGGTGTCGGCCATCTGGAAGACGAACTGGACTTTCTGTAATTCGTCGAGCTTGCGATCCTGCAGGTCACCCTCGAGCTTCTTGCCGTCGAGGATAATATCGCCCTTTGCGGCTGGCAGCATGCCGGCCATGACGCGCGCCAGGGTCGACTTGCCGCATCCTGACTCGCCGATAACGCCAACCACGTGCCCATTCCGGACGCTGACGTTGATATCTTTAAGAATGGGTATCACGGGTTCGCCATCGACGATACCACCGTAACCCGCAGTCATGTTCTTGACCTCGATGTTGTCGATGTCACGATGATGTTCGTGGGTCAATTCGACACCCTGGCCAGCCGCGGGTTTGGGCCGCACCGCCTCCATCAGGCGCTTGGTATAGGCATGGGTGGGACGGTTGATGATTTGATCGGCCGAACCCTGCTCCATGATTTCGCCGCTGTAAAGCACGACGATATGATCGGCGACCTGGGCCACGACCGCGAGATCGTGGGTGACATAGATCGCGGCCGAGTTTTCCTCGCGAATGACCTTTTTGAAGGCCTTTAAAACCTCGATCTGGGTAGTCACGTCGAGCGCGGTGGTGGGCTCGTCAAGCACCATCAGATCCGGCCTGCCACAGAGCGCCATCGCCGCCATCAAGCGTTGCAATTGTCCGCCCGAAACCTGGTGCGGATAGCGGAAGCCGATGCGATCGGCGTCGGGCAGTTCCAGTGCATGGTACAGCTCGACCGCGCGTT
>CAMYML010000324.1 GCA_947259305.1 uncultured Gammaproteobacteria bacterium | reverse complement strand
GGTGTTTGCCGGCACCTGCGCGCTTTTCCGCCAGTTGTTCTGCAACGGCACACCGTCGACGAATCGCCACAGATATTCGTCCAGAGTCCTACCCTGCTCCAGCATCTCGAGATAGGCGCGCGCATTTTTGACGAAGCCGTTGACCTTGAGCTTATTGCGCACGATCCCGCTGTCCTGTAACAGGCTATCGATTTTGGGCTGCTGGTAGCGTGCAATCTTGTTGGCATCGAAGTTATCGAAGGCATGGCGGTAGTTGTCGCGTTTACGCAGGATCGTAATCCAGCTCAGGCCGGCCTGCGCGCCCTCGAGGCAGAGGAATTCAAACAACAACCGATCGTCGTGTACCGGAACGCCCCACTCTTCGTCGTGGTAAGACTGGTATAAGGCGTCGTCCCCGCACCACCAGCAGCGTTGTGGCTCCAGCCCGTTCATATCAAAGGCTCTCCACGAAATGCCCGATGCGCCGGCAGGCTTCTGTCAGCTCCGCCTCCCCCACCGTATAGGAAACCCGTACGTAACCCGCGGCACTGGCGCCGAATGCGGTTGCGTCGAGCACCGAAACACCGGTGGCGTGGTAAAGCTCGCTCGCAAACTCGTGCGAGCTGAGCCCCGTGCCGAGCACGTTTACCAGCATGAACATGCCGGCATCGGGCAACAACGGTTGCAGCCCCGGCATCGACGAGAAAGCAGCGAACAGCAGGTCGCGTCGCTGCAGATAAATATCGCGCATGCGGCGCACATCGGCGTCACAATGGCGCAGGGCATGTTCGCTCGCCTGTTGCACGAAACCGGGCAAGCCGTAAAGCATGCACAGCGCCAGTTTTTCCATAGCTTCGACCATTTCGGTCGGCGCTATCGCCCAGCCGAGGCGCCATCCCGACATGGCGTATGACTTGGACATGCTGCCAAGGGTAATGACATGCTCGTACATGGCCGGTTGGGAAGCGATGTGATGCATCTCGCCGTCAAATACGAAATCGGTATAAACCTCGTCCGCCACGATCCACAGGTCGTGCCGGCGCGCGAGCTCGGCAATGAAACCGAGCTCCTGCTGGTTTAGCGCGATGCCGGTCGGGTTGCTCGGCGAGGCGTAGAAGATGGCGCGGGTAGATTCGCTGACAGCCGCTTCCAGCGCCGCGTGATCGAGGCGGAAACCATTCTTTTCGTCGAGCACCACCGGCACCAGCTTCGCCCCGGGCGCCTGCACGGTGGCTTCGTAGGTCACGTACATGGGCTGCAGCACGATTGCTTCGTCACCGGCATCGAGCAGGCATAACGAACAGTTGAACAGCGCATTCTGCGCGCCGGAGGTAGTTATCACGTTTGCCGCGCTGACAACCTGCCCGGTGCGCGCGTGATGGCGCTCGGCGATGCATTCGCGCAGCGACTCGTGGCCGCTGATCGAGGTGTAATGCGTATCACCCTCGCGCATCGCCTGTAACGCCTTCTCCACCACTGGTTCAGGGGTGGCGAAATCGGGATCGCCCACGCTGAGCAGGATGACATCCTCGTTGCGGTCTCTGGCCTGCCTGGCCAGGTAATGCAGGTCCCAGGCATCGGCCGCTTCGCCTTGAACCCGGTCGATCAGCGAAGAAAATTTCATATCGATTGCCATCCGGGTTTCAATTCATCGAGCAGCGGCACAATCCAGGCTTTGTGCGCTACCAGTTCACCACGGCTGATACCGGTTAACTCATAGGGCAGCACCAGCCAGTCTTCGGTCTGCTGCAGGAAATATTCGGGCGCCGGATTGCTGCCGGCGGGATCGGGGCGGTAATAAGGCGCGGCGATGCGCACATCCCGCGCCATGTTGTGCCTGGTTTTTTCACGCAGGCGTTCGATCACGGCCTGAACATTACGCCCGGTGCCGTAGACATCGTCGACGATCAACAGGGCGTCGTCCGCTCCGAGATTTTCGAACAGGTACTGTAAACCGTGGGCGCGCATCTGCTTGCCCTGCGCTAGCTGCTGGAAGTAGTCGTCGTGCCCCTGGTAGGAAGTGCGGATGGCGATGTGGTCGGTTTCGACACCGAGGAATTGCAGGCATTCCTGCACGTAAATTCCGACCGTGGAACCGCCGCGCCATAGGCCGACGATAAAATCCGGCCGGTAAGAATCCTCGAGCAAGTCCTGTTCCTCGATAAAGCGTTTTTGCATCTAGAGCGCGGCCTCCGAGTCAGCTGTGATATTCTTGCGAAGCCTACCAATTGACCCGGACTAATGCACGCGCGATGACGGAAAAACAATACCTGTCGGCTCAGCAATTGCTCGAGGATTCATTCCGCCTCGGCGCCAACATCATCAAGGATGGGTTCCGGCCGACGATCATGCTCGCGATCTGGCGTGGCGGCGTACCCATGGGTATCGCGATTCAGGAATTACTCGCCTGGTACGGCATCGCAACCGACCACATCGCCATTCGCACTTCGTCATATACCGGCATCGACGGGCAGTCGCATGAAATCCGCATTCACGGTATGAATTACCTGATCAAAAACTGCAGCCACGAAGACAGCCTGCTAATCGTCGACGATGTTTTCGATACCGGCCTGACGATCGAGGCAGTCATCGCCCATCTCAGGGCGAAGGCCCGGCTCAATACGCCGCACGACATTCGGGTGGCGGTGCCCTATTACAAGCCATCGCGCAACCAGACCGAACGCACACCGGATTACTTCCTCTACGAAACCGCGCAGTGGCTCAAGTACCCGCATTCGCTGGAAGGCCTCAGCGTCGATGAAGTTGCCGCCAATCGACCCGAGCTGTACGCAATTATCAAGGATCAGCTGGACTCGCAACCTGTGAAATAATCGCTTGTTGGTCGCTCGCCACGGTATTCTTAAAACTCAGAAACAGGCAAATAATTCCCGAGCTCAACGCCAGGGCCGCGGCCAGAATGAAGGCGTATTCCAGTTCGACCTCGCCGGCCAGCCCGGCGAGTAAAGCGCCGAACATGCCGACGCCGTCGAGCACGGTAAACACGATGCCCAGCGTGGTCGCTTCTGACTTGCCCGTATACTCGACCGCGGCCGCGAGAATCACCGGACGCACCGCGGTCAGGAGCGCAACGCCCGGCAACAGCCCGAGCACGGCCCAGTAGAGGCTGCCGCTCAGGCCGGCAAACAGCGCAAAAAAACTTGCGCCGAACAGAGTCAGCAGGATCAGGGGTTTGCGCCCGCGGCCGTCGCTGTACTTGCCAAAAAAGGGCTGAAATATCGAGCCCACCATTAAAATCACGGCGAAGATCAATCCGGCATAAAATGGCGACAGCCCATGCTCGATCTGGAAATACAGCGGCGCCATCGCCAGCTGCGCCATCAAGGCCATATTATACAGGACCATCACCAGCATTAGCGCGATGCCGGCCGGCTTGAACCACTGGCGCGCCAGACCCCGAAAATCGATGCGATTTACGCTACCGGGGCTGTCGCGGCTGATGCGCGTCGCCAGCGGAATGAACAGCACGCCCATGATCACGGCCGGCAGCACGAGGATTTGCAGCGTGGTTTGCCAGTCGAAATAACCCAGTAGAAAACCGGTGCTCAGCGGCGCCAGTACTTCGGCGCCGATGCTGCCGCCGACCGCGTGGATGCCGAGCGCCTGCGCGCGTCGCTGTGGCATCTCCTTGACCAGCACCCCGGTGGCGATCGGATGCCAGAAGGCGTCGCCCATGACGGCTAAAGCCAGCAGCAACGTGACCGGCCAGAATCCGGGGGCGAGGGTAGCGCTGAAATATCCGATCGCAACCCACCAGAAGGACAGCAGCATCAGAAAGCCGGGCCGGGTAGAGCGGTCCGATATGACGCCGGCCGGGATATAGGCCAGCCCGGCGCCGATACCGTTGATCGTCAGGATCAACCCTACTTCGGCGGGACCGAGCCCCTGGCTTGCCGCAATTGCCGGCGCCAGCAGCCACAGCGTACCGGCGACCCAGTCGTTGGTTAAATGTCCCAGCGACAGCGCACCGAGTAAAAAACGCTGCTGTTTATCGACTGGCGGCATCGTCGGCTTCGAGCGCGAGACGGTGCGCTCGCAAGCGCTCGTAAAAAGGTAAATGAAAAGCGAGAAACTCGCGCAGCTGCGGCGCCGCAAGACATAGCGTTTCGAACTCGGCCAGCGCCTCCGTCGCGTCACCTGCAGCAGCCCGGCGAATGCTGCTGGAATCGCTGATGCTCTGATGCCAACCTTGCACGTATTGCCAGTCCCGCGGAATCGACCCCTGTTCCCAGGTCAATGCCTGTTCACGGTATTCGAGCCCCAGCGCCTGCCAGAAGCGGGACATCGCGCTTGCGCTATCGGCCTGCACCGTTTCGGCCTCGAGCACCAGCGCATCGTCAATACCGAGTGCCTGCAGGCCCGAGAAATGCCGCCACTGTGCCTCGATACCGATTTCGGCCAGCGCCACAGCGTTGTCGAGCCGGTAGTAAGACAGGATCGAACGCAGCGGGTTACGAATCAAAAAGCAATGCCTGATGCGCCGGCAAAACTCCGCGTCTTCGAGTAATTCGGGTATCACGTAGTAACTCATATCCTTAACGAACACCGGCCGAGATTCGGCACGTTCGAGTATCAGGTCACGGGTGCCGGCGTAGCTGGTCGGATGATTCTGTTTACTGTCGAAATGCGGCAGGCCCTTGCCAGTGCGCTCGAGATAATAATAGTGCAGGAATGGTTCGTGCAGGCAATCGAAATCCCCGCGCTCGCGCATCACGCGCTCGATCGCGGTCGACATCGACCTGGGGTGCGCCCAGAGGATAATGACTGGATTCATTTTTGTAATTCGTCGTCGCGAATCGCGGCCTCGATTCCCGGAAAATAGAATAACAGCGACAGCGCGCGGAGCAACATGAAAAGCATCAGCCCCAGGAACAGGCCGTGATTGCCAAATGCCGGTATCGTCCATTGCAGCACAGCCAGGTAGGCCAGCAGCGAGACGATCATCGCGTTGCGCATCTCGCGCGTATGGCTGACGCCGATAAAAATGCCGTCGAGCTGAAAACTCCAGATCGATATGATTGGCGCCGCCACCATCCACGGCAGGAACTGTAGCGCGCTATCGACAACCTCGTCGATGCTGGTGAAAAGCCGGATTATCGCCTCGCCCAATAGCAGGTATATCAAGCCCGTCAGCAGCGCGATAACCGCCGCCCAGAAACTTGTCAATAGCACGGCGCGACGAAATACCCGTCGCTTACCGGCGCCGTAGGCGCTGCCAACGAGTGCTTCGGCCGCGGTCGCAAAACCATCGAGCCCGTAGGCCATGATGCTTTGTAAATGTAGCAAAATCGCGTTGGCGGCAAGGATTACTTCACCCTGCTGCGCCCCCTTCGCGGTGAAATAACTGAAGGCGAACAACAGGCAAAGCGTG
>CAMYML010000323.1 GCA_947259305.1 uncultured Gammaproteobacteria bacterium | reverse complement strand
CTCTACGTCCCCTGGGATCTCGATTAGGTCTTCGTGTCAAAGAATCCGGAGGGCAGCATCTACGGTAGTTCGAAAAAGAGGGGGCGCAGAATGACGCTGTCTCAGTCACCTTACGAGGAACTCATCCTCAACAACCCGACGTTCCGTGCCCGCTATGACCGGATCATGGGTGAGTTGCTGAACGGCCCCATGCAGATCGATGCCCAGATCGCCTTCCTGAATGATCTGGAGTCGCCGTTGTCTTCAGCCCTGGTAGCCGACCCGAATAATAACATCGACGACAACGTCTCCGAACGCTTCGATTCCCTGCGCCAGTGGGTGAGCGGGCGTGTTATCAATATCAATCAACAGCTTGCTGATTGATTCGACGGCATGAACGCCTTGTAGAAGGAAGCTGCCCTGTTGTTACGAGGGCAAAAAAAGGCGACCCCTATCGGGGTCGCTATTTTTGGGTACTAACCAGCTACGATTGCCAGCTATCCAGGCCAGACCAGTTTTCAGATCCGGACGCCTGCCGGCCATTCGGGCACACCTGGCCGGGAGGGTTATGGATCGCCACTGGCGCCGGATTTCCGTTTAATGTTGACGCATATCATGACGTGGTCGGGCAACTTCCCGCATGATTCATTGTTAACTATCTGGCTTTAAAAGGTTTTGGCATACCAGCCCGGTTCGTTTTAAGATCTCTGCCGGCATAGTGCGTTAACGGTTAATCGAATGGACGGGAAACCTGAGAACAACAACGTATACCTGGCCGCAATACTCGGCATCGCCTGCCTGGCGCTGCTGGTCGCCTTGTCGGTCTACGTGTTCGCGCGGCCGAGTCCCCCGGACCTGATCGCGGGCCTGCACTGGCGCAGCGACTGGCTCACGGGTTATTCCGCTTATCTGAACAGTGCGCCATCGCTGTTTTACACGCTTGCGATCGGCCTGTTGATCGGGGTTTGCGTATCGACGCGCAGCGCAGCGCTTCGGCACTGCGCGCTCTGGATCGGGCTCGCGGCCTGCCTCGAACTGACCCAGGCGCCGTTCATAGCGGCCCGGCTCGCCGACTTGCTCGGATCTATCCTCTTCGCTTCCGTCTGGGACGCGATCGGGGCTTACTGGCAACGGGGAGTATTCGATCCACTCGACCTGCTGGCGACGTTTGCCGGCGGTGCGGTCGCGATCCTGCTGCTGTTTCGTTTCTCTACCGAGCGGGCCGATGAAACCGAAGATTAGTCCTCGCCTGCGCCCACTACTGTTAACCGCAATCTATATGCTCGGTATTTTTGGCATCCTCGCCAGCGACAGCAGCAGCGACGGTAAAGGCGGCTTGCTGTGCGCACTCGAGGTCCGCGGTATCGCGCCGGACAGCGGACCAGCCGGTGAAGTCTGGGTCGGGTTGCTGGCTGAGACCGAAGGCGGCACCGTCGATCGCGTTTCGCGCCTTGGCCGCAACGGCCTCGAGCAGGTCGCCGTCGATATCGCGACCGGCAACAGCGAAAATGCGGTGCGGACGATCGCGATCGCGGTAGATGGCGCCAATTTGGGCGATATCTATGTAGGCGGCGACTTCAGCGAAGGAATACTGCGCCTGAACCCGGACGGCACGCTCGACGCCGGTTTCGCGGTGGGCACCGGCTTCAACGGACGCGTGAACCGTATCGTGCCAGCCGCAGATGGCACCGGGGACATCTACGTCGGCGGCAATTTCAGCGCCTACCAAGGCGACCTCGTTGGCGGACTGATGCGCCTGAACGAGAACGGCACGCGCGATCTCGGCTTCATTGCCATCGTGCCGAGTCTCGAGACCGTGGCGATGGAAGGCGGCGCATCGAGCGACGTCTACGGCGGCGGCAGAACCTTCCCGCCACTGGAACGCTGGACCAGCACGGGTTCAATTGACAGCACGCCCGACTTCAATCCATCGGTCGGCATCAATCCCGTCTTCACCGTCGCCCCGGCGCTCGACGGCACGGACGATGTCTACGTCGGCGGCGGATTCGGCGGCCCCAATCGAATCATCCGGCTGAATCAGGACGGTACTCTCGATAACCTCTTCGTCGTCGGCACCGGCTTCGACGACGATGTCACGGGCATCGTGCGCGCGAACGACGGCAGCAACGAGATTTACGCCGGCGGCGAATTCACCGCTTATCAGGGCAGCCCGGCGGGCGGGATTATTCGTCTCGGCATCACGGGTTCGAGTGTGAACAGTTTTGTCACCGGCGCGGGCTTCAGCGACCCGACCGACCTGTCGTCGCAAAGCCAGGTTGCCAGCCTCGCGCGCGCAGCCGATGGCAGCACGGATCTCTACGTCGGCGGCGGTTTCACCCGTTACGACGGCCGCATCGTAAACGGCCTTGCGCGCCTGAATGCGGATGCTTCGCTCGACACCGGCTTCGAGGCCCGGATCATCGTCGATGGACGAATCTGCGACAACGACACGGTGCGCAGGTAAACGCAGCGGTCTGTAGCAATACTAAGCAGGTATCTTTTGACAATCGGGAAACCATTGTTACAGGATGCCCGCTTACGCGGGCATGACTCTTTATTAGTTGGTCCGCAGCATTGCTCCCGGTACACGTATGTTTGCCAGCAGTTTTGACGGCTGGGTTCAGGCGGTTGTCACCTCTTCCATATCCTCGTCGTCAAAACTGATTTCCTGCGCCGCGTCGGCGACAAGTTCCTTATGCGACGACAGGAAAGCTTTGGCGCAGTCATACAGACCTTTCAGGGTACCGTCGACGTAGTTAAAATCGTTTAACAACGAGGTCGCCATGTTCGGTGTGATGTGCTTATCCCGCAGCACAGCAGATACGTGCCCGTTTAATTCAGCGTGCGTCATCCTGACCTCTTTTTTCATCTTTTTTAGATCCTTGACCGCGAGCGCATGATCGTAGTCCTCTTCTTCCCTGACCCGGTAAATTTCACGCAACAACATCACGATCTGGTAACGCAGGCGGCTGTACTCGGCGCGAATATGCGCATTGTCCGAAACCAGATAGCGGGTCAGTTTCCTCGCCACCGGCCCTCCGGCGGCCGGGCATAGCCAGCCGGTTTATTCTTCATAGCGCTCCTGGGCATAGGCGTGGCGCAGGCCGTGCATGTGGTTGAGCCCGGCGCGGCGGGTGTTGCCTTCCTAGACGGGACATAAACGGGACAGATTTATTTAATCGCTCGTCCATATATAGATCTGTCTCGGTTTCTAAAGAAAGCCGGATTTTCGCGCGCCTACCAGCAGCTGTATGGCGATTACATCGAATACCTGCCCAGTTCGCTGATCAGCAACGTGGACCTCGAGGGTCGA
>CAMYML010000322.1 GCA_947259305.1 uncultured Gammaproteobacteria bacterium | reverse complement strand
ACCTGCAGCAGGTAGTCGGAGGAACCGGACATCAGGTAACAGGCAACGATTTCGTCGAGGTCGCGAATTCCTTGCTCAAAGGCCTCGATGGTCTTGTCGTTTTGCTTTTCCAGGCGGATCGAAACGAAGGCGGTGATGTGCAGGCCGCAGGCTTCCTGGTTGACGATCGAGGTATAACCCTCGATCACGCCATCCTGCTCAAGTTGGCGCAGTCGCCGCAGGCAGGGTGACGGCGACAACGACACGCGTTCACTGAGTTCCTGGTTGGTCAGTCGCCCGTCACGTTGCAGCTCACCGATGAGTTTGCGATCGATTCTATCCATAACGGTTAGTTTTTGGCAGTAAATGCCAAAAATATAACTGATAAAGGCAGCATACGAAAGATAATTGCGTGGTTTTATTCTTATACTGCCTGATCGGAATGAGGGAAATCGAGATGATCCAGCCAGCACCCGGGCAGTTAAACCGGTTCGACACTACATCCCTTAATCACCACCGACCTGCGCGGGATCGCTCCAGCTGCATAATTTTTCACACAATTTTCATCACTAAATAGATCAATCAGGAGGGGAATCGATGAAATCCACACTATTCAGACTAGCCAGAACGGGCACGTGTAGCTTCACCATCGCATTGTTAACGCTGTTTACCGGCATGCTGCCAGGCGTGCAGGCCGACGAAACCTGCCAATCGCCCTATATGGCCAAGATCGTCGGACAGGAAGACTTCGTTTACGTCTGGACGCTTGGCGTCGAGGGCCTCGGAGACGGTCAGGACAAACTGGTTACGGTCGACGTCAACCCGAACTCGTCCAACTATGGGCAGGTGGTACATACCTTGTCTGTGGGTGGCCGCAACGAAGCGCATCACTCTGGGTTTACCGATAATCGCAAATACCTGTGGGCCGGCGGACTTGATACCAGCAAGATCTTTATTTTCGACGTTGCCTCCGATCCGGCAAAACCGAAATTACATCGAGTCGTCACCGATTTCGTCGAAAAAAGCGGTGGCGTGGTCGGACCGCATACGACTTACGCGTTGCCTGGACGTATCATGGTCACTGGCCTGTCCAATAACCAGGACAATGGCGGGCGCACTGCTCTCGTCGAGTACACCAACGAGGGCGAATATATCACCACCCACTGGATGCCGACCGATCAAAACCTGCAGGGCGCGACCAAGACCGGCAATCTGGCCGATGGCTACAACTATGATTTACGCGTGCTGCCACGTCGTAATATTATGCTGACTTCGTCATTCACCGGATGGTCAAACTACATGATGGACTTCGGTAAGATGCTGCAGGATGCCGAAGCGATGAAGCGTTTCGGCAATACCATGGTGTTGTGGAATCTGCACAGCAAGAAACCGAGGAAGGTTTTCGATGTGCCTGGAGCACCGCTCGAAATCCGTTGCGCCTGGCAGCCACACAATAACTGGTGCGTTACCACCACGGCGCTGACTTCGAAAATCTGGTTGGTCTATGAAGATGACCAGGGCGAATGGCAGGCCAAGGCGGTAGCCGATGTCGGCGATCCGGAGTCAATTCCGTTGCCAGTCGATATTTCGATCAGCGCCGACGACAGCAGGCTCTGGGTCAACACCTTCATGGACGGCAAGACTCGTCTGTTTGACCTGACCGATCCGCATAACCCGAAGCAGGTTTATGAAAAGGTCATCGGCCGCCAGGTGAACATGGCATCGTCCAGCTGGGACGGCAAGCGCGTGTACTACACTTCTTCGCTGCTCGCCAACTGGGACAAGAAGGGTGAAGACAACGAGCAGTACTTCAAGAGTTTTGTCTGGAACGGCAAAGAGCTGGTCGAACAGTTCGCACTCGATTTCACCAAGCTGAAACTGGGCCGCGCGCACCAGATGCGCTTCGGTGCGTACTCGCTCTACAGCGGCAAGTCTCCCGATCCGAAAACGCTTGCGGCAACGGATACAGGCCTGGAATCTTTACTGCAGTAGTCTTGTAATGGCTACGGCCCGCTTCTCCGCGCCGCGGTTTAACTGAAAACCTCGGAGGCTGATTTTTCGTTCTCCGGGGTTTATTCTTACCAGGATCATGCTTGCCCGATTGCCACTTTTTCTGATTTTGTCTGTGCTGTACCTTACGGCAGCGTCCGCGCAGGACCTGGCGCCTGGATACGGCGATCTGGGATACGACGTGCCCACGGCAGGAAGTTATGCGCTGCCGCCGCTGGGTCATGCCGCTGACGGCGATGTCCTCGATGCCGATGGAAAACCCCGGCGGCTCTACGAGCTGTACGGTGACAACCACGTGCTGCTCGCATTTATTTACAGCACCTGCAGCGACGTCAATGGCTGCCCGCTAACCTCGCATGTGTTTTACCAGATCAAGGCGGCGATGAAGCGCGATTCCGAGATCGCACAACATCTCAAGCTGATCAGCCTCAGTTTCGATCCCGTAATCGACACCCCCGAAGTCATGGCGCTGTATGGCAACAATTTCCGATACGCCGGCAACGCGGGTGAATGGCAATTTGTCACCACCGCGTCAGAGCAGAGCCTGGCGCCGATTCTCGATGCCTACAACCAGGACATACAGCGGGAAACGACCAGTGACGGCCGCTATTCCAGTGTCTTTTCGCACCTGCTGAGAGTCTTCCTGATCGATCCTGAACGGAAAATTCGCAATATCTACAGTGTCGGATTTTTGCACCAGGACCTGATACTGAACGACTTCAAGACCCTGTTACATGAGGCGCGCGGCGGCGCTCAACAAAGCGTGGCTAACCGATCGGCAAGCTTATTATCCGGTCCGGGTGATGACAAGCGCGGTTACGAAACCGGGGATTACACGACGCGCTCGCGCGCGCTCGAACTGCGCCGGGGACAGGCCGCGGATCTGCTCGCTTTCGTCCGCCAACCGCCCCTGGGGCTGCCGGCGGTACCGAATGGCGACGATGCCGACCGGGCAAAAATCCTGCTGGGCAGAAAGCTCTTCTTTGACCGTCGCCTGTCGCTCAATGACACCTTTTCCTGTGCCATGTGCCATATACCCGACCAGGGATTTTCCAGTAACGAACTCGCCATGGCGGTCGGTATCGAGGGACGCAGTGTGCGCCGCAACTCGCCTACGATATACAATGTCGCCTATGCCAAACTCCTGTTTCATGACGGGCGCGAGGACAGTCTCGAGCAGCAGGTCTGGGGACCGCTGCTCGCGCACAACGAAATGGGCAATCCTTCGGTAGGATACGTGTTAAATAAAATCCGCCAGATCGACGAATACGATGGCATGTTTGAAGCGGCCTTCGAAGGTGTCGGGGTGTCGATGACCACCCTCGGAAGCGCCCTGGCCA
>CAMYML010000321.1 GCA_947259305.1 uncultured Gammaproteobacteria bacterium | reverse complement strand
TTTCGCCTGGTGCAGGCCAAAACCGTGCTGCTGGCTACCGGTGGAGGGCCGACCATGTATCGTTATCACACGCCGTCGGGCGACAAGTCGATGGACGGCCTGGCGATGGCCTTGCAGCTGGGACTGGGTTTACGCGATATGGAAATGGTGCAGTTTCATCCCACCGGCCTGCTGGCGGGCCTCGATACGCGCATGACCGGGACCGTGCTCGAGGAAGGATTGCGTGGCGCCGGCGGTTACCTGCTGGACGGTAGCGGCACGCGCTTCATGCAAAACTATGACGCCGCCGGCGAACGCGCCACGCGCGATATCGTCAGCCGTGCGATCTACGCCGAGATGCGCGCCGGGCGCACCTCGCCCAACGGTGGGGTATATATTGCGATGAGTCACCTCGGCCCGGACACGGTGGCGCAGAAGTTTCCCGGCATGGTCAAACGCTGCGCCGATTGCGGCTTCGATCTCGCCGGCGGACAGGTCGAGGTGGTGCCGACTGCGCACTACCTGATGGGCGGCGTGGTCGTCAGTCCGGATACCCGCAGCAGCCTGCCGGGACTATTTGTCGCCGGCGAAGACGCCGGTGGCGCCCACGGCGCCAATCGGCTGGGCGGTAACGGTGTCGCCAATTCTACCGTGTTCGGCGGTATCGCCGGTGACGAAATGGCCGCCGAGGCGAGTGCGCAAGACCACTGGATCGATCCCGATGAAGGAGTTGTTGCGGCTGGCATCGAGCAAGCCCTGCTGCCACTGCAGCACGCGGCGGGCGACCTTAACGGCCTGCGCAACCGCTTGCTCGACCTGATGTGGGATGATGTCGGCGTCTTGCGCGACGCCGCGGGTTTAACCCGGGCCCAAACCGAGCTCGCGAGTCTGAAGGCGGAGCTGCTGGTAACCGGGATTGGCGGCGACAACCGCGTGTTTGCCTTAAGCTGGCACGACTGGCTCAACCTGCGCAGCCTGATCGAAGTATCGCAAGTGATTGCGGCCGCCGGGCTTGCGCGCGAAAATTCACGCGGCGCGCACTATCGGGAGGATTTCCCGCAAGTCGGCAGTCTCGAGGAATCCTATTTCACCATCGCCAGTCGCCAGTCCGATGCGCTCCAGGTCGAACGCGCGCCGGTCGAATTCTCTATCGTCCAACCGGGGGAGTCCCTGATCGAAAATGATTGATTATCAAACCATTGAAAATGCCGCGCGCCAGATCATGGCCACCGCCGCGATCGACATTCCGCCGGATTACCGGCAGGGCATCGAAGACATGGCGAAATGGGAAGAGGGAGAATTGTCTTGTTTCGTTTTGCAAACCATGATGGACAACTGGAACGCGGCCAGCGAGGACCGGCGACCGATGTGCGCCGATACCGGCCTGCCGCGTTACTACGTCAAAATTGGCAACAACGCGCGCCTGGCCGATGGTTTTACCGGTCTCGAACGCGCGCTGCGCAGCGCCACCGCGCTCGCCACGCACGATATCCCGCTGCGCCCGAACCGGGTGCACCCGCTGTGGCGCACCGATCACAACAACAATGTCGGCATCAACGCGCCGGAGATCGACTGGAGTTTCGAACCCGATGTCGACTGGATCGACATCACCACGGTACACAAGGGCGGGCTGTTCGGCACCGATTACCGCATGCTGTTTCCCGGCGACGGTATCGACGGCATCAAGCGTTTCTTTCTCGATACGCTGGTGGCTTTCGGCAAGCGTGGGCTTGCCTGCCAACCCGCGATCATGGGCATCGGCATTGGCGGTTCCAAGGACATTACCATGGTGCTGGGCAAGCAGGCTGCCTGCCTGCGCGTGGTCGGCGATCGAAACCCGGACCCGAAAATTGCCGAGCTCGAGCTGGAACTGAAAAAGCTCGGCAACAGTATCGGCATGGGTGCGATGGGTTTCGTCGGTAACGCGATGGTGGCCGATTGTCACATCGAGGTCGGATTCACCCATACCGGCGGCATGCCGGTCAGCGCACACGCGTTTTGTCTGTCCTCGCGGCGCGCGACGGTGCGCATCCTTGCCGACGGTAGCTGTGAATATCGCCACGATCCCGAGTGGTTCACCCCTTACATGCGCAGAGAGACAGTCGAATGGCCAGTCAAGCATCCGGACGCGACAGCGTTCGTTTAAATATCCCGGTAACGCCGCGGGATCTCGAAAAGCTCGAGATCGGCACGGTAGTCTATCTCGACGGCCTGGTGTATACCGGGCGCGAAGGGGTTTACAGGAAAGTGCTCGATGAGGGCAGTGATTTACCGCCAGGGGTAACCGGGCAGAGTAATGCCAATTTCCATTGTTCCCCCGCGGCCGCGGTCGAAGCCGACGGCAGCTATAACGTCGGTGGCGTCACCGCAACCGCGAGCTTTCGGTTTTCCAAGTGGATGGCGGCATGGCTTGAAAAATCCAACGCGAAGATAATTATCGGCAAGGGCGGCATGGCGGTCGAGGATTACCGCGACATCCTGGTTCCGGCCGGTGCGATCTACCTGACGACGGTTGGCTATGGCACCGGTGCGCTGCTGGGTCGGGGGATCAAGTCGGTCAGTGCCGTGCACTGGCTCGAGGAACTTGGCAACGCCCAGGCGATGTGGGTGTTCGAAGTGGAGAATTTCGGCCCCTTCATCGTCGAAAGCGACCTGCGAGGCAATAGCCTGTTCGAACAGCATGGTAAGCTGGTTAATGCAAACCTGGAAAAGTTGTATGAAGGGTTGAAGGCCCCAGCGCTCGCCCGCTACGGCGAGACCGACGACCGTAAGGACGAACTGATTTAATCCCGTTAAGCCTACAGAAAGCTTGAAATCATATGCTTCATACTGGCTTGCGATGCTCGTGCAGACAGCATAGAATCGCAGTTCGATTATAAAAAAGTAGTTATAACCAGCTCGACAATCGGAGGAGCGACATGAAAAAACTATCCGTGCTATCAATTTTGGTAGCAGCAATTTCACTTCTGTTTTCGCAGGCAAGCCTGGCGATGTCCCACTGTGGTGAAATTCATCTTGGTTCGGCGATTTCGCTGACCGGAAAATACGCCACCAACGGCATCCACGCCAAGAATGGCTACGAGTACGCGATCCAGAAGATCAAGGAAAAAGGCGGCGTGATGATCGACGGCAAGTGCTACAACTTCAAGGTCACCTACTACGACGACGAGTCCAAGGGCGACCGCGGCGCGACGCTGGCCGAGCGCCTGATCAGTCAGGACAAGGTGCAGTTCATGCTCGGGCCATATTCCTCGGGCATGACCAAGGCGATCGCGCCGGTCACCGAAAAGTACCAGATCCCGATGGTCGAAGCTGAAGGTGCATCCCGCTCATTGTTCAACAAGGGTTACAAATACCTGTTCGCGGTA
>CAMYML010000320.1 GCA_947259305.1 uncultured Gammaproteobacteria bacterium | reverse complement strand
TTGCAATCGTCAACCCGACCATTTCGGGCACGATCATCGAACGCCGCGACCAGGTTTTGATCGGACGCTTGTTATTGGTTTCAACCGCAACGAACACCTGATTCATCAGGTGTTGATCGATAAACGGGCCCTTTCGGAGTGAACGTGGCATCTACAATTACCTCTTGTTCCGACGACGCACGATCAGGTGGTCGGTGCGTTTGTTCGAACGTGTCTTGAATCCCTTGGCCGGGGTGCCCCAGGGCGATACCGGATGGCGACCACCCGAGGTACGACCTTCACCACCACCATGCGGGTGATCTACCGGGTTCATCGCCACGCCGCGCACGGTCGGACGAACGCCGCGCCAGCGGGTCGCGCCAGCCTTGCCCAGTGAGCGCAGGCTGTGCTCGCCATTGCCGACTTCGCCGATTACCGCGCGACAGTCGCTCAGTACCTTGCGCATCTCGCCGCTGCGCAGGCGCAGGGTGGAATAGGCGCCCTCGCGCGCAACAAATTGCGCCGAGGTGCCGGCCGAACGCGCCAGCTGCGCGCCCTTGCCAGGCTTCAATTCGATACAGTGGACCACCGAACCAACCGGAATATTGCGCAACGGCAGGCAGTTGCCATTCTTGATGCCGGCATCTTCACCGGAACGCAGCTGGGCGCCTTCGGCTATGCCCTTGGGGGCAATTATGTAACGACGCTCACCATCCATGTATTTCAACAGCGCGATGTGGGCGCTGCGATTCGGATCGTATTCGATACGTTCGACCACGCAGTCGATACCATCCTTGTTGCGCTTGAAATCGATCAGGCGATAGCGCTGCTTGTGCCCGCCGCCTATGTGGCGCGTGGTAATCCGGCCCGCATTATTGCGTCCTCCGGTCCTGGCTTTCTTTTCCAGCAGCCCGGCAAAGGGCTTGCCCTTGTGCAGCCCCGGCGTTTTTACCGAGACGACAAATCGGCGACCGGGTGAAGTTGGTTTTGCTTTAATCAGTGCCATTGCCTTAACCACCTAAGGATGCGAGGTCGATTTCATGACCCTGCTCAAGTGAAACATACGCCTTCTTCCAGTCGGAGCGCTTGCCACGGCGCGTTCCCATGCGCTTGGTCTTGCCCTTCATGTTGACGGTGCGCACGTTGGCCACCTTGACGTTAAACAACTGCTCGATCGCTGCCTTGATCTCTGATTTTTTGGCATCGGTGGACACCTGGAAAACCGCCTGGTTAGCGGAGTCACCGAGCAGAGCCGACTTTTCGGAGATATGCGGGACCTTTATTATCTGAAAAATTCTTTCCTGGTTCATGACAGGCGCTCCTCGAGTTTCTTCAGCGCGGCTTCGTCGATAACAACCTTTTCCTGCCGGATCAGACTGACCGGATCGACGATCGCAATATCCATCACCTGGATGTTCGGAATATTGCGCGCGGCGAGATAAACCGCCGAGTCGAGGCCATCGGTCAACACCAGGGCATTGTCAATGCCGAGCTCATCGAGGCGAGCCTGCATCTGCTTGGTTTTGGGTTCAGTGACGCCAAGCTTGTCGATCAGGATCATACGTTCCTGGCGTACCAGTTCGGATACCAGGCTGCGCATGCCGACACGGTACATTTTCTTGTTCAGCTTTTTGCTGTGGTCGCGCGGAGTCGCGGCGAAGGTAACGCCACCCGAACGCCAGATCGGGCTGCGAATGGTGCCGGCGCGAGCGCGTCCTGTGCCCTTCTGGCGCCAGGGTTTGGCCCCCCCGCCACTCACCTGCGAACGGGTCTTTTGCGCCTTGGTGCCGGCGCGGGCCGCTGCCATGTAAGACACGACCAACTGGTGCACCAGGGCTTCATTGAAGCTGGCGGCAAAAGCATCGTCGGAAACGGATACTTTTTTCTTCGTATTATGAATCGCTATGTCCATTTCTTGAAATCTCTGAATCTTCTCTCTGGCGTCTGCTAGCCGGGCCTATTTTTTGGTCGCCGGGCGAATGATGACGTCGCCGCTCCTGGCACCCGGAACCGCACCCCTGATCAACAGCAGGTTACGTTCCGCATCGACCCGGACAACTTCCAGGTTTTGCGTGGTGACATTTTCGGCACCCATGTGCCCCGACATCTTTTTACCTTTGAAAACGCGCCCCGGCGTCTGGTTTTGACCGATCGAACCGTTGGCACGGTGTGAAATCGAGTTACCGTGGGTCGCGTCCTGCATGCTGAAGTTGTGACGCTTCACGCCGCCCTGGAAACCCTTACCCTTGGAAACACCGGAGACGTCGACGATCTGGCCCTGCTCGAACAGGTCAACCTTGAATTCCGAGCCGAGTTCGATTTCATCAACCGAATCCAGGCGGAATTCCCAGGCACCACGGCCGGCTTCGATGCCCGCCTTCTTGTAATGACCAGCCATCGGCCTGGTCACGCGCTTAGCGCGACGCGTACCGGTAACGACCTGTATCGCTACATAGCCGTCTGTTTCGACCGTTTTGATCTGCGAGACCCGATTGGGCTCCACTTCGATGACCGTTACCGGAATCGAAATACCATCATCGGAAAAAACCCGGGTCATGCCGATTTTTCGTCCTACCAAACCGAGAGACATTTGTTAAACCTCAAAAATAAAAAAGCTGTCGCATTTGATTAATTCGTCCGCGAATTTTCAAATGACGAAAAACACAAGCAATCTATGTTTTTCTTTCGTTTTCAAAGGCTTGATTGCCTTCAAAACCGCCTGTAACTCCGTTTACAGCAGATACCGAGTGACTTTCGCCGCCCGCTTTAGCGTCCCGTTTTCGAACGCGCGGCCCGATACAGGAATTCCGTATCGGGCCGCGAGGGCGCGCACTATACCAGATTAGAATCTGGAAGTTAAGTATTAACCTGAAAAACTGGCATCTTTTTTGCCTGCCTTAATTTGTCATCCCGCGGTCAAGCCGCGGTATGACAGATAGGACCGTTAATTCAGCTTGATCTGAACGTCCACACCGGCAGCCAGATCGAGCTTCATCAGCGCGTCCACGGTCTTGTCGGTGGGATCGACGATATCCATCAGGCGTTTGTGCGTTCTGATCTCGTATTGATCGCGTGCATCCTTGTTCACATGGGGTGAAATCAGGATGGTGAAACGCTCTTTACGCGTCGGCAAGGGAATAGGCCCCTTGACGCGCGCGCCGGTGCGTCTCGCGGTTTCAACGATTTCAGCCGCGCTACGATCGATCAGGCGATGATCGAAGGCTTTCAGGCGAATACGGATATTTTGATTAGTTGCCATTTTATTTACTCAATAATCTTGGATACGACGCCGGCACCCACGGTGCGACCGCCTTCACGGATCGCAAATCGCAAGCCGTCTTCCATTGCAATCGGTGCAATTAGCTGCACT
>CAMYML010000319.1 GCA_947259305.1 uncultured Gammaproteobacteria bacterium | reverse complement strand
TTACCAGCGTGACGATGGTTTATGGGATATCGAGGGTAGAATCGTCGATACCAAACCCTATCGTTTTCAGAATCGCGATCGCGGTGGCTGGATCGAGGCCGATGAAGCCTTGCACGATATGTGGATTCGTCTGACGATTAATCTCGATCTCGAAGTGATCGATGTCGATGCGGTCATCGATTACTCGCCTTTTAACTACTGCAAATCTGTTGCCGAGGTGGCGCGTAACCTGATTGGACTCCAGATAGCCCCCGGCTGGACGCAGAAATCGAAGCGGGCCATGGGGGCTAACCGCGGTTGCACCCACCTGACCGAGCTGCTGGGGCCGGTGGCTACTACCGCCATTCAAACCATTGCCAGCGCGAAATCCGGGCGCGGTCAGGCAAAGGCCAGGCGCAGTTCGAATGTTTTCCTCGACAGCTGCCACACCTACGCCAGCGACAGCCCGGTAGTCAAGCTGCACTGGCCCGAGCACTATACCGGCGACGACCGGGCATGACGATTCTGGTTGTAGGACAGATCCTACATTTTTGTCGGTGCACCGCCATATCCCGGTTATGCGGGTTTTGCTAGTCTGGGCGCGTTGTTTAACCGACATGGAAGTGCAATGAATAAATACAATAACACGGAAGCTACCAGCGAAACCTCACGCCTGCTGACAGAGCTCGACCAGGTCATCGATCAGTCCAGCGTCATGCGCGAAATAATCCGCAAGTACGAGTACATCCGCAGCATCGAAAATATTACCGGTCCATCGAGACTGACGCGCATCATGCGCAAGGAAATTCAGCTGATGGAAAGCAAACTGAGGCGGGTAAGAGCCCGCCAGCAGAAGCCGGAGATTGCTTTTTCAGCGATGTAATCCAGGCCGGACAGTACCGGCAATGGAGCCGCCGCGCGTCCTGGGCTGTATACTTGGCACTTCCCCATTGTCACCCGGAGGTGCATATGCTCGCGGTTATTTTCGAATTTGAAGCGGTCGCCGACAGACGCCAGGACTACCTGGATTTTGCCGCCGCCCTGGGTCCCGAGCTCAAAACAATCGACGGTTTCATTTCCATCGAGAGATTCGAAAGCCTTACGCAAGCGGGCAAGTTGCTGTCGCTTTCATTCTGGCGCGACGAAGCCGCAATCTCGCAATGGCGTAACCTCGAAAAACATCGCGCGGCGCAACGCGCCGGCCGTGACGGAGTCCTGCAAGACTACCGTTTGCGGGTGGCGAGCGTTATCAGGGATTATGGTATGCAGGATCGGGCAGCGGCCCCTGCTGACAGTCAGTCTATTCACGATCGATCTTGACTGGGCCATATCGCGCCAGAACTGTAAATGAGTTTTTTCGAGTTTGCTTAGATCAATTATTGATTTTAATGATATCGATTCACGTAAAAACTTTTCAGGGATGTATTGTCGTCTAAATATGAATCGCAAGTTTATCGATAGATGATGCTGTAAACGAGCCCTCGATAGCTGCAACGAAATCAAAGTTACATGAATTACTCCGGGGTTTGGAGTAATATTCCGGGAAAAAGATGAGTGCATCTTCACAATTCGCGCACAGGCGAAGCGTGAGCCATTTGGCAAACGGCATACGAGGGAGACCCCAACATGAAAAATATATCAACTCTTTTGGGCGCGATTCTGGCTCTGGTTTCGTTCGCAATACATGGACATGGTTCGCTGAGCATAGATTTGTCACACCCGATCCCGACCTTTGCGCCTGACAGCGAAGATCCGATGAAAGCGGATCTATCAAAGCCCTATCACGATTCGACACCCATTCCCACATTCGGCGGACAGGCAGTGCTGTCGTTTGGACAATTTCCGACCAGCGATGGTCATTTCAGCCTGGGGACCATTATCCTGGCGGAGCATCATGGGACCCATCTCGATACCCCGGGACACTATGTGAATAACGCGAAGTCGCTGGAAGGCGAAAATTTGCCTGCCGATCAACGCAAGCATGCCCACGATCTGACCGCGGACGACCTCATAGGGCATGCCGTGCTAATCGATATTTCGGGACGGGTCGAGATGGAATTGGCCAAGAACGGCGGCGTACCAAGCCCGGATGTTTCGGTCACGGATTTTTCCAATTCATCGCCCAACGTGATCACGGCCGATGATATCGCGGCGGTGGAGAAAAAAATCAAAAACGGCGTCTGGCTGGTGTTAAACACCGGCTGGTCGAAGTTTTATTTTTCAGGCCCTGATTTCGCGAAGAACCCCTACGTCAATGGATTCAACTACCCGGGCATGAGCAAGGCGGCAGTGGATAAATTGATCGAAATCATGGAGCGTAAAGGGGTTCTTATCGGCGGCATTGTCGCCGACAATATCGGTATCGATTCGGGGCAAAGCGCGGTCGGTGACGATGACAAATGGACAAACTCCTGGCATGCGCATGTCCGCTTGCTGCAGCGAGGCGTTAAATTAGTGGAGAATGCAACCAATCTCGGGCAACTCGCGATGGTGAAAAACCCGGGTAAATGCACCATCGTTGTCGGTGCCCCCAAGCATATTGCCGGCACCGGCGGCCCGTCGCGAGTGCTGGCATTATGTAAATAATCGCAGCCAGGCCAGGCTGATAAACATTACTTTTATTTGATCAAAGAAGCCGCGTACACCGCGGCTTCCTGCACCCGGGGATCCGGATCATTTACCGCCAGCTCTGAGAGTTTCTGTTTCGCCGCCCGAGCGCGGAGATAACCCAGGGCAATTACCGCCTCCAGCCGCACCTGCGCATGCGGATCGTTTAACGCCTGCAAGATCACCTCGGCCGAAGACCCGGCGTTCGATCTGCCGAGCACGCGCGCCGCCGTCCAGCGAACTTCGGCGGCTTGATCGAAAAGCATCTTTTCGATCGATTCGATATGTTTCGAACTTCCCAGAACCCCCATCGATCGGGTTGCCACTGCTCGAATGCGCGCGTCGGAATCCTGCAGACTTGCTGCGACCAGTTCGACCGCCCTTGCCGTGCCTGCGTAACCCAGCCCATAAATAGACTGCCATCGAGCATGGTAAAAGCCCTCGGCAATTTTCAGAGCAGTGCTGCTCGAACGAGGTATCGCTCTCGGCTTTACCGCCCTGGCGAAAAGGCGCTCCCCTGCCCCCGGGTTCAGTCGCACAATGGTTTTCAGGTATTCGTTCAGTAGTTGAAGATCGCCGATGGTGCGCGAGGGGTCGCGCATAAGCAACTCACTTTCCCGGGCGAAAAGATCGCGACTTCCAATCAACGCGTGCTCGATGATGGCAGGGACCTGATCAGGACTGCCATAATTGCGCAGCACCGTCAGGCCGAGGATCTGACTGGCATGGTCTGCGCTGGAAAGTGCATCGAGAAAATAGGATTCCGAACCCCGGGCACGAGTGCTGGC
>CAMYML010000318.1 GCA_947259305.1 uncultured Gammaproteobacteria bacterium | reverse complement strand
ATGATCGATGAAAAAGGCGCTGGCGCCTCACCCAAAGCACACTAGGAGGAAGATATGTTGAGACTAGACTGCCCCTGGTGTGGGCCGCGCAACGAAGACGAATTCTCCTACGGCGGTGACGCCACCGTCGAACGACCCGCCGACGATGCCTCGCAGGCTGACTGGTATCACTATGTCTACACCCGCGATAACCCGGCCGGCCGACATCGCGAGTTCTGGCACCATATCAACGGCTGCCGTGCCTGGATCGTGGTCGAACGCGATACACGTACCCATGAAATATTCAGTACCGCACCAGCCTCGCCCAACCTGCCCGCCGGCAGCAGGGGGGCCTGATCGAGATGGCGCAACAGTTCCGCACCACCAGTGGCGGCCATATCAACCGTGGCCGCGTGATCAGCTTCACCTTCGACGGCAAATCTTACCATGGCTACGAAGGCGATACGCTCGCCTCGGCGCTGCTCGCCAATGGCGTACACCTGCTTGGTCGCAGCTTCAAGTACCATCGTCCGCGCGGCATTCAAACCGCCGGCTCCGAGGAGCCCAATGCGATCGTCGAATTGCGCAGCGGGCCGCGCAAGGAGCCCAATACGCGCGCAACCACGATCGAACTGTTCGATGGACTGGTCGCCAACAGCCAGAATCGCTGGCCCTCGCTCGCATTCGACGTCATGGCGGTCAATAACCTGTTTTCACCGTTGCTGTCGGCTGGTTTTTACTACAAGACTTTCATGTGGCCGGCCTCGTTCTGGACCAATGTTTACGAACATGTCATCCGCCGCGCTGCCGGTCTCGGCACCGCGCCCACGGAAGCCGATCCGGATCACTACGAGCAATGCCATGAGCACTGCGATGTGCTGGTCGTCGGCGCCGGCCCCGCCGGTTTATCGGCGGCGCTCGCCGCCGCCCAGACCGACGCCCGCGTTATTCTGGTCGATGAGCACCCGCTGCTGGGCGGCTCGCTCAACTCGGAAAACTTCACCATCGACGGCAAGCCCGGCAGCGAATGGGCCGCGCAGACAGTGGCAAAACTTGCGCCCATGGATAATGTTCATATTTTTAATCGCACCACCGTTTTTGGTTACTACGATCACAACGTGATTGGCGCGGTGGAAAAAGTCAGCGATCACCTGCCGGTGCCACCGCCGGGGCATCCGCGCCAGCGCATGTGGCTGTTTTATCCGCAGCGAGTCATTCTCGCAACCGGCGCCACCGAACGGCCACTGGTTTTCGGTAACAATGACAAACCCGGCATCATGCTGGCATCGGCGGCGCGCAGTTATGTCAATGCCTACGGTGTCAAACCGGGCAAGCGGGTAATCGTTGCGACCAACAATAACGACGCTTACCGCAGCGCAATCGATTTGCACCGTGCCGGCGTGTACGTCACCGCGGTCGTCGATTCGCGGGCGCATCCTCAAGCACCCCTGGCCGACGAGCTGAGGAAATTGTCGATCCGCTTGATGACCGGCAGCACCGTCGGCGCCGCCGAGGGCGGGCAACGTGTGAAACGCGCGCAGATTGTCAGCACGCTGGGAGACACCCTCGATCCCGAGGCCGTCGATTGCGACCTGATCGCCTGCTCCGGCGGCTGGAATCCTAACCTGCACTTGCATAGCCAGTCGGGCGCGAAACCGGTATACGACGATTCGATTCTATCCTTCATTCCAGGCGAATCGCGCCAGGCAGAGGCTTCCGCGGGTGCCGCCGCGGGTAGTTTCGCGCTACAGGACTGCCTCGACCAGGGCCACGCCGCCGGTAACGAGGCCGCCGGGCAGGCCGGCTTCAAGGGCAAAAAAGGCAAGCCGGCGAAGGCCGATGATGAAGGTGACTACGCGCTCGAGGCCCTGTGGATTTCACCCACGCCTTACAACAAGTCATACAAGCAGTTCGTCGATCAGCAAAACGACGTCAAGGCCAGCGATGTCGAACTCGCGTCGCAGGAAGGCTACGACTCGGTTGAATTGCTGAAGCGTTATACCACCCAGGGCATGGCCACCGACCAGGGCAAGACCAGTAACGTCAACGCGCTCGCGATCCTGGCCTGTCAACGCGGCGAACCGATACCCGATGTCGGAATCACGACCTTCCGCCCACCTTATGTCCCGGTGGCGATGGGCGTGTTTGCCGGCCATACCGTTGGCAATGATTTCATGCCGCTGCGGCGCACCGCGATCCACGACTGGAACGAAAAACAGGGCGCGGTGTTCATCGAAGCCGGCCTGTGGCTGCGGGCGCGTTATTACCCGCAAAAACCGGGCGACACGATGTACGACTGTTACCTGCGTGAAACCGAAGCCACGCGTAGCAACGTCGCGCTGGTAGACGTCACCACCCTCGGCAAGATCGATATCCAGGGCCCCGATGCGCCCGAGTTCCTTAACCGGCTGTACATCAACAACTGGCTGAAACTGCCGGTGGGCAAGGCGCGTTATGGAATCATGCTGCGCGAAGACGGCATGGTTTACGACGACGGCACGACCTCGCGCCTCGACGAAAACCACTTCTTCATGACCACGACCACCGCCAACGCGGCCGGCGTACTCGCGCACATGGAGCAATACCACCAGACCGAGTGGCCCGAACTCGATGTCGTCTTCTGTTCGGTTACCGAGCAGTGGACCGGCATCGCGGTGGCCGGCCCCAACAGCCGCAAGCTGCTGGAAAAGCTTATCGATATCGATATCAGCAATGAAGCCTTCCCGTTCATGGGCGTGAGCGTTTGCATGCTGAATAACATCCCGGCGCGCCTGTTCCGCATCTCTTTTTCCGGGGAGCTTGCCTACGAAGTCAACGTGCCGGCCGATTACGGCGAGCAGGCCTGGCTCGAGCTGCTCGAGGCCGGTAAGGACATGGGCGTTAGCGTTTACGGTACCGAGGCGCTGGGCACAATGCGCATCGAGAAGGGCCACGTCGCCGGTTCCGAACTGGACGGGCGCACCACCGCCAAAGACCTCGGCCTCGAGGGCATGGCAAACCGCGACAAGCATTTTATCGGCAAGCAGTGTTCCGAGCGCCCGGCGCTGGTCGGCGAAGGCCGGCTGCAGGTGGTTGGCCTGAAATCGCTGGAACCCGGCCGCAACCTGCGTATCGGCGCCCACCTGGTCGATGCGAGAATCCGTCTGGACAGCGTCAGCCAGTCGCAGGGGCACGTCACGGCGACGACTTACAGCCCTCAGCTCAAATGCGGCATTGCGCTCGGACTGCTGCGCGACGGGGCTTCACGCCATGGCGAACGACTCGAAGCCCTGTTTCCATTAGATGACGAAAGGCTCAATGTAGAAGTCTGTCATCCCGTCTTCATCGATCCCGAAGGAGAACTCGTCCGTGCCTGATCAAACCACCCTGCCCCAACGGGTTTCACCCTTACTGCCGCGCAGCGGCGGACACATCGTCGACTACAGGAACCTGCGCCTCAGCGAGCGCAA
>CAMYML010000317.1 GCA_947259305.1 uncultured Gammaproteobacteria bacterium | reverse complement strand
GGCTGGGACAAGCAATTGAAACTGTGCCAACTGCAGGCCCATGCGGTCTTGATACTGCACGACGAGCCGGTTTACCGCGCGGGTAAAATTGTCGGTCACTGTACCTCGGGCGGGCAGGGGTATCGTACCGGCAAGACGCTGTGTTTCGTCATGTTTTACCAACGCGATGTCAGCAGCGCAGACGACTGCCAGATCGAAGTGGCGGGTGAGCGTTACGCGCTTGAAATTCTCGATAAACCTCCCTACCGGGCGAACAGTAAATGAAAACGCATGTCAGGGTGGCCGTCATCGGCGGTGGCGCCATGGGCGCGTCGCTGATCTATCACCTGACCCATCTCGGCTGGGACGATGTAGTACTGATCGAAAAAAACGAATTGACCGCGGGCTCGACCTGGCACGCCGCCGGACTCTGCACCCATTACGCGCATAACATTACCATCATGAACCTGCGTGCGCATAGTGTGCAGTTGTACAAATCGGTTCTGGCCGAGGAAACCGGGCAGCCGGTCGGTTTTCATGCCTGCGGCGCGCTCCGCGTCACGCGCCACCAGGATCGGCTCGACGAGTTTCGCCAGGTACAGGGCATCGGCAAGTTCGCCGGGTTTGATTTTGATATTCTGTCGCCCGCCGAACTTAAGAATATTTACCCGCTGGCCGAGGTCGACGATTTAATCGGCGCCATCTATGAACCGCTGGACGGACACGTCGACCCGAGCCAGGCAACCCAGGCGATGGCCAAAGGCGCGCGCAATCGCGGCGCCGAGATTTATCGGCACACGAAGGTAACGAACATCAGCCAGCAGGCCAATGGCGAATGGTTGATCACTACCGACAAGGGTGAAATAAAAGCCGAGCATATCGTCAACGCCGCCGGCACCTGGTGCCGCGAAATCGGCGACATGATGGGGGTCGATCTGCCGGTGGTGCCGATGCTGCACCAGTATATCGTCAGCGATCGGATCGGCGTCTTTGCCGAACTCGACCACGAATTGCCGATGATCCGCGACCCCGACGAGAGCTGGTACCTGCGCATGGAACGCGATGGCGTCATCATCGGTCCCTACGAAAAACAGGGCAAACCCTGGTCGATCGACGGCGTGCCGCCGGAGTTCGGCATGGAGTTGCTTGCGCCCGATATCGACGCGATCGCCGATATCGCCGCGCAGGCGATGGCGCGTGTCCCCGCGGCTGCCGAAGGTGGTATCAAAAGTATTGTCAACGGCCCGATCACTTTTACCCCGGATGGCAATCCGCTGATTGGCCCGGCCTTTGCTTTGTGCAACGCCTGGCTGCTAACCGGTTCTTCGATGGGGATCATGGAAGGCGGCGGCGCCGGTAAGTTCCTGGCCGAGTGGATGGATGCCGACGAGCCGCCGATGGATGCGCTCGCGGTCGATTCCCGCCGTTTCGGCGGCTACGCCGATCGCGACTATCGCGTCGACAAGGCGGTGGAGTGTTTCGCCGCCCAGTTTGGTATTCACTATCCCTATGAGGAACCTGCGGCGGGCCGCAACAAGAAACAGACACCCGCATACGAATTGCTGCGGGCAAATGGCGCGGTGTTCGGCAGCGTTTACGGTTTCGAACGGCCCAACTGGTATTCGCGCGATACGGCCGTTACTGAATCTTGCTTAAGTTTCCGGCGCGCCAACTGGTTCGAAACGGTTGCCGCCGAATGCGAAAACCTGCGGCACAACGTCGGACTTGGGGACCTGTCGGTATTTTCCAAGTTCCGCGTCAGCGGTCAAGACGCGTTCGCGTTCATCGATCAACTCGGCGCCAATTCGGCGCCGAAAACAGGCCGTATCGGCCTGACCCATGTGTTGACCGAATCGGGTGGCGTGATGTCGGAGTTTTCGCTAACGAGACTGGCTAAAGACGAGTTTTATCTCGCCAGCGCCGCCGCCGCGGGGCGACATGACGAAGACTTGCTGCGCGTCCGCTCGCACGACTATGATCTGCAGATCGAAAATATCACCGATCAGAAAGGCGTTTTTGGCATCATGGGTCCGAATGCCGAGAGCCTGTTGCAGCAACTCAGCGAGCAGGATTTATCGATCGAAACCTTCCCCTGGTTAAATGCTCGTCGTATCGAGATTGCCGGCATCACGCTGGACGCCCTGCGCGTTTCCTATGTCGGCGAGCCGGGATTCGAACTGCACCACGATATTGGACAGCAGCGGGTATTGCTGCAACGGTTGCTGCAGGCGGGTGAAAAATTCGGACTGGGTTTTTACGGCGCCTTCGCGATGAATTCGATGCGCCTCGAAAAGGCATATCGCGCCTGGGGCGCCGACCTGACGACCGAGCGCACTCCGCTCGAAGCCGGGCTCGGTCATCTGGTCAAATCTGAAAACCGGAAATTCATCGGTCGCGACGCCATGCTCGCGCGCCAGCAGCGCGCTGACCACTGGAGCATGAAGTTACTCGAGTTCGAGGACCCCGAATTCGATCCGTTTTACCTGCACACGATATTCCGCGGTGGTGAAGCCGTGGGCATGGTGACATCGGGTAGCTACGGGCATCGCCTGCGAAAGGCGATCGGACTCGCTTACCTCCGCACGCCCGTACCCGGAGCCGACGAACTCAACGTCGAAATTCTCGGCCGAACTGTCAATGCTCGCATAACCCGGCCGTTGTAGAATTTGCCTGTTATCCCCTTGAAAACTCGATTCGTCGCCTGCGTGGAATTTCTCCTGATAAGGGACTTGTTTAACGAATAGTTTGCAGGTTTTATCGCGAACCCCCTGCTTTTTGTCTGGCGCATCTAAGCTGTTGCATAAGGGTCCGAAGTGCTGGCGCTGCAGTCGCGACGGAGGCATGAAATGATTGAAGATGCTTCGGAATTCCCCCGAAATCCCGCCTATACTTAAAAACCTCATATCCGATACATCAATGCGTTGACGGCGAAAGCAAAAAATCAATCTACGGCAGGTTCGATAGAACAACAATTGCGTGACGAGATTGACCTGTTGCGCGCCCAGCTGGCCGAAGCAGAGACGTCAATCGAGTTTCGTGACTATCGCAGCAAGGAATTATCCAGAATGCTGAATCTCGGCATATGGGAATGGAACGAGGTTGAGAACAAGCCGATCTTCTATTCGGACGAGATGGCGGAAGTTTATGCAGTCGATCCTGCAGAAATTAGAAGCGGATTTCTAACCCAGGCAGATTTCGAGCGCCTCGTCCATCCCGATGACCTGGCGTATTTCCGTGAGCGAATCGATTGCCGGATCCTGGAGCCCGGTGTCAGTATCAACTTCGATTACCGGATTATCACCGCCGAGGGGGAAATCCGGCATTTACGCGAGTACGTGCAGGGCGAGTTCGATGATAGCGGTACACTGCTTGCCAGTTTCGGCATGGTGCAGGATATTACCGACAGCCAGGCTGTAATCACGGCGATGAAGGAAAGCGAGGAACGCTACAGTTCTTTGTTTCAGCAAATGCCGTTGGGTGTGCAGGAGGAA
>CAMYML010000316.1 GCA_947259305.1 uncultured Gammaproteobacteria bacterium | reverse complement strand
TTTGCATGAATCGGTGATAGCGCTCCAGTTTGATTGCCTCGGGCACCGGATCGGGCAAAGCGTTCGCCGCGGCGCCATCGACCGCGGAATAGGTAAAGCAACCGACCCGATCTAGCTGGGCACAGTCGAGAAAATCGAGCAATTCGTCGAAGTCAGCATCGGTTTCGCCCGGGAATCCGACGATAAAGGTACTGCGGATGACCAGTTCGGGGCAGATTTCGCGCCATTTGACGATGCGTTCCAGCACGCGGTCGCGGCTGCCGGGGCGTCGCATCGCCTTGAGAATTCTTTTACTGGCGTGCTGCATCGGAATATCGAGGTAGGGCAGGATGGCGCCGTCCGCCATCAGTGGAATCACATCGTCCACGTGCGGGTAGGGATAGACATAGTGCAGCCGTACCCACAGGCCAAACTGGCCGAGTGCGCGCACCAGGTCAAAAAACCGGGTTTGCAGCGGTTGTCCCTTCCAGAAGCGGGTTGCGTACCTGCAGTCGACCCCGTAAGCGCTGGTATCCTGCGAAATCACCAGAATTTCGCGAATTCCGGCTTCGGCCAGTATTTGCGCCTCGTCCAGCACTGCATCGATCGGGCGGCTTACCAGGTCACCGCGAAGTGACGGAATGATACAGAAGCTGCAGCGGTGGTTGCAGCCCTCTGATATTTTGAGATAGGCATAGTGTCGCGGCGTCAGGCGTACCCCCTGTTTCGGCACCAGGTTGAGAAACGGATCGTGCGGCGCCGGCAAATGCTGGTGCACCGCCTGCATCACCTGGTCACGCGCCTGCGGGCCGGTCACCGCCAGCAATGACGGAAATCGCGCATTGATCATCTGCGCGCGCGTGCCGAGACAACCGGTGACGATGACGCGCCCGTTCTGCTGTAGCGCCTCGTCGATGGTTTCGAGCGATTCTTCGACCGCGGCGTCGATAAAACCGCAGGTATTGATGATAACCATGTCGGCGCTGTCGTAATCGGGCACGATTTCGTAGCCCTCGGCACGCAGCTGGGTAATAATCTGCTCGGAATCGACGGTCGCCTTGGGGCAGCCAAGGCTGATGAAACCGACCTTAGGGATTGCCTGGCTCATGCCTGGATCACGCCGGGTAAATAGAATTCGCCGACCGGCAGTGACTTGCTAGCGATCCTGAATGAGGGGTGCAGTTGCTTCAATTTGATGGCATGGGTAAAAAGACGCCGCATTATCCTCGAATTTGTGATGCAGCGCAAAAATGCAACTATAACTATACTGGATGATATGGTTCATCCATGATTTAATCCTGTCTATCAGCAGAATACGGTAACGTTATGAAATCTTTAAAATTACTGCTAGCGCTGTTTCTCCTTTCTGCACTGTCGTTTGCGGGCCGTGCCGAATTGGTGGACCAGGGATTGAACTCGATCATGGAGATCATCGACAAGGCTATCGCCGAGCTTAATCAGCAAGCCCCTGCAGACGGTAGCGAGATCGATCCGGCGGTGCTCGAAAACGCAACCGGCACCGTCGTCAATCTTTCGCGTACTCTTGGCACGCTCAGCTACTCGCGGCTGCAGTGTGGAGAAGCTAGCGTGCTCGCCGAATTTACTCAGCGGGTGCAACAGATGCCGGATGCAAGCCGTGACCCGATGCGCGACGCATTTCAGGAAGGCTTCGACAAGAGCAAGGAAGATACTCCGTTACTGTCGGCAGATGAATGCGAACGCCTGACGCGTTCGCGTAAGCGCAGCGAGACCGGGACAGAGGCGAACGTCGTCGAAGACGAAACCAGGGCCAAATCCAAGGCCGTGGCGCCGCCGGTGGAAGAGTTGGTGGTAGAGTTGCCGTCCGAAGACCCCAAGTTTCGCCATTTACGTATCGCCGAACTTAGCGGGCAGCTGGCTTACCGGCGCAAGTTTTGCGAGGACGAAAAGGTCTTCAATCGTGATTACAACGAATACCTCGAGTCGATTCCCGAAGAATACCGAGAAGAAGTTAAAACCTCGTACTGGAAGGGGTACAAGCGCGGCAAGCGCCTGAACAAGAATTTTACCCGCGCGCAGTGCTAGCCTGAATATTGCACCAGCCGGACTTGGGCCTTAAGTTAAAGAATTGAATTTCATGACTTAAATGATGTTTTCAAGGAAAAAATCAGAAGCACAGATTGTAAACGACCCAAGTCCTATCCCGGCGCTGACTTGTCCAGATACGCCTGAACTGGCCGGGCCGCGCAGGCTTCCTTCAACCCATAGCTATGGCTATGGGTTCCAGTCCAGCCCGGCGTTCAGCCGCATCTGTCCGGCGTTAGCATCCAGGATGCTGGTGCAATATCCAGGCCTAGTCGTCGAGATAGCTGCGAACAAGCAGATATAACCCCGGGATAAACAACGCCGCGCTGACCAGTGGCACAATCAATTGACCCCCGCCCACCATGATCGGTGCGATACCGTCGAGGCCAATGATAATACTCGCGCTGATGACGAAACTGCCGCCGATAATCGCGCGGATATTGCTCTGGTTGGCGCGCCTGATTTCACGTTTCAGCTCGTCTATCTGGCGCGACCTCAACTCTACGCGCAGCTCATCGTTGGCAATGCGGTCCAGCGCCTTGAAGGCCAATTGAGGAAAATCCGGCAAGTGCTCGGCGATATAGGGCAGGTTCTTTTTCATGCCCTTGACCAGCGCACGCACGCCTAGCTGTTCGGAAAGCCAGCGTTCGATGAAGGGTTTCGCGGTATCCCAGAGGTCCAGTTGCGGATAGAGTTGACGCCCGATGCCTTCGATATGCAGGAAGGTTTTTTCCAGCAGCAATAACTGTGGCTGGATCTCCATGTTGAAACGGCGCGCGGTTTGAAACAGGCGCAACAACAGCAGGCCGAAGGAAATTTCGGACAGGGGTCGTTGAAACATCGGCTCGCAGACGCTGCGAATCGAGGCTTCGAATTCATCGATGCGAGTATCGGGATCAACCCAGCCCGAGTCGACGTGCAGCTCGGCCACGCGTCGATAATCGCGATTGAAAAAGGCCGCGAAATTTTCCGCAAGATAACGTTGATCGCTAGTCGATAACGATCCCATGATGCCGAAATCGACGGCGATGTACTGTGGATTATCGGGCGTGTCGCGAGAGACGAAGATATTGCCCGGGTGCATGTCGGCATGAAAATAATTGTGGCGAAATACCTGGGTAAAAAAGATTTCGACTCCCTTGCGTGACAGAATCTCGAAATTGATGGCATGCGCCTGCAATTGCTTGATATCGGTAACCGGGAGGCCGCTGATACGTTCCATCACCATCACCCGGGGGCGACAGTAATCCCAGTGGACGAAAGGAACATAGAGATCCGGCGAGTCTTCGAAGTTGCGCCGCAGCTGGCTCGCGTTGGCGGCTTCGCGCACCAGGTCGAGCTCGTTCATGATGGTGGTTTCGAATTCGCGTACGATTTGAATCGGTTTCACCCGCCTGGCATCATCCCAGTAGCGATCAGCCATTCTCGCCAGTAGCATTAACACTTCGATGTCCTTAC
>CAMYML010000315.1 GCA_947259305.1 uncultured Gammaproteobacteria bacterium | reverse complement strand
TGGCGCGTCAGTTAAATGAGCGTCCACGCAAGACATTAGGCTTTGATACTCCAGCAGAACGATTTAATGCATGTGTTGCGTCGACCGGTTGAGCTGACAGCCCAACTCGGACCTTTGCCAAGTTTCATTAGACAGCCGGGAACGGCCGATAATCTCAGTTGTGCCAGACGAGCACTTCATCAACGGGCACTGCTTCTACCTCCGGCATCTCAGACCCCAGTGATGCTGAGACGGGAACAATTTCTTCAGGTAAAAACATTACTCTCATGCGCTCGGGGAAAGTCTGACTAAGATTGTAGCTCTTATTCGACTCGTACTGAAAGCCAGCATCTAAGTTAGCCAGCCCTTTAATCACAGCCTCCCCCCCTAAGTCCGCTAAGATAGAATCATTTATTTTGTAATGAATAACTTTTGCACTCCTCGCTTCCCGAATAATAAAATAGCGGTTATCCACTCTAAATCGAACTATATCGAAAAACGAATCGAGCACTTTGCCAACATCGTGATCAGAAGTTATGGCCCTCTCTGTATCTTCCATCTCGAACTCAATCGACTGCTGCCTTCCGCCCTTGGCTTCAGCGCCCAGACTAATCTTAAGAAATCGTGCAATAACATCTCCTCTTGTAACCATCTTTTGCTTGACCTTGCCCATCGCTTCACTACCCGTTGTCGAAGACACTTCCAGATCTGTAACAATGGACCTCCTCCCTTGAGGATCTATTCGGAACACCGTCCCTACTGGCTCCAATGTGGTTGGGTAGGAGTAAAACTGCCAGCCAGTTTGAAGGATCTCTGGAGCTTCTTCATACTCGTTGTATAGAATTGATCCAACTATCAACAACAGAATAAAAACGACCGTAATAAACGAAACCCAGAGCCTCGATCTCTTCCTTATAGTTTGGTTAGATATTTGGGAAATCTTTTCAGATTTCATAAATTTTTCCTCTTAGTCCCTATTTTAGTTCAAGCAAGCGTTGAAGAGCCTGCTCCAATGTTTCGAAAAAAATCAAAAATCCTTGTGGCGATCCTCTTTTCTTATCGATTTCCTTGAACCAGCCTGTAGCACATCCTACTAATGAGAGCTTAATCGGGGCATCCATAATTATCTGAAGTAATGCATAATTTTGCAAAGTACCTGCCCGCCAAATCGCAAGTGCGGCTTCATTTTGAGATAGTTGATCAATTTCTTTCTGTGAGATCCAAATTGATCGCTCGTCAACGGGAAGTAAAAAAAATCCAAGCCGCTTTTCGACGATCGCTTCGATCACAATATAGGCTCGAAGAATAGTCGAACGGTGTACCTTCCCAAACATGGATGACACACTAATGTACTGCTCACGGTTTCTAAACATACATATTGAGAAATCAGTGCTACTTTTTACATTTAGGGGATGGCAGCCCTTTACTAAGTATGTAGATAGGTCTTTGTACCATGAGTAGACTCCAACAAAAAAAAGACTTCGGACGAAAAGTTGTTGTTCCTCCAAAGCAAACATTTTGTTTTTGAGTTCTAAGTTATTGAAATAGTCGATTATCAGGCGTTCTGCGACCTGGTCCGCTTGTGCTTCTATTTCAAAAATGGTTGCTTGGTTGAAGAAAGCGTTCTCGGCTGTGGAACGTAAGTCAGATTCAATCAACCTAATTCTATTTTCCGTGTCCGAGACGTCCCCAAAGCCGTCAAGCCTGAAGCCTATACGATTAAGATCTTCCGCATGCATACACATTTTGACTACGGAATTTGCAAGTTTATGTTCCAAAGGTGCATCCTTGCGCATGGTTGCAATATAATCGCGGTTATTCTGATTTTGCATGATATGGCCAACCTCATGAGCTCCAAAGAAGATAATTAGGAGTTTCATGTGTTGAACCATGTGCTCTTCGAAGTTTTGTTCCGGCGGTGGTTTGCGGTCGCGTAATCTTTGTAAATGACTAAAGGGATTGTTTCCAACGCTCTCGACAAAGGCGAACATGGCTTCATCCGACTGGAAATACCTATTGGGAAAATGAGCAGAACGAAGCACGGCCTCAAGTTCTAGGAGAAACGCGGCGTTGCATATAATAATCGGTTGCGGAACGTGCCTGAAGATGGCTTTGCACCCGTCGGTTTTATATCGACCGGCAATATCGCCGTTCAAAGATGAAAAATCGATAACAAATAGCCTAACGTCTCCAGCATCGATGCTGTCAGCGAGCAACTTAATCTGCTTGCTTGCTCTTCCTGCTGCATCGGACAAAATTCGGTCTTTCGTTTCTGCTGCCTCCAATTGGGGGATCACATCTTGTGAATTGACAGCACTTGCTGAAGCGCAATAGAAATAAAGAATTGGAAGTAGATAGAAAAAAGCAACTACTCGGTTTTTTACCGTGCGTTCTGAATAGTATTCGTGGTATGAAATCCCATGCATCCCTTTCCCCACTGTACAACTTCATTTACTTTAATCTTTTGTTGCATAAGCCGTTTGACCTGCGTCAATTTATACTTTGTATGACCGCAATGTGCCGGAAGCCGAAGTTAATCCAGGCAATTTGATCGGCTGCTAACGGGGTTAGCCGTAGTTCAAATATTTTTCATGGACGTCTGCTTTCGGTGAACTACAGAGTATTAGTAACCAAACTCCTGTGGTTCGATTCCACCCCTGGAAACGTTTCCATCAGACAAGTCATTCCAGGATATCGCTGACACTCGTGTAAAATACACTAAATCCTTCTGTAACCATCCCCTGAATTAGGGGCATCAACATTTGGAGTTCTCCAGCGTAATGAGGGCCTCCCCAAAACTGTGTATCTAATCAGGGGATGGTGACAGTTCTGGAATTTCCAGAGGGAGATAAACAGGTAAATGACGCACTCGAACGCCGCAGCTTTAAATAAACAGTTCGGTCTCGATAACCGGTTGCAATTCAGCGAGGGTTTCTCGGGTCTTGCAAAGGTGGAACTCTGCTACCGGGAGGCCAGGCTCGAGCTTTACCTTCAGGGTGCTCACGTCAGCCGCTATCAACCGGTCGCCAACCATGAAGTGTTGTGGATGAGCGATATGGCCGTCTACGCGACCGGGAAGGCGCTGCGTGGCGGGATACCGCTATGCTGGCCATGGTTTGGGCCGCATCCGGAAAATCCGGACCGGCCGCAACACGGCTATGCGCGCGGGTCTCGTTTCTCGGTGCGGTCGACGTCGGCGGATGCGGAGTCGACGTCGATTATTCTGGCCCTGGATCCCGCGGCAGCGCCTTATCCGGAATGGCAGGAAAGGGCACAACTCGAGGTCGAATTCCGGTTATCCGATTCGCTATGGATGGAAATGCGAACCTTTAACGTCTCGGAATCCGCATTCACGTTGAGTAACGCATGGCATACCTATTTTTCGATCTCGGGCCGTGACCGTGTGACCCTTCCCGGTGTCACGGGGTTGACCTACCTGGATAAACCGCAGCGCTACAGGCAGTTGCAGCAGACCGATGCCATTGCGATCCGCGGTGAAGTCGATCGCGTCTACCTCGCCCCGCCGCCTGAAATCGAGCTGCTGGATTCGGCCAGGCAAACCAGAACCTCGATCAGCGCCTGGGGTAACCAAAATCTTGTGGTCTGGAACCCCGGTGAGGCCAACGCAAAAACGCTGGCGGATTTCGATAATCGGGGTTTCGAGCAAATGCTGTGCATCGAACCCGCGAATGCACTGGATCAAAGCATCCAGTTAAAACCCGGCGAATGCCATCAGCTTGGGCAAAGAATAACCCCGGATCGACCAGGCTAATCCCCTGTATTGATCTTGCCCGCGTCTGGAAAGAAGTCTCACGCCCGGCTTACTGGTATACTGCTCCACGAATTGCATTACAGGAGAAAAGCGTGGAACCTACTCCACTATTGGCCGATCTGGGAAGAGCCCTTGATCTCTTGAAGCAGGTCGATGAAAGCAGGCTGGACTTCGCCCCTGACCCGAATGTCTCTCCCGACATTCGTGCGTTAACGGGACTGGAGACGTATCCGGTAGATTCCCACATGGCGAATTTACGGGCCAGGATAGAGGCTGTCATAGAAGCCGGGGATAAGCTGGACCAGCGCGACCCCTCCGACTATGTGTCGCAGCTCATCGTCGCCTGCGTCAGGCTCGCCCCGCCGAGCGACGATTGAGCCTGTAACAAGAAAAGGAACGGAGGGGATATTTTATAATCCCTCCGTCACTTTATTAAAATCAGTCATGTATTGATCCAAATCACGATCCGCCATGGGTCGGGGTTTTAGTATTTTTTGACGATCTCGACAAGAGAGAGAAATGTGCACGCCGCCGCACCGTTAAAAAGCCTGTTTGTGTCAAATGAAGAACCTCCTCCGGTATGGCCCGACCCGGCGGGTGAGGTGCTTGGTGAATCATTCAGGCCATTAAACAAGGCTGTACCGGTTGCAGTAAAAAAGGATGACAAGCTTTACAAAATGCTGGCCCTGGTCGATGCGATTCGTGGCGGCAGATCTCGGGAGAAAGAGGCGGCTAATAAAAAATCAGGAAAAGGCTTGCAGCGTATGAAAAGGCCGCAAAATCCTAACCTCCGGATACTGGCGTTAGCCGCTGACCAGCCTGGTGAATTCGCGAACGAAATGGTGTTTATCTCGGTTGCGCAACGGGCCTGTTAATCTCCGATGCAGCGGCGCCACCGATCCGGATGACGCAGGATGTAGATACCATCGTCGACCTGTCCTCTCGTGTCGAATATTACCAGCTCGCGGAAAAACTGAAACAGCGCCGCTTCAGGGAGGACACCCGCGACGGCGCACCCGTATACCGCCGGATGAAGCTAGCCAGGCAAGAGCCGGGGGCGTGACCCCAATATCGATTATTTTTCGCTCCGCCACGTATTTTTTGTTAAATTCTCCGAGGTGCTATCATTACCTAAGTGTCGAACCGATATTTTCGGCAATCAGAATTTACTGTTTAAGTTGCGATGAATGAATAAATCCGAGACCGTGCCCACGCTGCTGCCGCAAAAGCAGCGACCGATCCGTAAGTCGAGCAAGCTCGACAAGGTTTGCTATGACATCCGTGGCCCGGTGCTGCGCGAAGCCAACCGGCTCGAGGAAGAGGGCCACAAGGTTTACAAACTCAATATCGGCAATCCGGCGTCCTGGGGCTTCGAGGCGCCCGAGGAAATTCTGCGCGACGTGATTCACAACATCCCGAAGTCGCAGGGTTACAGCGACTCGCACGGCGTCTATTCGGCGCGCAAGGCGGTAATGCAGTATTACCAGCGACTCGGCATTCCCGGCGTAGACGTCAACGATGTCTTTATCGGTAACGGCGTTTCGGAACTCGTCGGGATCGTGATGCAGGCGCTGATCGACGACGGTGACGAGGTGCTGATTCCGGCGCCAGATTTCCCGTTGTGGACCGCGGCGGTCAACCTGTGCCGGGGCAAGCCGGTGCACTATCGTTGCGACGAGGGTGCCGACTGGCAACCCGACCTCGACGATATCCGCGCGCGCATCACCCCCAGGACGCGCGCGCTGGTGGTGATCAATCCGAATAACCCGACTGGCGCTGTTTACGAAAAAGCCATGCTGGAAGCGCTGATAGGGATCGCCGCCGAATTCGACCTGGTGCTGCTTGCCGACGAAATTTACGACAAGATTATCTTTGACGACGCGCAGTACATCCCGTTGGCCTCGCTCGCGCCGGACAGTTTGCTGGTGCTAACTTTCAGCGGCCTGTCGAAGTCTTACCGTGTCGCCGGATTTCGCAGCGGCTGGCTGCTGGTTAGCGGTGCGAAGCTGCGGGCGCAGGATTTCATCGAGGGCCTGGATATCCTCGTGTCGCTGCGCCTGTGCGCCAATGTTCCCGCGCAGCACGCGATACAGACCGCGCTCGGCGGCTACCAGAGTATCAACGACCTGGTCGCGCCTGGCGGGCGACTGCACGAGCAGCGCGACCGCGCCTGGGAAATGTTGAATGCGATCGACGGTATTAGCTGCATGAAACCGAAAGGCGCCCTGTACCTGTTTCCGAAGATCGACGTACGCAGGTTCAATATTCGCGACGACGAAAAATTCGTGCTCGATTTGCTAATCAGCCAGAAAGTGCTGCTTGTCCAGGGCACGGGATTCAACTGGCCCGAGCCGGATCATTTCCGCGTGGTGTTCCTGCCGCATATCGAAGACCTGGAAGAATCCATCGGGCGGATCGAACACTTTTTGTCCAGCTACCGGCAGTAAGAAGAAAAAGTGACAGATAAAGTGACAGTTGACTTAATTCTTAAGTTTGTGGAATTAAGTTAACTGTCACCATTTTCTGTGGAATTAAGTTAACTGTCACCATTTTCTATTCAGGGACAGTATACCTAATTCAATTTTCTCATC
>CAMYML010000314.1 GCA_947259305.1 uncultured Gammaproteobacteria bacterium | reverse complement strand
TCCATGACAACGGAATATTATAGAGCCTGGTCAGAGGTTTAGCTGTCCGCAAGTATGAGTAGTTCGAGGCAGCTTTCCAACTAAGCACGAATCCAGAGCGGCCATCCGTTTTAAGTGCCTGTCTGGCCAACCTGGACCTCCAGGTTTGTCGCCCCGTTCAACCCCGTAGCGCGATTAACTGCTCGCGATAACCCGATGGATTGAGCGTCACATCGATCAGGCCAGGACCTTTTGTGGAAAACGCTGCCGACAACGCTGCCGGCAGTGATTCCCGCGGTCCAACCGTCCAGGCGGTGCAGCCCATGCCGCGCGCGGCCGCGGCGAAATCCGCTGCAGGATAACGCACCCCCAGTGACGCACGCTGCTGCCGTTGCTGTTTGATATCGATCAACGACAGGGCGGCGTCGTTTAGCACGACGACGGTCAGTGCCGCGCCCAGGCGCGCCGCTGTCGACAGTTCTGCCAGGCTCATCATCATGCCGCCATCACCGGTCAAGGCAATGGCATGGCGTTCGGGCTGCTGCAGCCAGCCTGCCAATGCGGCCGGCAGCGCGTAGCCCATGGATGACAATCCGTTTGACTTCAACACGTCGTACGGCCTGGACGCAGGCCAGCGATTCATTGCAGAGAACATATGTGCACCGGCATCGACCGCAAGTCGCGCCCCTGCGGGAGCGGCCAGGGCTAGTGCATCCACCACGTTGTCAGGGAAGTGCCCATGCTTACCGACGTTGCCTAATTTGGCCTGGATACGTTGTTTCAAGCGCGTGATTTGCGCTGCCTCCCAGGTCACAGCAGGTGTCTTTTTGGCCAGCCGGGCTGCGCTTTCGGCGATCGAGCCCTCGACCATCGCGTCGGCTGCGAAAGGCCACGCGAGGTTGCCGTATTCGGTCAGCACCGCAACCGGCGCGGCATAACGCCATTTACCAGGGATTATCTCGACCGGATCAACGCCGCAAAACAGGATCAGGTCGGCTTCCTCGAGTACAGAAGCGTCAAGCTTTGCCCCGGTAAACGAGCCGACGGTCAGCGGATTGCTGTCGCCGATGGTGCCTTTTGCCTTGTAGGTGGTCATCACCGGTCCACCGAGCGATTTTGCCAGTTGATTTGCCGCCAGCGCGCGCTCTGCGGCGCGGCACTGATGCCCGACAATCAGCACGGGGCGTCGACAAGCGGCTATCAACGCGACAACTTTTTGCAGCGATTCATCGTCGATTTCTCTGGGCTTACCCGGCGAGGAAGGCTGGACCTCTGTAACCATCGCGTCGGCGTCCCGTGCCGACAGATCGATATGGACGGGACCGGGGGGTTCGGCAGCAGCGAGATCGAACAGGGCATTGAAGCTTTGGCCGCCATCCGCAGGGGTAAGGCGATGTTGTGCTTTCGAGATGGGTGCAAACAGGGCCTGCTGGTCGAAAATTTGATGCGGCGGTGCGCTTGCACCGGCTTCGTTTGTGTCGCTAATGAGGATGACTGGCGCCCGTTCAAGCGACGCATAGGCGATGCCGTTAACTGCGCTGGCCGCACCCGGGCCGATACCGGTCAGGACGACGCCGGGAATATCCGTTAATTCGCCCGTAACGGCAGCCATGATGGCGGCGGCGGTTTCGGTGCGGCACAAGATAAATTCGATGCCGACCTCCGCTGCGGCATCGATTAACGCCAGGCTCGAACCGCCGCCCGGGACCCCGAAAATGCGCCTGACGCCCCGGGTCGACAGGCTGCGAGCGATGCTGTCTGCCAGCGAGATCGACATCTTCAATTACTCATCATGGATTCGAATTGTAATCTTCCGGCGCCGTCAGGACGGGTTATCTCAACGCATTTGCCAGGCTCGGACCCAGGCGAGGAAGTAATGATATGATTTTGCTGCTTGCCCATGATGCCTCTTCGTTACTGATGAAACCTTGTTACATCAATTTGTTACACTATTGCCTTGCAGGCGTAACCTGGCGACCCGTAGTTTCCAGCTGACCGTTATTATCAACTAATTGAACTGAAAGCGAATAGATGCCCCAACCCGAACAGCCTGCAGACCAGCCGATAGACTGGAAAACCCAAGTCTACCAAGTGTTGAAAGACTTTGATGTCAAACATGTCGCCTATGTGCCCGACGCTGGGCACTCGAGCGCGATCCGACTCTTCGCAGCGGATGACGATGTCCATTCAGTGCTCCTGACGACCGAGGAAGAGGGGATCGGCTATCTGGCCGGCGCCTGGCTTGGCGGCCAACGGGGCGCCTTGCTGCTGCAATCCAGCGGTGTCGGCAATTGTATCAACACGCTTGCGCTGCAGGCCTGTTCGCGCTTTCCCTTGTTGATGGTGGTGACGATGCGGGGCGACTGGGCCGAATTCAATCAATGGCAAAACCCGATGGGGCAGGCCACGGAGCCGGCCCTGAACCTGATGGGCGTACGCACCTGGCGGGCAGACAAACCTGAAGACGTCGAGGTTTTGTTAAGGGGGGCGGCGACCATGGCGTTCGAGGGCGATCAGGCCTGCGCGCTACTGCTCGGCCAGCGACTCATCGGCAAAAAGGCATGGAAGTGACGGCAATGACGCAGACAGTCCTGAATCGAAGAGAGGTGGTTGCCGAACTGCTCGTAGCGCGCGGCGATCTGATCGTGGTGAGCGGCCTTGGTTCCCCGACTTACGATGTGATGGCGGCCGGAGATCACCCGCGTAATTATTATTTATGGGCGGCGATGGGCAGTGCCGCCACGGTCGGGCTGGGCCTGGCGCTATCGCGGCCGCAAGACAGCGTGCTGGTCGTGACGGGCGATGGCGAGATGTTGATGGGGATGGGTGCGCTTGCCACCATTGCCGTCCAGGCGCCAAAGAATCTGACGATTGCGGTGCTGGATAACGGTCACTATGGTGAAACCGGCATGCAACAGAGCCATGCGGGGTTTGGGGTCGAACTCGATCGAGTAGCCAGGAGCCTTGATTTCGACTGTAGCGAGAGCATCCGCGATATGGCAGCGGTGCAGGCTCTGCGCACAAGAATCCATGCCAGAAACGCGTTAAATTTCGCCAACATTAAAATCGATACGGCGGAAGAAGAGCGTGTTTTGCCTTCACGTGACGCCGTCTATATCAAAAACCGGATCAAGGCGGCACTAGGACAGCAGAAGTTCTGAGAGCCAATCTTTTTACGCCGCGAATCTGACTGAAGATGAGCATCGCCCTGGTGCTCATTCAGTTCAATCGGGGGCAATTCGTGATAGGCTGTGATCTATGACAAACGAACAGACGATAGCACCCTTTGCGGCCGCGGTTTACACACCGGACACGGGCGACCGCATGGCGTTATTGAAATTTGTCGAGCGCTTAAGGTCGAACAATGTGCGGGTCGGCGGAGTGCTGCAGGAAGCACTAATCAACTCAATGGGTGAAATTACCGGACTCAACGCCATCGATGTCTGTACCGACCAGCGCATTCCCATTTCGCGTGCGGTAGAAAACGAGGGTGAATGCGGCCTCGATGTTTCGGCGCTGGCCGAGACGACCGGGATTATTCGTAAAGCAATCGATGATCGGCGCGACCTGGTGGTGGTCGAGAAATTTGGCGAGCTGGAACAGGAGGGTAAAGGATTAA
>CAMYML010000313.1 GCA_947259305.1 uncultured Gammaproteobacteria bacterium | reverse complement strand
CCCATTCCCGATTCAAATTGGAACCCACCGCGTTGGTGCGCAAATGCCCCCGGCGACTGCCATCCGGGTTCATGTTGGGCACCAGGTAAATGACCGCTTTCCCCAGGATCGCGTTGACCACCGGGTCGCTGTGATCGACCAGGCGATTGACCAGGCCTTCCATCCACCATTCCGCCATGGTTTCTCCCGGATGCTGGCGCGCCACGATCCAGACTTTGCGCTCCGCATCTTCGTCGCCGAAGCGCAAACAATCCATGGTCTGGCCGTCGACAGTCTGGCCCAGGGTTTCCGCCTGGCAACGTTCGCTGGTCTGGGCAAAGGCCAGCAGGTCGGCATGGCGCTCCATCGAGTAGGGCGCAAAATAGGCGAAGTAAACCTGGTCCTCGCTACTGTTATGCTCGACTACCAGGTTTTCACCATCGAAGTTGGTATCTACCCGAAACCAGAACTCACGGTCATAGCTCGCTACCGCCTGGTAATCTAGCCAGCCTTTCTGATAGGCAGCGCCGGCGGCGTTGCCTATCAGGTACCTGCAGTCGAGATCCCTGACGTTCGCCGCGCGGAAATAAAACCACTGGTAAAGATCGGACTGATTATCCTGACGTATATTGAGCAACACCCTGCCCGGGTCGCTGCTGTCGACACACTCGATATTGCCGCCATCGAACTGGCTGGAAATGATCATCTGGTTTCCTGTATAAATCTTACCCAGAGTAAAAAGTTTACTCTGGGTAAAAATTGGTTATTCAGTGTGAGAGAATACTGTATGCGCTACTTAATTTCGATTCCTTTGCTGCTTTTGCTGTGCGGCTGCACCGATTTCGGTTACTACTGGCACAGCGCGCGCGGGCACCTCGCGGTGATGAACCAGCGCGTCGATATCGAGGATTTGCTCGAGGATCAGGCGACCACGGTGGAACTGCGCGAACGCCTGGTCCTGGTGCAGGAAATCCGGCGTTTTTCGGTGGCGCGGCTGGCCCTGCCAGAAAACGACAGTTATCGGAGCTTCGTCGAGCTCGATCGGCCGTACCTGATTCAGAACCTGTTCGCGGCGCCCGAATTTTCGACCAGCTTGCAGCGCTGGTGTTACCCGATCATCGGCTGCGCCAGCTATCGCGGCTATTATGACGAAGAACGTTTACGCACCTATGTCGACGAGCTCGAATCCGCGGGCCTCGAAGTACATATCGGCAGGGTTTCGGCCTATTCGACGCTGGGTTGGTTCGACGACCCGGTACTGAGCAGCTTTATCAACTGGCCGGATCACCGTCTCGCGGGTCTGCTGTTTCACGAGTTGACCCATCAACAGATTTACATCGACGACGATACGACCTTCAATGAATCCCTGGCTTCCGCGGTACAGCTGGTCGGCACCGAACTCTGGCTCGAGTCGCGCGGCCAGCAGGATGAACTCGAAAAATTATCCCGCTGGTCATCATATCGCGCCGAAGTCATCGAGTTGATCGAATCCACCCGCAGGCGGCTGGCACGGATTTATGACACCGACAGCAGCGATGCCGACAAACGCAATGACAAGGCCGGGGTTTTCGCCGACGCGCGCAACAGCCACCGGGATATCGCCTCTAAACACGGCGTCAGCGGAGGATTCAGCGCCTGGTTCGCAGGCGAACTCAACAATGCCAAAATCGGTTCGGTCGCTGCCTATAACTCACAGGCGCCGGCTTTCATCAACATGCTGCGTGCGCAGGAGCTGGATTTCGCCGCATTTTATGATTATGTCGCAGCGGTTGGCGAGCTTGGTAAAGCCGAGCGCGATAGTTGCCTCGACGCCTGGAGCCGGCAGCATACAAGCAAGGACGATTGTCCTGAAATGCGGAAGACGGTCGCTATTGCTTCTTGATGAAGTTCGCGTACTTGCTGAATACAGCCTTGTAATCCTCGAGATTCTCTTCCAGCATTTCCTGGTACTGACCCTGAAAGAATTGCCGCGCCCGGGGTAAATCCTTTTCGTAATCTTCCAGGCTGTTTGCATGCTGCGAAACGACATGGGCATTGAAACGCGCGGCCGCATAGAGCAGCGCCAGACCAACGTTTTCCTGACTGTTGGTTTCGGCAAATTCGTTGGCGCGATCGATAAACAAATCGATCATGCGCCGGTAGATTTCATCGAGATCTTCGTCGCTAAGCGTATCGTCAGCCATGATCATATTCCGCGCAGTGAAACAGCGACGATATTAACACGTGCCACGGCCAGGGCTTAACAGAATCCGAACCGAAAGGTATCTGTTTCCTGCAGCGATCTGGAGATCTCCGAATGCGCTATCATCCCGCGGTATGACAGCGTCTATTGAGCCCGTACGCGCGGCCTGGCGAATTAACTAGTTGGGTCGGTCTTCGAGGTGTTTGGCGATCATTTCGGTCAGGCCGAGAAGCTCGATACCCATTTCATTGGTTTCGACGCCTTCCTCCATGACCATGCGGCAATTGGAGCAAGCGGTAACCACCGCCGTGGCACCGGTTTCCTCGATCTGGGATTTCTTGCGATTGAACGCGGTCAACTTTAACTCTTCGGCGCGCTCGTTACTGCTGACGCCGCCACCGCCGCCGCAGCACCAGTTCATGTTGCCATGATCGGCCATTTCGACGAAATTTTCCACGATCGGCCCCAGCAGGTTGCGCGGTTGCGCATTGATGCCGCCGCGGCGCACGATCGAACAGGGATCGTGGAAGGTCAGTCGCTCGGATTCCTTGCCGGTAGTTTTTATTCGCCCAGCTGCCTGTAACTCATCCAGCAGTTCGAGAATATGCACCACCTTGAAAGGATAGGCTTTACCGATAAAGTTCGGCCCTTCCCAGCGCAAAGCGGTATAAGCATGGCCACACTCAGGGCTGATCACGGTCTTGACTTTGAGCTTTTCGGCTCCATCGACCACTCGTTGCACGAGCTGCCCGGCAATTGCCTTGTTGCCGATCTGCAGACCCGAGTTGGTCGCTTCGAAAGCATCGGAGGACAGGGTCCAGCTGATATCCGCGTGATCGAAGATTTTTGCCAGCGATTCGAGGTATTCGGGATACAGCGCAATTTCGTTCGAGGATAACAGCGCCATGTAATCGGCGCCTTCGACATCCAGCGGAATCTTTAACCCGGTATCCTCTTCGACGTGTTTGATCATGGCTTTTACGGTCTTCAGCGTAATCCCCATCGGGCTGCCGATATCGACCGCGCGCTGGGTGGCGCCAACCAGCCCTTCCGGCGAAATGCCGGCCTTGGCAAGCGCATGCTTGACCTTGAAAATCATGCCTGAAATATCGACCCCGACCGGGCACACCATGCTGCAGCGACCGCACATAGAACAGCCGTCGTAAACCAGTTCTTCCCAGTCGGTCAGGTCTGATTCCGTCATCGGCGTGGAGAGTCCGATGGCCGAGGTAATCTTGCCCCACAGGCTGTACTCGTTGCGCCATAATTTGCGCAGCGGCTCGGTTTTATAGATCGGCGTATAGCGCGGGTCCCTGGTCTCCGTGTAAAACAGGCAGGACTCGGCGCAGATGCCACAGTTGACGCAGCTCGAGAAGAAGGACTTAACCTTGCTATCGACCTCGGAACGCAGTACCTCTAAACCTTTCTCTAACTTTTCGCTCAT
>CAMYML010000312.1 GCA_947259305.1 uncultured Gammaproteobacteria bacterium | reverse complement strand
GTGGCATGCAACAGCGCGTTGGGCTGGCCCGCGCGATGGCGGTAGACCCCGAAATCCTGATTTTCGATGAGCCTTTCAGCGCGCTCGACCCCTTGATTCGTCGCGAAATGCAGGACGAGCTCCTCAAAATCCAGTCGGAAGTGCACAAGACCATGATCTTCATTACCCACGATTTTCTGGAAGCCATCAAAATGGGCGACCATATCGCGATCATGAAAGACGGGGTCGTGGTGCAAATCGGCACGCCGGAAGAAATTGTGGCAAATCCAGTCGATGACTATGTACGTGAATTCACCGAGGATGTGCCGCGTTACAAGGTTCTGAGCGTCGGCAAAATCATGCGTGAGGCTTCCGATGCGATTAAATCCAATGGCGCAGAGCGAGTCAGAGAGCACGCCAAACTGGACTCATTAATCGATACTGCGATAGCCGCAAATGGCCCACTCGCGGTGGTCGATGAAGATGACAAGATTGTCGGTGAAATTGACCAATCCATGATTTTGAAGGCGATGGACAGCCGCTCGTAAATCCGCGGCACGATGTCGGCATTACCCCCACTACGACGGCCGCTCACGGATAAAGCCGCAAGCTCATTTACGCTTTCATCCGCATATCCGTTCGATACCGAAAACAGATTCCAGCAATCGGTTTTCTGGGTCCTCTGGACCGTCACCACGTTTAACGTCATGCCCGGGCCGGAGTCGCGCGGAATATTTGCAGTGCTGCCAATCGACAAAGACCACTGCGATTTCGATGGCTACTCTTTAACCACGAATGGCGAGGTTTATCAGACGCGCTCAGATTATTTCAATCTAACCCTGGGGCCTGAAGATATCGATATAGGCGATTCGGTGCAGCGCGGGCTGCGATCGCTGAGCTATGACCAGGGTGCATACCTGGTTGATCCGGGGCATAGCGAAGAGAGTGAACATGCGCTACACCATTTTCATCGCCTGGTGCATTTAAGCCTGGCGACTGACTGAAATCAGACCCTGCCGGTCGATTTCGATCCGATCGTCAATTCGAATTTGCGCCATTTCAGCGAGCGTAATTGCCAGCACCGGAATCTCCAGCGCGTAAAGCCGGTTCGCCACCAGGGTGCCGACACCGATATTGACGTCGCGTTCACCCAGCGCGAAGGCACGCGGCCCGCTGCCGTTACGCAGTGTCTCCGCGATGCCGCCCGGGGTTCCCGCCGACCCACGGCTTTCGGGAATAAACAAAATCGAGCCGCCGACGCGTTGGCCAAACTGTGGATGATGCACATCGATGATTTCACCCAGCGCCGGATCGAATCCACCCCAGAAACTCAGGCTATCGTCGAGCACCAGCGCCGACCCACTGGCCCGGCCCGGGATTAATACCCGCGCCGTAATACTGAGCACAACGGAACTCACAGTTCGCCCCATCGATCGAGCATGACTTCGCCGCCGACCGCCGATTCCACGCATTCGGCGAGGCTGCCGATTACCGCCTCCACCGGCAACATGCCGGGTGCGTAATAGGCCCACTTGGCGGAATTAGTCATGATCTTGCCCTTTAGCCCGTTGATTGCGGGTGAAAAATAAGTACAGGTATCGGTAATAATCCTGAATCCCGCCAGACTCAACGGCTCGATCCAGCCACGCTGTTGCGCCTGCTGGTAGACATGGCGACTGGTCGTCAGGTAACAAGCCAGCCCGGGGTGTAGCTCGCGCCCGGCAAGCAGCGCAACCAGGCGTTCAAACTCGGAAACCGAGAAATGCGGCGTTCCGAGTGCGATGCCGGCCAGCGGCTGGCCTGTATTTACCCCGAGTTCGCTGCGCGCCTGTTGCAAATCGACGACCTTCAGCTCGATGATCTGCGCGACACGAGCACCCTGGCTAGCGATATCCAGCGATTCGGCCTCGGGTGTAATTCCGACCGCATGAAACAGTGGTACCCTGCCTGACGAACTGGCCGCGGCGCTGATCGCCTTGAGATCGTCTTCGCAACAGGCGGGCGCAAGTCCTGTTATGGCAGGTACCCGGTGACCGCTACGGCGCCCGATGACATGGCCGAGTAAATGGTAAAACAGGTCGTTTTCGAGAATCTCCTGCGGCAGTTTAGTGACATCGAAAACAAGCTCCGCGGCGCGAGCCTCGTCACGATGCAATTTACTGCAGGGCACACGACCCACGATCGCCGCGCAAACGTCAAGATAATCGCCGTACATATTGGTTCGGGCGCCAATCACCGAGTTATAAAAACTGACCGCGTTCGATTCCGAGCCGACGATATGCGCGCCCAGCTGTGGCCGATCAGGTAACTGGTATGGTGCGCAGGTCCATACCGGATTGCAGCCGAGTTTGACGTATGCCTGCATCAGTTGTCGGGCCTCGTCCATTTCACGGCTGGCAAGCGGATCTCGAACTGTCAGGTCATTCAACGCTACCAGCCCGTTATTGGTCCAGGAAGGGACCGCCAGCGTGGCACCGTGTTCGAGCATATAGTTGACGAAGTCGAGATGCGCGCGCCCATTGTAAAAGCAGGCGTCGATATGCGCGAAACTGATATCGATCAGGCAATCAACCTGGTCGATATGCGCCGCCGTGACTATGGTTTCCATGGCAAACTGCATGGCCTTGCCAAGCTTGCCGGCCAGTCGATCCTGGTCCAGTTGATTTAAATTCAAGTTTTGAGTTACCAGTCGATTAATTTGCGCTCACGAAAAAATCCACCACCGTGTTTCTCATCCTCCGAAGTCGCCAGCCAGATAGCGGTATCGACTCCCTGCTGCTGGGCTGCAGGCTTCGCGCCCATGCCGCGGATTGCGCCGGTTACCAGAACTACCCAGGACGTATTCATGGTTTCACCTTTTGCTTGAGCTGAATATGTTAAAGGCATAATCTGCTTTTTATTATCCTGACATGCAAGGGGTATTTGATGGATGATCTCGAAACCTGGCTCGAACGGGTCTATCAGGCCGACGGTAAAGCCGAAAAACTTGACGCGCTCTACGACCAGTGGGCTGGCGATTACGATCAACAGCTGTGGGCCAGCGGCAATCCCTATCTTGCGATCGCAACCGGCCTGGTTGGCCGTCATGTGCGCGACTATGACGCCAGGATTCTCGATGCCGGCTGCGGTACCGGCAATATGGCGCAGTTACTGCATCAAATGGGATATCGCAATATCGATGGTCTGGACCCCTCCAGCGGCATGCTGGCAATCGCGCATAAAAAAGAAGTCTACCAGCAGCTGCATCAGCTTTATCTCGGCGCCCGCATCGAATTGCCGGATGCGAGTTACGATGCCGTGGTAGCCGCCGGCGTGCTTACCCATGGGCATGCGCCGCCCGAATCGCTCGACGGCATACTCCAGGTTGCCCGGCATGGGGCCGTGATCGTGTTTTCACTTTCGCTGGTCGCGTTCGAAGAATACGGCTTCAAGCAAAAAATCGATGCGCTCGATGCCGCCGGCGCCTGGGCTAAACTTGACCAGTCACTTTTGTTCCGCACCTATCCATTTTCCGTAAAAGAAGCCAGTTTGCGTCACTGGGTGCTGGCTTATCGCAAATCCGATTAAGCTGTGAATTTCGCGAAACGAGGCAGCATATTTATTTTCAAATGGGTAGAATTGCAGCTTGTAATTGAATTTTA
>CAMYML010000311.1 GCA_947259305.1 uncultured Gammaproteobacteria bacterium | reverse complement strand
CAGCTGGTTTACCAGGCCAGCCACGATTCGCTGACCGGGCTGATCAACCGCGCCGAATTCGAAAACCGGGTCAAGGAAACGCTCGAACTGAGCCGCCAGAACAACCGCCAGAACGCACTCTGTTATATCGATCTCGACCAGTTCAAACTGGTCAACGACACCTGCGGTCACAGCGCCGGCGACGAGCTTTTGAAACGAATTGCGGGAGTGCTGCAGACGCTGGTACGCGCGGAAGACCTGGTGGCCCGCCTGGGCGGCGATGAATTCGGCTTGTTGCTGCACGACTGCAGCCAGGATCAGGCGCGCAAAAAGGCCGAGACGGTGCGCGAAACGCTGCACGACATGCACTTCAAGTGGGAAGATAAAATCTTCGACGTCAGCGGCAGCATCGGGCTGGTCATGATCAACCGAATGAGTGGCAGCCTGTCCGAACTGTTGAGCGCCGCCGACCTGGCCTGCTACGCGGCCAAGGATTCCGGGCGCGACTTGGTGCATGTTTACCATGCCGACGACGTCGAAATCGCCGAGAAATATCGGCAGATGCAGTGGCTTCCGCGCATCAGGGAAGCGCTCAAAAACAACGAGTTCGCACTAGCGATACAATCGGTTGCGTCCCTGGGTGACGACAAAAGCCCGCGCATAATCTACGAATTTTTACTGCGCTGGCCGCAGGTCGACGGCAGCCTGATTTCACCGGGACTGTTTATTCCGAGCGCCGAGCGCTACGACCTGATGCGCGACCTGGATGGCTGGGTCATCGAAAATGCGCTTGCTGCGGTCTCGCAACTGGAAACCGAACTGCAATACACTGCGGACCAGATGTATACGATTAACCTATCGGGGCAATCGGTTTGTGACCCGACGTTGGCCGATTTCATAATCGGTATGCTGCGCCGCTTCGAGGTCGATCCGCAAAGCATTTGTTTCGAAGTGACCGAAACGGTGGCGATCGCCAATTTTGCGATCGCGATCGAGTTTATCAACCGCCTTAGAGCGCTGGGTTGCCGCTTTGCGCTCGATGATTTCGGTAGCGGGCTAAGTTCCTTCGGTTACCTCAAACGACTGCCGCTGGACTTTCTCAAGATCGACGGGCTGTTCGTTCGCGATATGCTGAATGACCCGGTCGACCTTGCGATGGTGCGTACCATATACGATGTCGCCAAAGTGCTGAAACTGCAAACCATTGCCGAATGGGTCGAAGACAAGCCGACGCTGGATGCGCTCGAATCGATCGGTATCGACTATGCCCAGGGCTTTCATATATCCAGGCCGGTGATGGTGTCGGAGCTTTTGCTGCCGCAACGGAAAAAGGCGGCTCACTCCTGAGTTATGGCCGGCGCAGAATTTTCAGCGGCGTAAACAGCTGCGTCGATAAATTGGTTTACCTTAAGATTAGTATTCTTCCGGTTCCGAACGCCAGGCCACGCCCAATCGAGACAGTACGCAAAGCGGTACACTCAGTGCGGCAACCAGCAAGGCCGCATCAACGAGATTTATTTCCAACAGCGTCCCGTCCAGCGGATACCTTTGCGCCATATCGGCAACCAGCAGCAACAACGGGGCGCAAGCCGCAATCACGAGAAAAATATGTAGAAAAAGTCTTGTCACAGCCACACCGTGAATCAGGCATTCTTAATACCTTATCGGCACGACGGGTAAACGCTTTAGCTGTTTCAGCGCATTATAAGGGACGCGCCACTGGCCAGTAGCAGAATGCTGATGCCCCGGGTGAAGACTTCTGCTGACAGGCTGGTGTGAATTTTCCCACCCAGATACATACCCAGTATCATCACCGGCAACGACATCGCCAGTAACACCAGCAGCTGGATGTCGACAATCTCGGTACCCACGTAGCCGGTTACCCGGGCCGCGCCGTCCAGCAGGAAAATACAGGCGAAAGTTGCCCGAAAGTCTGCCATCTCGAGTTGCCTCGCTTTCAGGTAGGTGACATAGACTGGACCGCCGGTGCCAAACAGCGTCCCGACCGCCCCGCCGCTGAGAGCGGCAGGCACTGCCCACCAGCTCGACGCCCGCGGCATCCTGGGTCCCCACAGGCTGTAAAGCGCGTACAAAAAGACGAAGACCCCCAGAATCCGGGTAAGCAACTCGGCATTGACCATGTGAAAAATCAGCAGGCCGGCAGACACGCCGATCAGCGCGGGGACGATCAGGCGGCCGATTTCACCCCATTGAATGCTCTGCCTGTGTCTGACTCCCTGCCCGGCCGAAGCCAGGTAATCGAGCATCACGACCAGGGGCACTGCGACCTTCAGCGGAAAGAGCAAGCTAAGTATCGGGATTGCGATCAGGCCAGAACCAAATCCGCAAATACCACGAACGAGATACGCAAGCAAAACAATAGGAGCGGCCATCATGGCCAGTTCACTCAGGTGGCTATCGAACAATCCTGGGATTCCTTCAAGGGGTTCAATTCCGAATGGCCATTGTGCACAAAGAATTGACAATTAGGAACCGTTTTCCTCTATCGGATAAATACTAAAGGAAATAATGGTGGGCCGTGAACGATTCGACGCTCGGCTACCTGATTACAAGGTAGTTACTCGAGGAAACATTGCAGCAAGATAATAACTTCCATTGACTCATTTGAATCTGCTCTATGAGAGTCCGAGTTGAATCTGCCGCCGTTTGCTGACCGCCAGGTTTTAAATTCGAAGGTCTGCTGACGGAATGCTGCCTCGTAAAAGACAGGCGAACACAGAATGACTATCGTGGCCGTTATTATAGGTCAACAACGGCGCTACTATAGTGCCAGGAACACGTGGCAGCAGCGCTCAGCTCGAGCCGTTTAACTCGTCCTCGTAACTGCAGGGTACCGAGCGGGGCTGCAACGCGCTCGCGGCAACCAGCGATTCGAGGGTTTTGACTTCCTGGGTGTGCACATCGTACTTACCGACACGAATCAGGACGCCCTCGTCTTCGAGCGCCAGCACGATAGCGGCATATTTGATCGGAGTGCCGTCTTTGCCGGTGTACAGGTAGTACACCCTGTCGCCGGGCTGCATTTTAGTGCGGGGTGATTCCCCGTAAGCGCTCGCTGCGACGGCGCAGTAGCTCGAGTGTCGTCAACAGCAGGACCGAGAACAAGACCAGGATGGTGGCCGCGGAAAGAATCGTCGGGCTGATTTCCTGGCGAATCCCGGACCACATCTGGCGTGGCAGCGTGTGCTGATCCGGGCCGCCGATGAACAGGATGATGACGATTTCATCGAAGGCCGTGATGAAAGCGAACAGGGCGCCCGAAATCATGCCGGGCGCGATCAGCGGCATCTGGATCTTGAAGAAATTGTAGGCCGGGGTGCCGCCGAGATTGGCGCCGGCGCGCAACAGGCTGCGGTCGAAACCGACCAGCGTCGAGGTGACCGTAATCACGACGAAGGGCAGGCCGAGAATCGTATACGCGAGAATGATGCCGGCGTCGGTATTCGACAGGTTGATCTTGGCGAAAAAGAAAGCCATGCCAGCGGCGGTAATAATCAGCGGTACGATCAGCGGTGAAATCATCAGCGCCATGATCGCGCGCTTGGCGGGCATATGCTCGTTGCTCAAGCCCAGCGCCGCCAGGGTGCCCAGAAAGGTCGCCAGCAAGGTCGATATCACCGCGTAATAGAGGCTGCGACCGGCGCCGG
>CAMYML010000310.1 GCA_947259305.1 uncultured Gammaproteobacteria bacterium | reverse complement strand
TACAGGAGTACGAGGAGACGTTCCAGGACGCCGCAAAAAACGAGCACACCCACATCCAGCTGGGCTGACATCGCACTATCGTACCCCTGGCTGGCAAAACCACTGGCGGTATTGCCCGCAATACCAATCATCCAGACACGCCGTTGCGGGAAGCTGGCATCACCGTATGCCCAGCCGTTGTTCCACACGCGGTCGATCCATCCCTTGAGCACTGCCGGCACCGACCACCAGTAAACGGTAAACACCATGACCGTAGCTTCGTTGCGCTCGATCCGATCCATCTCGCGGCGCACTGCAGGCGAGTATTCCTTGCCTGGATTGCCCCACTCCGGTTCATCTTCCTCACGTAAAATCGGATCGAAACCTTCCTCTATGAGATTCGCCCATTCGACCTCGTGCCCGTTTTTTTCCAGGCCGGCAGCGAAGATGTCGGCAGCCGCCGCCGTCAGGGAATTTTTCCGTGGGTGAGCAAGCACAAGCAGTGTTTTCATCTTTCGCGGCTGATACTCTTTTGAGTTACCGCTGGTTTATAACATAGGCGTGGATCTTAATCATTTCCCGCGTCATCTACCCGGCAGGCGTAATTTGAGCCTGCGTTCCTGGTCGTTGTTCGATGTCTCCCGGATGCCCGCTTTCAAGCTATGCTCATATGTATGCGCATTTTACTTTTAATGGTTTCGCTCGTGATCGTATCCCTTCTGGTTATAAAGGGGTATCCAGGTGGCGGGGATCACAAAGTCGCGGACCCTGCCGGGAATTATCAGGCTGATCCCATCAAAAAAGCCAATGACGTCAATCAGCTAATTCTAGATACCGCAAATAAACAAAAGCAGGCCTTAGAAAAACAGATCCAGCAATAAGCCGGGGCGCATCTGGCAAATAAGTATCAAGGCCTGGCTCATCCCTGCGCGTTTTGTGTCTTCAGTTTTCGTTTTTGCAGAAATTGTTGGTGTGATTCCGGGGTACCGTCGTGAAACGAACCGGCCCATTGGTCACAGGGAATCTCCAGGCCGCCATAATTACATTCGAAGAATCGATGGTGCATCTGGTGATGAAAAGTCCCCAGCGCCAGCCTCATCTTGCCGCCAAAAACCAGCCCTTCGTAGCCGGTATGCGTGGTTGCGGCAGACAGCGTGTAGTGCTGTAAATGATAAATGATCAACAGCGGATTGGCCGGCACCACCCAGTGAATCAGAACCGACCCGAGATAGATGATGTGTTCGACCGGGTGCATCGATAGCCCGGACCAGGGTCCGATGTTGGTATTGCGATGATGCAGGTAATGCACATGCCGATATAGCGGCGGCCAGTGGATCAGGCGATGAATCAGGTAAAAGTAAAGCGTCTCCCAGATAGGTATCAGGAATATCAGCAACAGCAACCAGAGCAAATCTCCCGGCATTTCCAGCATCGGCGCGTAACCGTTCGCCAGCGCCCACATCATTAACGCTTCGTAGGCGGTCCATACCGTTACACCGCTGGCACAGGTCCAGAACATATTGTCGAGGACCTGGTTGTTAAACGTAAAGACACGGCTTTTTTCTGCCAGCGGCCTGGCATCGTAGCGACGCGCCTCACCCTGTTGCCTGAACACGTAAAAGTAAAGATGCAGACCTCCGGCCACCAGAAACATCAGTACCATGTTTCTAACAAAGATTTGCGCTATCCAGTCGAACTGGAATACCTGGCAACGCACCAGCGCCGGGTGAAAAAAGAACCACGACAGGATTGAAAGCACAAGTATGATCAGGTTTTCAGAAACCGGGAACCAGCCGCGGACAAACCATTTCAATACAGCCCTGGGTTTAAAGGGTTGGCTAAACAGGGGCGATACCCGTATCGGCAGGTCGGGACAGTAGTGCCACTGTTTTCGTTTTCGCGTGCCGGCCGTTCCACTCATTGTCTGTCCATTAGTTTAGCGAGCCATCAAATCCCCGCGCGTAGAAACCAAATATTGCACAAGCATGCTCCAATCCGATAGTTTTCATGATTAAATGTCGCATTTCAACAATCAGTCGAGCCGGCGAGCTGATAAATTTTCGCCCGGCTTGTCGGTATAGATCGTCCAGTAACGCCAGCCGAGGGAGAATTTCCGTGTCCAGCTCCGTGCTCAGTCACAACGAATTAAGCCAGATCAGGGGCGGGTACGACGAAATCGCGACCCGTTCGCACTCGATCAATACCCGCTGCTACATCGAGCCGAAGTTTTTGCAGGTCGAGCGCGAGCAGGTTTTTCATCGCAGCTGGCAGTTCCTTTGTCATGCAGAAAAACTACGCAATCCCGGCGATTTCGTCAGCACGAATATCGAGGGACAAAGTATTCTGTCACTGCGCAACCGGCAAGGAGATCTCAGGGCCTATTACAATGTCTGCAAACATCGCGGCCACGAACTGCTCTCCGGCGAAGGCCAGACCAAACGCATCACCTGCCCCTACCACGCCTGGACTTATGATCTCGATGGCGCCCTGGTAAACGCGCCACGCTCCGAGTACCTGGAAAATTTCAGGCAACGGGAAATCTGCCTGGACCCGGTGCAGATCGAAGTCTTTTGCCACCTGGTTTTCGTCAATCTCGATCCCGCAGCGGCGCCGTTGGCCGCGCAGTCGGGAGACCTGGCGCAAGAAGTCATGCAGTACGCACCGGACCTGGGACAACTGACTTTTTCGACCCGTCTGACTTATCGCATCAAGGCCAACTGGAAGTCGGTGGTGGATAATTTTCTCGAATGCTACCACTGCCCGGTCGCGCACAAGGGATTCAGTTCGATGATCGACATGGACAGCTATCAGGTAAAAACCCGGGGTATCTACTCGAGCCACATGGCCAAGGCCAGGGTCGGAGAAAACAGCGCCTACGACATCGCCGATGCGACCGTCACCGACCATGCGGTCTGGTTTTTATGGCCCAATATCACGCTGATGCGTTATCCCGGCCGGGGTAACTTCATGGTCTGGCGCTTCTACCCGATCAACGAGCAGGAAACTTACGAGGTATTCGATTTCTTTTTCGAAACCGCCGAACCCAACGAGACCGAAAAGGAGGCGCTCAGGTTTATCGATGAAGTGCTGCAGCCCGAAGACATAGGACTGGTCGAAAGCGTACAGCGCGGCATGAACACGCCGGCCTTCAGCTCGGGTCGTTACATGGTCGATATCGAGGGCAGCGGCGCCAGCGAGCATGCGGTGCATCATTTTCATGGACTTATCCTGCAAGCCTACCAGCAGGCTACCGAGACGACGGCATGATGCTCGAGGGCAAGACCGCATTCGTCACCGGCGGCACCGGCGGTATCGGTAGCGCAATCTGTGAACGTTTCGCACGCGAAGGCGCCCAGGTGATCGCCGCGGATCTGGCGCAACACGGTGATCTGCCCGAACGGGTTGAATTCATTGCCTACGATGTCACCGACGAAGCAGTTTGCCGGGAAACCTTTAGCGGACTCTCCGCAGACTGGGACAGACTCGATATCCTGGTCAACGCGGCCGCTATCGAAATCGAGAAGACCATCGAAGATACGACGCTCGATGAATGGAACCGGATCTTTGCGATCAACGTTACTGGCATGTTTCTGACCTCGAAATACGCCCTGCCCCTGTTGCGCAAGTCGGAGGCTGCAAGCGTCATTAACTTCGGCTCATATGACGGCTACATCGCCGATCC
>CAMYML010000309.1 GCA_947259305.1 uncultured Gammaproteobacteria bacterium | reverse complement strand
GCAACATCAGGGCGATACCGACACACATGACGACCTTTATCGGCCACATATAGGGCCGCCACGCCGAATAGCTGCGCTCCTGGTACTGGATCGCGTACTGGGTGCTTTCAAACCCGCCATATAACAACACGCCCAGGTAAAAGATCAGAAACAGCACGGTAAACGAATCAACCCAGGCCTTGGTTTTGTCGGACCATTCGTTGTAGAACAGATCCATGCGCACGTTGGAGCCGAGCTGGATCGAATAAGGGCCGCCCATGATGTAGTAGGCAACCATCGCGAACTGCGCGATTTCCAGCGTCCACAGCGATGGCAGGAAGAATGTTTTGGAGATCGACGACCACAGCAGTATCCCGATCATGACGAAGATGAAATACATCATGACCCGGCCGATGCGGTAATTGACGCTGTCAACAACAGAGACGTAGCGTTTGGCTAGTTGGAGCATTACGATCCAGGCAAGTGGAGTCGATAACGGGGTATCGAAGCCAGCATGTTTTTAATTATTGCCGGGATCTTGTCATTATCGCCAGATACAGTCAAGCCGGGCAGGTGCCTGCGCGCCTGCTCGGTGAAATCGTAGTGACTGGTACTTGACTGCTGCTAGAAGCCCTTCAGTAAATTGCGAAAGGTTTTAGTGAAGCTATTTTCGAGTTCCTGTTCGCGCTCGTACTGCTCGCGTTCCAGCCTGGCGCGCAGGCTCTGACGTCTGCGCTCCACGAAACTGTCGCCGACTGCGCAGCTGACCACCTGGGTGAAGGTACGCATAATGCTGCTATCGGTGGCATCCATTGATTCAAAATCAGTATAGGTTGTGTCGTCTTTCATCGATTTGTCCAAAAATTTAATCCACGAAAATTTTTAAAATAGTTTATCGAATATCGAGCCCGATACCTTGAGCCTTTGCACAGAACGAATATTAGGAGTGATCTCGGCGCAGTTATGTGAAGAGACTCACAGCTCGGGAAATGACTGAAAAATCGACAACCTTCTGTCGGGATTTTACTACCGTTCACGCGGAACCGGTGTTATCAGAGACGATCGGGCAGGTCGGTAAATATCTTTTTTATCGCCAGATCGAGTCGGGTCTTCGGCCGAGAAACCGGTTGAACCAGCGCCAGTTGACGGGTATCCACCGGCCTTCCGAAGGGGATATGCACGATATTTTTGCTGTCGATTGCGGCGTGCAACCGGCGGGGCACGATGGCAACGCCGAACCCCCTGGCTACCAGGTTCTCGATCGCCTCGAGGGAATCGATTTCGATCGATTCGCGAATGTGGATGCCGCGTTGCTGTAGCCTGGCGGCAATATGCTGTCCCACCCAGGTACGTCGGCTGAAGGCGATGTACGGCATCGAGCGCAATAGCTCGTCGTCGGCGGTTATTTCGCCCCGATCGACTGGCGCGATAACGTAAAAAGGTTCCGCGGCAATCGCGGTAATATCGAGTTCGGGGATTTCGACCACCGGTGTGGTCAACAGGGCGTAGTCGAGCTCGCGGCGCGACACCGCGGCGGCGAGTTCTCCCGACAGGCCGGACTTGACCCTGACCTGGAGTGCGGGGAATTCCAGGCGCAGCGCCTCCAGTACGCGTGGCAACAGGTTTTGCACGGTGGTCGGAATGAAACCGATGGCGATCGAATCCAGCGTTTCGCCGCCGCTGGCGACCTGCTTCATGGTTTCCAGTTTGTCCAGCACTTCGCTGGCGATACTGGCGATGCGGGCGCCTTCGACCGTCAGCGTCACCGGGCGGTGGCTGCGATCGAACAGGTCGATCCCGAGCGAATTTTCGAGCTGCTGCATTTGCACGCTGATCGCCGAGTGACTCAGGCCGATGCGATCACCGGCGGCGGCAAAACTCCCTTGCTGCAGGATGGTCGATATCGAGCGCAGTTGTCTTAAATTCATTTCGCATGATTACTTTAAAAAACATAAAGTTTAATTCAAATTAAATTCAATTTCATGAAAATTGATAAAGTAATACAATGCTTCGATGCGGGATTCGAATCCAATTCAGGTAAAGGTGTGGCGCGGTGACGCTGCGGGCGGCGCCTTCGCCGAATACGAAGTGCCGCAGCAGCCCGCGCAAACCGTGCTCGATGTCATTACCTGGATCCAGCGCCACGCCGATGCCTCCTTAAGTTATCGCTTCGCCTGCCGGGTCGGCATGTGTGGTTCCTGCGCGATGATGGTTAACGGGATTCCGCGCTGGACTTGCCGCACGCATGTTAACAAGGTCAGACGCGACAACCGACTCACGATCGAGCCGTTGCGCAACCTGCCGGTTATCAAGGATCTGGCCTGCGATATGAGTCAGTTTTTCGAAAAATGGAAACGCGCCGAAGGGCATTTTAACGGTGTAGCTTCGCGGGATCAGCCGGTGGCCGCAATTTCGCCGCGGGAACCGGCGCGCCGAGCCGCCAGTGCCGCCATCGAGTGTATTAACTGTGCGATTTGTTACGCCGCCTGCGACGTGGTTGCCTGGCAGCCGGATTACCTCGGGCCGGCCGCATTGAATCGCGCCTGGAGCCTGCAAAACGATAGCCGAGACCGGCGTCAGGTCGAACGCTTGCAGGCGGTATCATCCGACGGCGGCTGCCTGCAGTGCCATTCACAGCAGGGTTGCGCGGCGCATTGCCCGAACGAGCTCAATCCAACCGCATCGATCGCCGGATTGAAGCGCATGGCGGGGCTCAGCTTCATGCAAAAGAAATACCGGGAACCGCATGCTTGAGTTGCGGCTATACCTGGCGCAGCGCATCAGCGCGGCGATTATGGCGCCGCTGGTGTTGCTGCACCTCGGCCTGATGATTTACGCCATCCAGGGTGGATTGTCGGCCGAGGAAATTCTCGGGCGCACGCGCGGCAGCCTGTTCTGGGGCGGAACCTATGGCCTGTTTGTCATCGCGGTTGCCGTGCATGCGGCGATCGGGCTGCGCACTATCATGGCCGAGTGGTTGCGCTTGCGCGGCCCGTTGCTGAGCGGCTTGAGCTGGTTTTTCGGATTCGCACTGCTCGCCGCCGGCTGGCGCGCGGTCGTCGCGGTCATCGGCGGCTGATGAAAGCGCATCGCCGACAACCGCTCTACCTGGCGTTTTTACTGCATCGCCTGTCCGGACTCGGGCTGGCGCTGTTTTTGCCGTTTCACTTTTACGTGCTTGGCCTGTCGCTGGAGAGCGATGCGGCTTTCGATCGCGTGCTGCACTGGACCGCGGGGCCGCTGTTCAAGGTCGCCGAGTTTGGGCTGGTGTTCCTGCTGGCGCTACATTTTTTCGGCGGCTTACGTTTGCTGGCGTTGGAAAACCTGGCCTGGAGCGATCGCCAGAAGAACTATGCCGCGGCCGCGCTTGCGCTGTCCTTCCTGCTTGCCTGTGGTTTCCTGTTGCGGGCCTTTTGAATGGATTACCAGACCTATAAATCAGATGTGTTGATCCTCGGTAGCGGCGGCGCCGGCCTGTTTGCCGCGCTGCACGCAAAAAAGGCGAACCCCGATCTCGAGGTCACGATCGCGGTCAAGGGCCTGCTCGGCAAATGCGGCTGCACGCGCATGGTCCAGGGTGGCTATAATGTTGCGCTTAGCCCCGGCGATTCGATCGAGCGACATTTCATGGACACGATTATCGGCGGCAAGTGGCTGCCGGACCAGGATATGGCGATGCGCCTGTGTCGGACCGCGGTGACCCGGGTGCAGGAACTCGAAAACGAGCTCGGCTG
>CAMYML010000308.1 GCA_947259305.1 uncultured Gammaproteobacteria bacterium | reverse complement strand
CGGTTTCCGCGCGGCCATTGGCCACCGCGTCGACCATGTGATCGCGCGACAGCGACTGCTGAATTTTCGGGTCGGTAAAATTAACCGGCGGTGGTGAGAGACCCTCGGTAGCCCATACTGCACCCTGGCCGCGGTCGCCATGGCAGACCGAGCAATACTCGGCATAGATACGGCTTCCACGGGAGGCGTTTTCGGTTGCGGTCGGCAGCATGAAACGGGTTTGAATGAAATCGGCCAGGGCCGATATCTGCGCCTCCGACAGACGCGATTTCCAGCCGCTCATGGCCGACCCGGGTACGCCTTCTGCGATCCCGTGGATGATCCGCTCGCGGCTCAATTCGACGGCAGATTGGGGGCTGGTGAAATCACGCGGTGGCGGCACCAGGCCCTGCTGGGCATGGCTCCTGCCGTCGCCCTTGTCGCCATGGCAGACGGAGCAGTAATCCTGGTAAAGCGCCGCCGGGTCGACCGACTGCGCAAATATCGGGCTGGAAAAAAATAACAGGGCGGGCAGTACCAGCGACCGGGCCGTTTTCAGGATTTTATGCATAGGGTCAAATTCAAGTCAGGAGCAACAGTGAATTCCGAGCAATAATAATGCCAGTCACCGGCCTGCTGGCACGCCTCTTGCTGCTAATTTGTTTTTACGCTGAAAAATACGATACCCATGACCAAGACTTCATCACCATTTATCCTGCATTTGCTCGGAACACTGGTATTTCTGATGGTGGGCTGCGCCGGCTCGACCCCGGATATGGCCGAGGTCGTCATACCGGTGTTTCCAGAGCCGCCCGATGAACCGCGTTTCTACTACGAGAGAACCATTGTCAGCAGTGTCGATATCGAAATCGAGTCCAGGGAATCGGCGTTCGAGCGGTTTGTTACCGGCAGTCAGCGGACGGGTGTCGGCATGGCCAAGCCTTTCGGGGTCGCCGTGCACCAGGGCCGTGTTTTTGTCAGCGACTCGATTAGTCGCCAGGTTTTCGCGTTCGATGTCCCCGAGGCGCGTTTCTTCGAAATCGGCATTCGTAATCCCGGACAACTGGTCAAGCCGATGGGGGTCGCCGTGGACGCCAGGGGCAACCTCTACGTATGCGATGCAACCCTCAAGCAAGTGATGATGTATGACCGCGACGGCAAATTCCTGCAGCAGTTCGGCGAGCCCCGCATGTTCGATCGTCCCGCCGGATTGGCGGTCGACCCCGATGGCCAGCGTATCTTCGTCGTCGATACCGGCGGGGTGGCCAGCGAAAGGCACCAGGTATCGGTCATAGACACCGCAACGGGTAACTTGCTGCGCACGATTGCGAGGCGCGGCGACAAGGAGGGCGAATTGAACCTGCCGCGCGATGCCACCATTGCCCCGGACGGCAACCTGTATATTGTCGATGGCGGCAATTTCAGGGTCCAGGTGTTTACCCAGCAGGGCGATTTCGTGCGCAGTTTTGGCGAAGTGGGGCGGCGTAGCGGCCAGTTCTCGCGGCCCAAGGGTATCGGTGCCGACAGGGACGGAAATATCTACGTTGCCGATACCGCATTCGGAAATTTCCAGATCTTCGATCCGCAGGGGCGCCTGCTGCTGGCGGTTGGCAGGCGTGATGCCAATTACGGTCCCGCCAGCTTCATGCTGCCCGCGGGGCTCGCGGTCGACGAAGACGGCCGCGTTTACATGGTGGATCAGTTTTTCCGGAAGGTCGACGTGTTCCGACCGGCGTCCCTGACCAAGGATCAGGGCTGGCTGGTGACCAAGGTGAAGCCGGAATAGATCCCCGGGCGCCGCCAGGGAACCGGTGGCGTTAGCCATCGTGCGCTCGATTCTGCTCCCAAATTCGGGAAAATTCTGCATCGCGGAATTATCGATCAGCCAGGCATTGTTGGTAAATACCCGGATTAAGGGTAATTTATTCGGACTGGCTCGAAAATTGCGCGCTTAATCGTCAATTATCTAACCGGATTAAACATAATGAATCGAAATACCTCGGAATCCAGACCGGCCGTTGCGCTCGCGCTGCTGATGCTCGTGTCCCTCGCGGGATGCTCGGAATCGACCAATTCGAGCGCCGCTACCGCACCAGGCAACGCGGCGCAGGCCCAGACAAGCGCAGCGGTTGAAACCACTTCCTCGCGGCCCGCGCGAAACACCGGCACGGTAATGTCGAACCAGATGGCCGGTGGTTATTCTTATCTCGAGGTCGATGTAGACGGCGCCGTCTTCTGGCTGGCCACCTCGGTGTCGGGCGCAAAACCGGGCGACCGGGTTGCCTGGAAAGACCACGCCGTCATGACTAATTTCAAAAGCAAGGCGCTGGACCGGGATTTCGACCAGATACTTTTCGTCGACCGGGTCATGGCCGAATCGGAAGTAGCAACGCAGTCGCATCGCGGCACGGTAGTCGAATCCATGAGCGCGGCGGGTTACAGCTATATCCGGGTCGAGGAAAATGGCGACAGTGTATGGTTGGCGGCGCCCCAGACCACGATAGAAGTCGGCCAGTCGATCCTCTGGAGCGGCGGTACGCCGATGCGAAATTTTAACAGCCGATCCCTGGAGCGAGTTTTCGACGAAATCATCTTCGTCAGCGCCGTGCAGGGCTCCTGAGACCTGACCGGATTTTTTTGACAAACCTTCCGGCCCGCGACATCGCGGGCCCTATCGCCGCTTCAAGGACGCCGGGTGCGCTCAGCATCAGCGGGTCCTCGTCCTGTCATCGGCGCGAGGCTCGGCTGATGACCGGGCGCTTCGATCCGCAGGACCTTAACAGACACCGATTTTTCGTACCACCGCGTCGCACGCCGCACCTATTTTCGAGAAAAAGCACTGCCCGGGATTCCCAGTCTTGAGACAAACCCGTTCCCGGGGGCCTACATGGCATCGAACGGGAGGGTTATGGTGTTACCACCATTCCAGCTAAATTACTGATCTTATTGGATAAAAATGATCTCAATCGAGAATATTTCGACTCCTGACAGAACTTGGCACGAATGCTGCTCCGCTAGGTATGAAAGACTTTAATCGAGGGAAAAATCATGAAACCATATCATCTGTACCTGAAAAGACTCGGTTTCGCAGTACTGGCGCTGAGTGCATTTGCATGGACCGGCGCTTCTGCAGAAATCGAATTGACACCGCATAATCTGGGATCAACCGGTCCCGGCCCGAACACATTCTCAGGCACGGCGGAATTATGCGTATTCTGCCACACGCCGCATGGCGGCGATACGAGCGCATCGGTCCCATTATGGAACAGGACGCTGGCGGCGCCCGGTACCTACACGACCTACTCTACCACCTCCTCTTCAAGTGTCGATGGTGAAGTGGCCCCGGTCGGTTCCGTGTCAATTGCCTGTTTGTCCTGCCATGACGGCACCCAGGCGATGGATACCCTGATCAACACCCCGGGCTCAGGCTCTGATCCGATCGCGTTCAGCGCCAGCGGCACCTGGACCGGCGCCGATCGCCCACAGGGCCTTGCGAATATCGGGCAGGACCTGCAGAACGATCACCCGATCGGTATCCAGTATGGCGGTGGCGGCGTCAACGTGGGTGCTTTGGTTGGGCCGACCACCGATCCCGACTTCAATTTGCCAGCCAACCAGGTTATCAACACAACCACCGTCTGGTGGGTGGATAGCGTTCGTCGAGTGCGCCAGCTGCCACGATCCGCACGTTAACACCCAGACCTTTCTGCGCGTGTCAAATGCCGGTAGTGCCGTGTGCCTCGCGTGCCATAATAAGTAGGGGATTAGGCGTTTATCGGCTTAAGTCGCCAGGTTACCAACACTATCCTCCATCGTCTTTGACGATGGAGGACTTTTTATTGGTAACGGGAAACCTGGCCAACGTAGACGCGACGTTCCGTGGAGAAGGCGACGATGGGTAAATTGATTCTGGGCATGATTCTGCTGGTGGAAACACTGGCATTTGTCGTGTATGCCGGCCAGCTATCCGATAGCGACATTGCCATCCGCGTCGACGATTTAACCATCGACGCGAGCGAATTTGAAGATATTTTCAGTTCGGCGGTAAGACATAAATACTATCACGGCCGCGTACCTGCCGAGGAGCTGCGGCAGTTCAAGCAGCAGGTGGCGCAGGATATCGTTAACCAGGTGGTCGTGCACCGCGAAGCCGAACGCCAGGGCCTGCAGCCCGACCGCGCAATCATCGCCAGCGAAATCGAGGCGTATGACGCGAAATATCGTAACAGCCCGGAATGGCAGGCGCAGCGGGAAAGGATTATGCCGCAGCTGGCGCTGCGCATGGAAAGACAAAACCTGCTCGAACAGATGGAGGCGCGAATCAGACAGCTGCCAAAACCCCGCGGCGACCAGGTGGCTGCCTTCTACGACCGCAATCCGGACAAGTTTACCGAGCCCGCGCGACTGTGGGGCTCGGTGATTTTGCTGCCGGTGCCGCCCTCGGCAGACGAAACAACCTGGTCCGAAACCGAGGCCCGAGCGCTACAGCTGAAGTTCCGTATCGAAAACGGTGAAGACTTCTCGGCCCTGGCGAAA
>CAMYML010000307.1 GCA_947259305.1 uncultured Gammaproteobacteria bacterium | reverse complement strand
CCATGACGGTGTCGCCGACTGGGTCGACCCAGATAGATGCTGCGTTCGCTGTTGGCGATACGCTCGAGGTAGCGGCACTGCAATTCGGATTGTGGCGTGATGTACATCGAACGCAGTTTTATGGTGAAGCGCTCAAGGTCCCCAAGCGCATGCTTGTCAGATACATTGAGCATGTTCTCGACTTCCTGCAGCGACAGCGCAACCTTTTTGCTCTGCTCCAGAATATGCCCGACGGTATCGACCGCGGTCTGTGGAATGGTTTCCTCGGATACGATGGCAAGCTCACCGTCCTTGATGCGCAGCACGGCATTGAAATGCTTTTCGACGGCCTTGATATTGCGGTTGAGCACACCGCAGAAGTTGGAGATTTGCTCCTGGGAAAAATCGGCTAGACTGATGCAGCGTTCCAAAATTTAATCCGCCAGGATTCCCTTCATCGAGTTGTTTAATGCCTGCGTTATTTCGACATCGACGAACTGTCCGATCAGTTCATCCGGGCCGGCGAAATTGACGACCCGATTATTCTCGGTTCTGCCGGAAAGTTCGAGCTCGGACTTGCGCGAATATCCTTCCACCAGGATGCGTTGCCGGCTACCGACCATCCTGCGTGAAATCTGGTTAGCCTGCTCCAGCAGCCGGGTCTGCAATTGCTGCAGGCGCTGCTTCTTGGTTTCCATCTCGATATTGTCGGGCATGAACGCGGCCGGGGTGCCGGGACGCGGACTGTAGATAAAACTGAAGGATGCGTCGAAACCGATATCGTCGATCAGTTTCATCGTGGCGTTAAAATCGGCCTCGGTTTCACCGGGAAATCCGATGATGAAATCCGAAGACATGCTGATATCCGGGCGAATTTTTCTGAGTTTGTTGATCTTGTGTTTGTACTCCAGCGTGGAATGCCCGCGCTTCATCATCGAAAGAATACGGTCCGAGCCGCTTTGCACCGGCAGGTGCAGGTGGCTGACCAGTTCCGGCACGCTGGCATAGGCATCGATCAGGTTGTCCGAGAACTCGACCGGGTGCGAGGTCGTATAGCGGATCCGGTCGATGCCGTCGATCGCCGCGACATAGTGGATCAGCAAGGCCAGATCGGCAATATCGCCATCGTCCATTTGCCCGCGGTAGGCGTTGACGTTTTGCCCGAGCAGATTGACTTCGCGCACACCCTGCCCAGCCAGGCTGACAATCTCCGCAATGATATCGTCGAGCGGTCGGCTGATTTCCTCGCCGCGGGTATAGGGCACCACGCAGAAGGTGCAGTACTTGCTGCAGCCTTCCATGATCGAGACGAAAGCCTTGACCCCGTCGGAGCGTGGCTCGGGCAAATGGTCGAATTTCTCGATTTCGGGGAAACTGACATCGACCACCGCGCTGCCGCTGGCGCGCGATTTGCGCAGCATTTCCGGCAGTCGGTGCAGGGTTTGCGGACCAAACACCATGTCGACGAATGGCGCCCGGGTACGGATCGCCTCGCCTTCCTGGCTGGCAACGCAGCCGCCGACCCCGATGACCATGCCGGGCTTGTTCTGTTTCAGCTTCTTCCAGCGCCCGAGCTGTGAGAACACCTTTTCCTGGGCCTTTTCGCGGATCGAGCAGGTATTCAGCAGCAGCACGTCGGCTTCCGATTCTTCGTCGGTCAATGACAAGTCACAGCCCTCGGCGAGTACATCGAGCATTTTCGCCGAGTCGTACTCGTTCATCTGGCAACCGTGGGTCTTGATGAATACTTTACCGCTCATGCGCTTATTTTAGCCAAAAGCGGGGAACATACACGGTGTTTGTGCGGGATTCCAGCGTTTTCAAAGGGTATGGCAAAAGGGATCTCGGAGCCTTTATTGCTCTAACCAGGATACTGAATGATATTGTCTTTGCGCGATTCGTCCGCAGACTTCTGATTCTTTTCCTGGACCAGGTCGGCGACATCACATTGGGGCGTAAATCCCTTAACCGCCTCGACCAGTAATTCCCTGCTTTTTTCCACATCATTGGATTCGATCGCCTGTTCAAACTGTGCCAGGTATTTGCTCAATGCATCCCAGCTCAGGCCCTCTTCATTTGCCGACATTATCAGGGGGTGCTGCGTTGGCAAATCATTCTCACCGATCAGCAATTCTTCATACAGTTTTTCCCCGGGGCGCAGGCCAGTGTAGACGATTTCGATATCACCCTCCGAATTCTCATCGTCCTTGACTTCGAGACCACTCAAGTGAATCAGACGTTTCGCCATTTCGAGAATTTTTACCGGTTCGCCCATATCCAGGACAAACACTTCACCACCCTCGCCCATCGCACCTGCCTGGATTACCAGCTGTGCTGCTTCGGGTATGGTCATGAAATAACGAATAATCTTGGCGTCGGTCACGGTCACTGGCCCACCATTTTTAATCTGCTCCCGAAACAATGGAATGACCGAGCCCGAAGATCCCAGCACGTTACCGAATCGAACCATGGTAAAGCGGGTAACCGATCTCTTTCGCTGCGCCAGCTGTTGCAGAATCATTTCGGCAAAGCGCTTGGTGGCGCCCATGGTACTGGTCGGTCTAACCGCCTTATCGGTGGAAATCAAAACAAAGGTTTCGACGCCCGTGCGGATGGCTGCCTGGGCCACCCGATAGGTCCCGAGCACGTTGTTGCGCACGGCTTCCGAGGGGTTCTTTTCGACCATGGGAACATGCTTATAAGCGGCGGCGTGGTAAATCGTTTCAACACCGAATGCCTTGCATACGGCTTTCATCCTGCTTTGATCGAGTATCGAGGCCAGTATCGGCGTTATGGGAATCGCTGTTCCGGGATAGAGCTTTTGCGCCATCTCGAGCATCTCGTTTTCGATCAGATAGAGATCGTGTTCGCTGCGCTCGTAAAGTATTAGAGCGCGCGGATTAAGCCTGATAATCTGGCGACAAAGCTCGGAACCAATACTGCCGCCGGCACCGGTTACCAGAACCACCTTGGCTTTAATGTTAGCATTGAGCAGCTCCTGATTGGGCTCAACCGGAGTTCTCCCCAACAAGTCATTGATACCAACTTCTCGAATATCATCTGCCTTGAGTTTTCCGCTTGCGAGGTCGTGCAGTCCGGGAACCGTGGTGACATGCACCGGATAAGGCTCGAGGAGGGTGATCACCTGGCTGCGACGCGACCGAGACACCGAGGGCATTGCCATCAACACCTCTTTGACCTCGTAGTCTTCGATCAGGCTGCTCAGCTTGCGGAATGGATACACTCGATAACCTTCGATGTAATTGCCCTGCAGCGCCGGGTTATCGTCGATGAATGCTATCGGTTGAAACTCCGAGCCACTGGACAGAACGGAGGCAATCTGTACACCGGCATGACCCGCACCATATATGATAACCTTGCTTTTCGCTTTAGCCTGAGATGCCAGACTGAAGCTACCGGTTAACCACCAACGACCCAGCGCTCGTGTACAACCGATCAACAAAATCAGCAGCAACCAGTTGATTATGATTACCGACCGCGGCACTCCCGGCATTCCACTTAGCAGAATAAAGACGGCAAATACCGCCGTATACAGGCTGACGGCCTTGATAATCGACCACATTGCAATGAATCCAACATAGCGGATTATTGCGCGATACAGGCCAAATTTGATGGGAGAGAGCGACACCCAGAGCCTCTGGCACCACCGGGAGCCGGCTCTAGGCCTACCGGGTGCCTCTACATGGCGAGAAGAACACGCCGAGCCGCAACGAGAATGCACACCATAAGGCGAATGGCACAATCAGTAAATCAAGCGATAAAACAATCAACCGCTTCAGGTTACGTGGCAGTGAAAGGATTTTACTGACGATCATGTTGCTGTCGCTTTACCTTGCATATCGCGCTAAGCATAGGTTTACTTTTATCTGGTAGTTATCAGTAGAAACAGCAGCTTAGCATATTTACTTCAAATCATCCTTAGCGAATCAGGCATTTTACTTGTAAACTGCGCGGCTCAACCTCGATGCCGCCACCCGATACGCAGCTGTAATGATAGATGTTCGATATCCGCACGACTCAAAATGATTAGAGCACTCGATATCCTGTTTTCGCTGCTGGGCATAATTTGTGGAATTCCGGTGTTTCTGGTCGTTATAATCCTGAGCCTGCTTGATCACGGATCCCCATTTTTCAAGCAGATACGCGTCGGCAAAAACCGGCAGCCATTTACGCTGGTGAAATTTCGCACCATGGCGATCGGCACCCAGTCGGTCGGTACCCACCTGGTCGATCCATCCTCTATCACTGAACTCGGTCGATTTTTACGCAAGACCAAGCTTGACGAGCTGCCGCAGCTTTTTAACGTACTGCTGGGTCAGATGAGCCTGGTGGGCCCCAGGCCCTGTCTGCCTAACCAGACAGAGTTGATTCAGGAAAGGTCGCAGCGTGGCGTATTTGAAGTTCGACCCGGAATTACCGGCGTGGCGCAGATCAACCAGGTAGACATGTCGACCCCGCGTAAACTGGCACGCTATGACCAGGTAATGATCCGGCGTATGAATCTCTCGCTTTATTTCAGGATGATTGTCGCGACCGCAGTTGGCAAAGGACGCGGCGACCGGGTACGAACAGCGCTCGCCTGAAGCGGTAATCTACGAACCCGCTGATTGCTGCCTGAAATCATCCGCGGCCTTACGCAGACCCTGCTCCAGCGAAACTGGTGGCTTCCATGCTAGCAGTTCACCAGCCTTCGAAATATCCACCTGCAATGACCCGGTCAAACGTTGTACCCAATCCTTCTTACCGATTAACCCGGCCGCCAGCGATAGCAAGCAAACGGGAAACGGGAACAACCGCGCCGGTTTACCGAGGGTCTCGCCAATACATCGCAGCAATTCGGTCGTAGACAGGTCCTCACCATCGCCGGCGAGAAAAACCTGGTTTGCGGCAGCGGGGTGATCGATACAGGTAATTATCAGGTCCACGAGGTTATCGATTGCGACCAGGCTGCGTTTATTATCAATCCTGACCAATGGCAATGGCACCCCGCCATTTATCCAGCGCATCATGCGCAGGAAATTGGCTTTGACACCGGGGCCATACACCAGCGGTGGGCGAATGATTACCACTTCCATACCGGTAGCGGTCGCCAGCTGCTGCAATCCAACCTCTGCTTCCCACTTGGAAACCCCATAAGGATCTTCGGGGTTTGGCTGATCATCTGCTGTAAACGGTTTACCGAGTACAGTAGACTCACCATTCACCTTGATTGAACTGATAAAGATAAAGCGCTTAACCTTCGCAGCGGCGGCCTGGCGCGCCAGGTTCAGCGTGCCTTCGACGTTGACCTCACGATATTGACCGAGTGCATCACTAGCACGCTCAGTCATGACATGCACGCGCGCCGCGGTATGGACAATGACATTCACTCCCACCAAAGCTGCTGCCCAATTCGTATTCGGCCCGATATCGCCTACATCGATTTCTCCTTCTTTGGCTTCCGCGCGCAAGGCTCCTCGTACAGTGTTCCGTCTCTTCTTCAGCTCCAGGCTTAAGGCCTGTCCGAGAAATCCGTTGGCGCCGGTAAGCAGAATCATATTCAGGCTCGATGCCCAGGCTTAAGCCTGGCCAGCAGCACATGCCACATGAAAATCGGGGCCGAGACAAACATGCGTCGCCAAAGCCGCCGCGGCTCGCGTAACAGTCTCGGCAGCCATTCCAGGCCCAAACGCCTGAACACGGGATGCGATCGCTTCACCCGCCCTGCATAAAAATCGAAAATGGCCCCGACCGCGCCGGCAAAACGAACGTTTAATCGTGGCAGGATCCTGTTTACAAGCTCCTCCTGCTTGGGTGCGGTCAACCCTATCCACAGCACATCGGGTCGCGCAGCATTAACGCTGTTCACCATCTGTTCTATATCTTCATCGGAAAAGACCGGCTTGAATGGAGGTGAATAAGTACCGGCAATGCGGATGTTCGGCCAGTCTTTCGACATGCGCCTACAAATCTCCGCCAGTGTCTCCTCGCTGGAGCCAAGGAAGAACACCGAGTAGTTTTCCGCTTTCTGCATAAAATCGTGCAAGCCATAAAACATATCCGGTCCGCTGACGCGCTGACGAATTTCACCACCCAGAATACGCGAAGCGAGTACCACACCGACACCATCGGGGATCAACCAGTTAGCGGCATTCAAAGCATTACGGAAATCCGGCCGATGCAGGGCAACCGCATATGAATGAGGGTTGATCGTGGCGAGCCACTTCGGTTTCTGTCCCTTTTCCAGAGACTCGGTGATTTCAGTTAAACAGGCTTCGAAACCATCGTGGCGAACCTGGTATCCCAGTATATTTTCAGTCAGCACTGATCATTTTCTCTATAAAAGGAACTAAATAGAGTTTAATCAACGAGTTCGCACCCCATTCGCTCCCTACTTTTAATCCTCATATTTCTTCGATAATTACTGCTTGGACGCCAAAACACAAAGTGTCCCGGACAGCCCAATCGCTTGCATCATCCGCGCATAAATGACGAATTTCCAGCCCTGTTTCTGGAAAGGACTAAACACGATGTGCTCCACACCAGTAAATCCGGCTCGTTTCAAATGAAAGCTCATGCTAGGCCGGTCAAACAGAAACAGGTGAAATTTTTTTCGGGCTTCGCGCCAGTTCCCCTTCTCGATTCGAGCTCGAAAGCCTGTACGGCTGGGCGTAGTAACGAAGAGCTTTCCACCCGGGGCCAGTATCCGGTGAATTTCCTGTAGAGTGCTCGTCAAATCGGTCAAATGTTCAATCACCTCTATCATCGTGACCACCTGATAATACCCATCTGGAACCGTTTTCAGTTCTGCCTTGAGCGAGTAGCCGCGATTAGCCAGACAATATTCCCGCGCACTCTGCGCGAACTCGAATCCGTCGCAAGCGAAACCACGGTGACACAATTCTGCAACAAGTGAGCCCGAGCCGGCACCGTAATCGAGAATTCGATCCGCCGGGTTTACTACCTGCGTCGTCAGGTAGCCGGCAAAACTCCGGACTGCATAGTCACCCGATTCCTGATTCGTCGTCTCCCCGGAAATATTTTCTTCTTCATAGGCCTGGCGATATATTTCGTCGAGCTCCTCCGGTCCCGGAAACTGTTTACGAAACACACAGCCGCACGACTTGCACAGGCGAAAATCGATTTCTCCTGTCCGAAAATATTGCACCAGCTGATTGTCAGGTGCGCCACAAGGGCAATTCATGATAGCTCCGTGTGCACTGCCGTTATTGACTCAGGCGTCCTCACGACAACAACTCTTCATACAGTCCAAAGTACT
>CAMYML010000306.1 GCA_947259305.1 uncultured Gammaproteobacteria bacterium | reverse complement strand
GGCCCGGCGGAGAATCTTCAGATCGCGGCTCAGTGCGAGATCCCGGCTCTGTGGCCGGGATGACTCTCTCCGAGTCATGCCCGAGCATAGTCAGGCCGCGCTGGCGTTCGCCTCGACATGGGCCTTGACGATGGCTTCGAGTTCGCGCAGGAAGGTCAGCACTTCGCGGTCGGTGTTGTAGTGGCACATGGAGACGCGGATACAGGTGGGTCGACCCAACGGTTCGAGTATGTTGCCGGAGAAATAGTCCGCCTTGCGCACGTGGGTGCGGACGCCTTTCGCATTCAGGTCGGCGACCACTTCGGCGCAGGGTTTGCCCTCGACGATGATCGACATCATGCCTTCGCGCGCCGGATTATCGTGACCGCCGATGACGAAGACTTGCGGCATGGCGCGCAGGCCTTTTTGTTCAGCGTTACCGTTGATCATCAACTCGGCCAGGTCGTGTTCCTGCTCGGCGATCGCCTTGCCCGCGGCCAGGATGCGCGTGCGCCGATCCTCGGAATCGGTGAAATGCGAGCCCAGCCAGTCGAAATACTCGACCACCTTCGAGGTACAGGCAAACGCCGAGGTATCGCGCGTTCCCATTTCCCAGAAATCGTCGGGGGTGCCGTCGAGGTGATCGTGCGGCAGGGTCGCGAGCCGCGGCGACAGCCAGGCGAACCCGTAGTTGTGGCGCGAAAACACCTTGTAGGCAGAGACCGCGTAACCGTCGATGTCGTAATCGTCGACCGCGAGCCCGCCATGCGCGGCGTGCTGGATGCCGTCGAGAATGATGATGCAATCCGGCGAGGCCGCGCGAATAGTTTTCACCACGGCCGGAATGTCGACCGTCATGCCGGTTACCGGGCTGGTGTGAATAATGGTCGCGACACGGGTGTCGGCGTCGACCACCTGGGCATAGTCCGCTGCGGTGATGGTCGCGGTTTCGTTGCTATGCACCGCGGCGCGGTACTCCTTGCCGGCAATTTTGGACCAGCGCTTGCTCGCGCTGACGGTGGCCGGATGTTCCAGCGTGCTGCCGATCATGTTGCCGCCGGCGGGCGACCCCAGCGCGGCCGCGCGCAGCATGCGGAAAATCAGCTCGGTGCCGCTCTCACCGATAAATACCGGACCTGCTTTTACCCCGAGGAAAGTACGCATGTTGGCACGCGCCTCGTCGATGATGCGCACCAGTTCATGCGATGCCGGGTTATCGCGCCCCTGGTTATCGGGGATCCCGGCGAGTTGGGCATTGACTTCGACCACCGACTTCAGCGTCAGCGCACCGCCGGCGTTTTCGAAAAAGATGCGCGGTCCCTGGTAGGGGCAGGTATCCACGTGGCAGAAACGATCGCGGATCTGCTGCATTAAACTGGTTTCAAACATCGGGCCTCCCGGACCATTAAGACTGGTTACAAGCGTTGAATGCTAGCACCAGTATGATCAAAAAGTAACGCGATATTTCCCGATAGAAGCGGCCGATATCACCAATCGATGAATAAGTGATACTTATCTATTTGCCTAAGATTTTATCGATTTACCTAATTACGCATTAGTAATTATTATTCACACGTTCACGAAGCTGCCCGGAGATAAGCATGTCACAACCCTTGAACCACCGCTTTCAACTTTGGGGCTGGATAATTTTCATCTTTTCAGCGCTGTTTTTCATGGCGGCGAGCATCCGCGCCGATGACCCGGTCAGCCTGATCGGCGGCGCGCTGTTCCTGCTGGCCTGCTTCGTGTTCCTGGTGCCGCTGGTCGCGGAACTGAGGGCGTCGACTAGTAACTTATCGCGGCCGCGTAAATATTTTCGATATCCACGAGATTGGTGGCGCGCGGTGAATTCGCAATTGCACGCACCTGCCGCGCCGAAGAGGCTGCCAGTGCTGGAACATCATCGGGACCAAATCCGACGCCACCAAGTCCGTTCGGAGCTCCGGTTTTTTGCATCAATTCGATAAGGCGCCTGGCCAGCGCCTCGCCGGAATCATCGATCCCGGCGCCTGTTAAATCACACTGCAGCAAACCCGCCGCCTCGAAATGACGTTCGGGTGCGGCTTCCGCGGTGTAGCGGAAAATTGACGGCGCCGCCAGGATAACGCTGATACCGTGCGGCACGAATGGCGCTTTAACCGGGTATCCCTCGGTGGTGACATCGCGCATCAGGTGGGTGACGCCGTAGGACAGGGCATGCCCGAGATGGGTGCCGCTGTTGCCGAAGGCCATGCCAGCTAGCGACGCGCCCCACATCAATTGATCGCGCGCCTCGTGGTCATCGGCGCTGTTGACCCCGCGCTCGAGGTATTCACCGGCGATTTCCAGCGCCTTGCGCGCGCCCAGGTCGCTCCACGGGTTGGCGCCCTGGATCAGCGGTCGTTTCAACGGATCCTCCTGTTTATCCCAGCGGGTATAAGCCTTCGCGGTATAACACTCGAGCGCATGGCACAGCAGGTCGAAACCGGTGGAGGCGACCACCATCGCCGGCAGGGTATCGCTGCAGGCCGGATCGACCAGCGCTTCCTGGGGTAACAGCACCGGGTTGGCGAGCACGAACTTGGTGGCCAGGTCGTTGATGCGCAGCACCGAAATCGAAGTGCATTCGGAGCCGGTGCCCGAAGTCGTGGCGCAAGCCAGGTGCGGCAATAGTTTGCGCGGTATAGCGCGGCCCGCACCGAGCGGCGGCGCGAAGTAGTCGAGAAACTCCTCGGCCGGGTGCAGTCCGTACAGCATCGAAGCCTTGGCCGTATCCATCACCGACCCGCCGCCGACCGAAACCACACCGTCGAAATTGCCCTCGGCGACAAATGCCGCGCCGCGCTCGACGCTGGCGTCGTCGGCTTCGATGGTGGTCTCGTCGAAAACCGCAACGTCCACTGCGGCCTGTTTCAGCGACTCGAGCACCGTGGCAACATAGACACTGTCGCGCAGGAAGGGATCGGTGAACAGACCCACCCGCGTCATGCCGAGACCCGCGGCGCGCGCACCCGCCTCGCGCAGACAGCCGCGGCCGAAGGTGTACTTGGGAATTGCGATCGTATAAGTGTCAGCCCCGTTATCGCAGGGATCGAAGTATTGGCAGCCCATAGCTTGTGGTTCCGGAATTTGTAGTGCGGCTATTTTAGCATTGCGGGACACGACCACGTAAAGCCTGGACTATTACTTCGAAGCATTTGCCAAGCTAGCAATTAGTTTAACTGATTGCGGACCCTCAGAATCATCCGGCGAGTGGCAAAAACCGACCCGAAGGAGTCATTCAGGAATTGAGGGGGATGTTTCGGCAAGGACACCAATTTCAGCAAAATGCAGTGGAGACAGCGAGATCGATACCCGTGTGAATGGCTGTCCAGTACTATTGGAATTTAGGAAAAGAGTCGTTTATTCTTCTTATACACGATGATCAGGCACTTCACCTTTCTCATAGCCGCAATAATTGTCAGTCCCATTCTCGGCGCCTTCTTGGGTTACACGATTGGCGATTTGTCGCTATTGTCGGTAATGGACCTCAAGTCATGGGTTCATAACTTCCCGACTCTCGTGGTAAGCAACTTGGGTACGGCGATTCTTGGGACAGCCCTTAGTATTCCCATCGTTCTCATTTACGGTGTACCGGTATTCTATTTACTAAGGAAGTTGAATTTACAGAACGTATGGATGTTCGGAGTGTTTGGGTTGTTGCCGACAACAATTGGCACATTTCTTTCCTGGTCAAAAGGTGAACATACCTTCGAGTTGCTCAACATGACTTCGGTTTTCAGGTGGGCGATGGCCGGTTGGCTTACTGCCTGTATCT
>CAMYML010000305.1 GCA_947259305.1 uncultured Gammaproteobacteria bacterium | reverse complement strand
TACCCAGTTCTTCGCGGATTCTTTGGTGCCAGTAACTGAGGGTCTCGCCCGCGGTTGCGCGAAAGCCAGCCGTCTCGATTGGGCTACCGGCCCGGGCCGGCCAGTGATTGCACATCGCGACGAGCTCGCTACCGTTGTTCGCGCGGAAAGTCGCCTGGGTGATGTCTCGAGTGCCGGTGCGACGCATCACGAAATGCGAAAACACCGTCGCCGGGTCGACCGAAAAGACATTCTGATCGAAGATGAAGGCGGTATCGATACCGCGTCGGTCCAGGGTATTATCGGCGTGCACAACGCCATAGTCCCGGGCTGGCAGAAGAGCATTGACTGCAGTTACCAACTGATCCAGCACAAACCGGTTTTCGACTTCACAAACGCCCAGAATGTCAGGACCGGCATTGCTGGATAACTGCGCAATGATAGTCGCCAGTTGTGAAATCTTGCGCTGGAACAGGGCCTCGCTCCAGCCCCTGAGATCGGATGCAACCGCATTGACCAGCCAGGGCTCGCGTTGGGGAAAGTCCTCGGGCGCAAACAGATTTTCCAGGTTCCAGAATCCGATGTGGTAGGTCATGTTTTAAATCCTCCTTGCTTACAGATACATTCCGTGCCCGTGATTGTCTTGCTAAACGGGCCCGCGATTCGCCAGATCATAACCACAAATCACGGCTGGCGCCATCGATAGCAAACTCGTGATTGCCAGCCTCACTGCATCCGCGCTGGTCCGTGGTCGCAACCAGGAACGTCCTGCTTAACCGATTCGGTCCGAAACGGGCATCCCTATTAGGTCATTAGTGTCTGGGACAGCTCAGGTTTCGGGCACGGGCCTGGCAAGCTGCGGCCATTTGTGGTTACTATTCATTCGATCCTGCATCGTACCGCTCATAGTATTTTCTGCTACCGGTCCGCGCTGCGGCAAAAGCTAGTCACAGACACTATAATCAGTAACCACTCGATGTGTCTTTGGAACCGAAATACAGTTGAAAGTTAAATCGAATCTCGGAAAATTCCATAGAATATAGCTAGACTCAAATCGCTGACTTAGTCAGCACACTATTAATATTCTTCAGCGCATGCCGGAGGCAACTTAAAATTATTAACGGTAAAAAAATCATTGTCGTTATGCCAGCTTACAACGCCGAGCAGACGATTACCCAGACTTACCACGATCTGCCCATGGATGTCGTCGACGATGTCGTCCTGGTTGACGATGCCAGCCATGACGACACCGTGCTGCTTGCGGAAAAATTAGGTATCCGGCATATCATCATTCACGACAACAACAAAGGTTATGGCGGCAACCAGAAAAGCTGTTACCAGAAAGCGCTGGACCTGGACGCCGACATCGTCATCATGGTTCATCCGGACTACCAGTACACGCCCAAGCTGGTGCGGGCGATGGCGTCCCTGATCGCGGACGACATTTTCGATTGCGTGCTGGGATCGCGCATCCTCGGCACCGGGGCTCTCGAGGGCGGCATGCCAGTGCACAAGTACATCGCCAATCGAGGCTCTCGAGACCCTGCCGTTGCATCGCAACTCGGACGATTTTATTTTCGATAACCAGATGCTGCTGCAAATAATCTATTACAACTTCAGCATTGGCGAGGTCACCTGCCCCACCCGTTACATGGACGAAGCTTCGTCGATTGGCGGCATGCGGGTGATAAAATACGGTCTCGGGGTATTACTTGAATCGGTCCTTTATCGCCTGAATAAAATGGGTGTGATCAAGCGCAACCTCTATCAAAAATAGCTGCGGACAGCGTCATCGCAGCGGATGCCGGAAGCATAACCAAAAATTTGGACTAAGATTCTTTAGAACAATATCAGGTATCCGGTAATCACAGTCATGCAAAAGCAGGAAACGTCCAGCAAAGCTTTTGTCGCAGGCTATTTCGTTATTCTTGCGATCGCGACCATCGCAGCCTACTCCGGCATAAGCGGGCACGAGGTGCTGCGCTGGGATGACAACATCTACCTCAATTCCAAACTGGTCCAGTCACTGGCATTCGAAAATCTCCCATCCATTTTCAGCGGCCAACATCATAGCAACTGGCACCCGCTCACGACGCTGAGCTTCGCGATAGAACATGCCATCTGGGGAATCGATGCGACCTATAGCAAAATTACCAATCTGCTACTACACCTCGTTACCGTGTTGTTGTTTTCTTTCCTTAGCTACCGCCTGATTATGCTTGCGACTGAGGCCAGAACGCCGGCGACCGCAGCGGGAATAGTCGAGCGACTGCTCGAGGACAGACACAAATTTGCGCTGTTTTCCAGCCTGTTTGCCGCCACCCTGTTCTCGCTGCACCCACAACATGTCGAATCCGTTGCATGGATTTCGGAGCGCAAAGGGTTGCTATGCGCGATTTTTTCCCTTTCGGCGCTAATTACCTATCTCAAGGCGGCATCCGGGGGAGAAAAATACTATTCGAACCTGACATTGATATTTACGCTTTTCGCGTTGATGTCGAAACCGGTAGCAGTCAGCTTGCCGGTTGCATTCATTCTGCTGGATGTTTATCCACTCAAAAAAATCGAGCGGCTAAGCGTTTCGCTCGACACGTTGAAGATCTTGCTGCAGGGCAAGATGATATATATTTTGCTGGCCATCGCATCGGTCATCATCACCCTGCTTTACCAGGAGCCGCAAAGCACAGAGATACTCGGCTACCTGCCTCGCATGATTAACGCCGCCGCGGCTTACCTGCATTACCTGGTTTCAATTTTCTATCCGGAAAACCTGTCGCCGTTTTACCCGTTCGAGGAAATCAGTTTAAAACCATCCTTCGAAAGCATTTTTCCACTGCTGTCTTTCCTGGCATTGACCGTTGTCGCCGTGGCGCTCTACCTGAAGGGGGTCCACTATCCGCTGGTGATTTTCGCCTTCTACGTGATTTCACTGTTACCGGTGATCGGGATCGTCAAGGTAGGCCGCCAGGCCATGGCCGATCGTTACGCCTACCTGTCGACAATCTGGGTCTACCTGCTGCTGGGGGTTGCGGTTTACGCCGTATTCAGCATGTCCAACCGAGCCTGGCAGCGATCCGTGGTGGCCGTTGTTTTTATCGCAATATGCGCGACGCTGGGTTTCACGACCTTCAAGCAGACCCGGCACTGGCAGAACGATGTTCTTTTATGGGAAAGGGTGATCGAGATTTACCCTGACAGCGCATCCATTGCCTATGTGAACCTGGCCTCGGGCCACGATGCCAGGGGCGACATGGGCGTGTCGGAAATCGAGCAACTGATACAGAAAGCGCTTACGATATCTCCAGATAATCCCTACAACCTCGGCGCCGCTGCAAATTTTTACGGGCAGCTCGGGCAAGAGCAAAAGGCACTCGACTATCTGCTCAAAATTACCACCATCGCTCCCTACAATTCCTGGGCCCAGGAACAGGCCGGAGATGTTTATTTCAAGCGTAACGATATCGCCAACGCGGGCAATTACTACCTGGCCGCCTTGCGCCATGGATCGGATTCGGCAGCAGTGATTTACCGCCTGGCGGTGATCGATTTTCACTACAAACGATACGCGGACGCGCTGGCGAAACTGGAACTGATGCCGCCAGAAAAAACAGGCGCAAAGGAAAAGCTGCTTTATCAGGAAATCCAGCGGGCCCAATCGGAAACCACCCAGTCAACCCGGTAGCCATCGAGGTATGCGCAGGTATCAACTCCGGGCACTATCGTTTTTCAGACAGTCATGATTTAGTTGTCGCTCGATTCGGCCCTGCCATCCTGTCCGCGATAGCGCGCGTAAATCGAAAGCGTAGCGCCCCGATGCGAACTTTCGCCCAGCAAGGTCTCCAGCACGGCGAGTGGAGCCAGCGGAATTGCCAGCAGAGTCCAGCCCGTCAGGGCCAGCCAGTTTTTACGTCCATCCCCGCGGGTCAGTAACTTGTAAAGTCGATTCGGTTTGCGCGGGAAAATCCTGTTCAGGCTGCTCTGGATGAAGCCAAAAACATTCTGGCTGGCAGTGAAAGTGTTTTGCGAAACGACTTCCATGCCCAGCGAGGTCAGCTTTTTTTGCAGCCAGTCCTTTTCGAAGTGCGTAACGTGGCGTGGAATGTCGAGATGAAACCAGTGTTGCCTGAAAAACCGGCTTTGCCAGCTCGAAAAGTTGGGCACGGATATAACCAGTAAGCCGCCGGGATTGAGATGCGCGGGCAACTCTTTAAGCAAACAGCCAAGGTCGGTGATATGTTCGAGCACATGCCAGATAATAATAATGTCAAAGCACCGACCCGAAAGTCCCTCGTCGCCGAGGGCACCGATGTGAACATCAACCCCCTGCGGGGCCGTACCCCGAAACTCGTCGCGTTCTATTCCGAGGCAAGCGGTGCCGAGCTTGCTGAACTCCTGCAGCAGCAAGGCCCTGCCGCAGCCAATATCCATCACCGAAAGCACCGATTCATCGGTGTCGGAGTCGGAGTTTCGGCCATGGTAAAGCCCAAGGATCTTCTTCGCCTGGCGGCGGTGTCCCATTTTGACCAGGGTTTCGATTAGCGATACGAACTTCGCTTTTTCGGATCCGTAATAGGCCCTGGAATAGCTTGCCGCCAACACTGCTTCGCTAACTTCCCCGGTGTAACAAAGCTCACATTGCCGGCAACGCCGAACAGGGAACCCGTCGAGGGCGGTGTCGAAGTCGCGGGCCTGAAACAGCGTCTCGAATTCCGCACCGCCACAGTTCCAGCAAAGAGAGATTTCTTTTTCGACAACGCCACTGTCCGCCGGATCCGGGGCTGGCACCGCCTCGGGAGTCGAATGGGTATCTGGATTCATCAGTTTAGTTCGCGCCAATCGCTAGAGTATTGATCATGATGCCGGCTTAACATCCGTATCTGCATCGACAAAATTTAACTTTAGCAGGAAAAATGCGGGCAGACCGATAACTATATACACGCAGTACTGATTCAACCGGCCCAGCAAGGACACCAGGGCGCCATTGTCCGAGTTGGCGGTCTCGTATAGATAGGCAAAAACGCTTTCGGTAATGCCGAGACCGCCGGGCGTAATCGGGACAGAATTAAAATACAAGCCTAGCGGGTTGAGTATGAAGTGAGCAAGCACGGGCCGGTTGTCGTTGATCAAGATACCAATGATGACGAAATTGGTAACGGTAATACTCTGGGATATAACGGAAATCAACAGGCACCAGCCGATCTCGCGTCGAAAGCCGGCGATTTGCTGTATTGCCCCGACAATTTTATGCAACAGGCCCGGAAGCCGTTTGTAAATGATCGACAATGGGCCTGTTTCAAGTAAGCGTTTGCTGGATATGATCGC
>CAMYML010000304.1 GCA_947259305.1 uncultured Gammaproteobacteria bacterium | reverse complement strand
GCCGCGCAGGAATACTATCAGCAGGATGCCGAGCTTATTCGTAACGAACAGCAGCAATTGCAGGCGCAGGAGTCCGATCTGCGGGATATGTATCAGCGCTGGGAACAACTCGAAAGCGAACAGGCCTGAAGGTCATTACGAGGAGCTCGGCAGCCCTCCGACATCATTGCGTGGAACGCAGCGACGATACAATGACGCCTGTTCTGTCATACCGCGGCTTGACCCGAGGCTGTCATCCCGCGGCTCGATCGCGGGATGACAGATTTGGTAATTAAGGGGACACAATACTTAATTCCGGGGGAATTAAATATTGTGTCCCCGGAACTCGCAAGTATTGTGTCGCCGGAACTCGCCAGGATGGCAGGGCATGCAATAAATTGTTCTCGCACAGGCACTAAATGCTATGATTGCGCCCAATATGCAGAATTACTTAACCGCGTGAAACACAGAGAGGCGAGCGCAGATCACTTAAACGTCATATCCCGAAACAAACACGGCATTTCCAGGAAATCGATCTCCGATTCCGCGCTCAAAGTGCTGTATCGCCTTTCCAAGTCGGGCCATCGAGCCTGCCTGGTCGGTGGGGGTGTACGCGATCTGTTGCTGGACATTCAACCCAAGGACTTCGACGTTGCCACCGACGCAACGCCGGAGCAGGTGCGTGAGCTGTTTAAAAACAGCCGCATCATCGGGCGTCGCTTTCGCCTGGTTCACATCCGCTTCGGCCGCGATATTATCGAAGTCGCCACGTTTCGAGGCTACGACGAAGACTCCGCGAAAAACGAGACCGATGATCACGGGCGCATCCTGCGCGACAATACTTTCGGTGAAATCGAAGAAGATGCGATTCGCCGCGATTTCACCGCCAACGCGCTTTACTACGACATCCATGACTACACCGTGCTCGACTATGTCGGCGGCATGCAGGACATCGAAGACCGTCAGCTGCGACTGATCGGCGACCCCGCAATACGCTATCCGGAAGACCCGGTGCGCATGCTGCGCGCGGTCCGTTTTGCCGCCAAACTCAATTTCGGCATCGAGGAATCCGCGGCGCAGGGGATTTTCGAGTTCGGCCATTTGCTCGCGGTCGTCCCCCCGGCGCGCATGTTCGACGAGGTCATAAAACTGTTTCACTCGGGCAGCGCGGTGCGCGTGTTCGAACTGTTGCGCGAATACGGTTTGTTGAAATACCTGGTGCCGGCACTCGACGAATGTTTGCAGGATGACCCGACGGAGTCGATGCTCGACTTTATCGACCAGGCGCTGGTCAATACCGACACCCGCGTCAACACCGGCCAGCCGGTGTCGCCCGGTTTTATTTTTGCGGTGCTGCTGTGGCCAGTGGTACACAAGCAGGCCAACAGCATACAGTCCGACCGCCAGAAAATGATTGGGGCATTGATGCAGGTCGGCGAGACCGTCATGAAACGCCAGGTACGGCATATCTCGATCCCGCGCCGCTTCAGCCAGATGGCGCGCGATATCTGGAGCTCGCAACCGCGCTTTCATCGCACCCAGGGCAAACAGCCGCTGCGCCTGCTCGAAAACCCGGTGTTCCGCGCGGCCTATGATTTCATGTGTATCCAGTCGATGGTCGGGCTGATGCCGCACAAGCTGTGCCACTGGTGGACCGACTTCCAGGTCGAGAACGCCGACGTCGAGAGACCGGAGCGAACCAGGAAACCGCGGCCGCGCCGGCGGAGGCGAAATGCCAGTTGAAGAGGTATTTATCGCGCTCGGCGGCAATATCGGCGATTCGTCGACCATCGTCGAACAGGCAATCAGTGCGCTCGACAACATAACCCGGTGCAAACTGCGCGGTCGCTCATCGCTTTACCGTAGCGCCTCGATCGGCGATATTCCGCAGGATGATTACATCAACGCGGTCGTCAAAATCGAAACCAGCCTCGAACCGCTGGCGTTGTTGCTCGAGCTACAGGCGATCGAACACGCCTATTACCGCAACCGCGAAAACGAAGCGCGCTGGGCGCCGCGCACGCTCGATCTCGACATCATCCTGTTCGGCAATCGTAATATCGACGATAGCCACCTGGTCTTGCCGCATCCGGAATTCTCGCAGCGCCGGTTCGTGCTGGAGCCAATGTTCGAAATCGAAGGCGACCGCTTCGTTGCGGGTTACGGCAGCCTGAGCTACCTGATCGATCACGCGCCGGCGCTCGAAATGGAAAAACTGGACTAGCCGCCGATGGCCGAGCCGTTTCGCTACATCGTGATCGAGGGTCCGATCGGGGTTGGCAAGACCAGCCTGGCCAACAAGCTGGCGAATGAATTCGGCAGCGAACTGCTGCTGGAAAAAGCCGAGGAAAACCCTTTCCTGGCCAATTTTTACCAGAATCCGAGGCAGTACGCGCTGTCGGCGCAGCTGCACTTCTTACTGCAGCGCGCGCAGCAGGTGCAGGACTTCCGCCAGAGCGACCTGTTTCGCGGCTCCTATATCGCCGATTTCATGGTCGACAAGGATCGCCTGTTTGCGCAAATGACGTTGAACAAGGATGAGCTCGAGCTCTACGAGCAAATCTATACCCACCTGACGCTGGATGCGCCGCGCCCCGACCTGGTGATCTACCTGCAGGCGCCACTCGATGTCTTGCGCGAGCGCATCATCCGCCGCGGCATCGATTACGAGCAGCAGATCCGTGATGATTACCTTCTGCGGTTATCCGAATCCTATACCGGGTTTTTTTACGATTACGACGATGGCGCCCTGCTCACGGTTAACACCCAGTCGGTCGATCTGATCAATAATGTCGAGGATTTCCAGGCAATCCTCGAAAAAATCAATGACATCCATTCTGGACGCCATTATTTCAATCAGTCATCATTCGCCCTCTAACCGGGGATTAGCCTGGAAATTGCATGAGCCGGGTGAGGGCCTTGAAACATGTTATTGATTCGGTTGAAAAATTATCAGTATTTTTGGAGGAAGGCCGGGTTACAATGCGTACCCGGCCCTCGCCCTATCCCGGCGCTAGCAGGTCCAGCCCGGCGTTCAGCCGCAGCTGTCCTGCGCTATCATCCGGGATGCTCACGCAATATCCAGGCTAGACATGTATATTCCCAAACCGCTTGACGACAAGATTACGATTCCGCACCTGAAAAAGATGAAGCAGGAGGGCGAGAAGTTCGCCTGCCTGACGGCCTACGACTACAGTTTTGCCGGCCTGGTCGAGGATTGCGGGGTCGAGCTGGTGCTGGTCGGGGATTCGCTCGGCATGGTCATCCAGGGGCATGAAACCACGATCCCGGTCACGCTGGACGATATCTGCTATCACGGCAAGGCGGTTGCGGCCGGGCTGCAAAATGCCATGCTGATGCTAGACATGCCGTTCGGCTCGCTCAATTCACCACAGCAGGCGATCGACAATGCCAGCTATCTGCTGAAACAGACCGAGGCCCAGGTGGTCAAACTCGAAGGCGGCCAGACCCAGCTGAAAACGGTCGAAACCCTGGCCGAGTTCGGCATCGCCAGCTGCTCGCATCTCGGGCTGCAGCCGCAAATGGTGAACAAGATGGGCGGTTACCGCGTACAGGGCAAAACCAAAAGTACGGCCGAAGAAATGCTGGCGACCGCAAAAGATCTCGAAGCCGCCGGCACCGACCTGCTGCTGCTCGAATGCGTGCCGGCAACGCTCGCTGCCGAGATTACCGCCGCGCTCGAAATCCCGGTGATTGGCATCGGTGCCGGGGTTGACGTCGACGGGCAGATCCTGGTGCTGCAGGATGTACTCAACGTCACCGCCGGCAATAAACCGAAGTTTTCCAAGAATTTCA
>CAMYML010000303.1 GCA_947259305.1 uncultured Gammaproteobacteria bacterium | reverse complement strand
CTGGATGAAAAATTAAGAATATTCGAGCTCTTGATCGAACACGGCGTGGATCTGAACGCCCGGCACAAAGACGGCGAAACCCTGCTGCACCGCATCGTCGCTGATGCCTACCTGCAAGATCGGGAGGCGTTAACCCGGTTTATGTTAGCGGCCGGCGTGAACGCGCGTGTCGCGCGTCATGACGGCATGACCGCACTCGATCTCGCCAAATCAAGAAGGGACAGACTGATCAAAGATCCGAAAAAGTCCAAACAGGAACAACAGGACATATCGGATTTAAACAAAATAATCGAATTACTGGGACGGGGCTGAATATCAAGAAGAAGAAAACCGGGACAGATCTATTTATGATTTAGCGACCTTTACGATTAAATAAATCTGTCCCGGTTTTTCTCGGTTTTTCCTGAGGTTGCTGTAATTACCTACGCTCCCAGCTATAGTGGTGGCGAGGGCAGTCTCAATTGGTGGTTTAATAGCACTGCTTTTGCTGATCGATGCTTTATTTAGGTAAAGAATGAAAATCATTCACATCAACTTGAGTGACGTCATTTGCGTACCTTTGTTTTTTAACCGGGGTCGCTTGTCGTCATGATACCGCGTTGGCGAATCCTGGTTATTTTTTTGTTTTTTGCTGTTGTCCTGTCTTCCTGCGTTATTCGGGATATGCGGCTGCCGTTTGTTGAGCCGACCATCAAGGAGGGGCAGCTGCTGGCCAATGCGATCTATGATATTGGGCAATGGACGGCACGAATTCCTTATAAACTGGCACTGCCGATCGTTGCGCGTGCCAGGCTCAGAGGCATGGTCGAAAAGCTTTCTCTGGATGCCGCGGTTCATCAACGTGTCATGGCGCGCATTGAATCGAAAGGACTGGTAGATGAAATCATTCCTTTTCTGATTGCGCTGCAGGATTTATATCTTCCTTCAGAAAACTTGATAAATAATCAAACGTTTGATTCCTATTTCCGCAATCATTATGCGCCAGCTCAATCACCACCCGGCGTTGAACATAGTATGTTCCAGTGGGCGACTGAAAACGAACAGGCTGAAAGTACAGGCTTCGGGCTGGATGATTACATGGTCACAAAACTGGTCACGATCTATGACATCCTGTATTTGCAAGGTCATGATCCAGATGAAGCATTGCGTCAGCAACTCTCGTGCGAAGATGAGATGCCTGGACGTGAGCTTTTCAACTTCACCATGCAGATCAAACCGCACATCAAGGATGTGCTTGAGTACATTGTCACATTGTTGCCGGAAGGAAATGAGTTTCGGAGTCCCATCAAATATATCGCCAGTGATAACAACAAACTTGAGGCGATCAGCACCTCGGTCATTGAACTTATCGATCAACAGGTTTGCAAACACTATCGCATGTTTGCCACCAGGATTTATCGCGAGCAGCAACTCAAGGACTGGATGCGAACTGCGCTCCACGCGGAGGAGGATGGGCGGGGTGATGGTGCATTATGGCAATTTCTTGATTATGCCAACATTGAACGCCGCTATGCCATGCACATCGTGGTCGATGGGTTGCAGGGTCAATTGATGGAGGCATTAAGCCAGGGGAGTAGTGATAATCCTTTTCTCCAAAAAATCACGCATGATCGTCAAAACGCCGCGGGTTTTGCACCGAAAAGGCAGCACAGCGAAGCCATTGAAGAGGTACTTGAGAAGGATGGCAAACCCGCTCAGCTTAATTTCCAGTTTATTGAACATGTTGCGCAACAGGGCTTTAACGATGCGCATTATCTCAACTTCTTCAAGGACCTGTTCAGCGACACGAATACCAGGGAACAATCCACACAGGATTGGAGAGTGCCCTATGGAGTCGTTGTTTCGGGGGTGTCAACTACGCCAACCATTAGCGTCCGCAATCTTCCCATTGCACAAACCGGAGCACCAGTTGCGGGAAAAGGCGCGACGGGTGTTCCTAATTTTCATTTTGTCGATCGTCACTTTCGATTTGCCGGTGAGCAGCGTGGTCGCCCCTATTATTTTTTCGGTAACGATGCCCTGCGCCTGGAAGAGCTGACGCAACAGGCCGGTATGAAAACCATGTTCGATCGATTGCCGCGCGCCATGTCAATGAACTGCGGTGCGCTGTATGACGCGCAGGCTTATTTTACGGTTGATGCCCTTGTAAATCTCGGTGTGGGTGAGCAGGTCAGGGATTTCGGTGAACTCGTTTGTTTGTCGGAGTTGCAACGGCGTGCAGCCAATGAACGCAGCCTGCGAGAAAAACGACAGGCACTACTGGCAACAAAATCGATCATTCGTGCTCAACCTGAATTTTGGCAATGGCATCAGTTGTGGAACAAGCGCACTACGCGTCGATTGGCACAGCGCTTAATCGATCAGATCGCCAGGCTTGAGCAAGATACGATGCCCGAATATTTCCTTTATTATAATCCCTGGCCCGATCACTTTGCCCATTTCAAGGGCCCGTTCAGCGATGAAATTCTTTCCCCCTCGGGCGAACTGAACCGCCTCGATTACTGGTTGAACCGCTTTACCGAAATTTACACGGAAGCCGGTATTGATGAACGAACCTTATTTGGTATGGCCGGTGATCATGGATTAACGCCGATCTACCATGTGTTGAATCCGGAGATCGAAGTCTTTGAACGAATGCGTGAGGAGGGCGTCAACTTCAAGGTGGTCAAGATTTCTTCCGACGAAGGTGAAGGGCCCAAGTTGAATAATCAGCTTGCGCCTCCGTCGATGAAGGGCATTGATATCGTTGTTGCATCGACCGCAGGCGGCAATTACATGCTTGATTTGTTTGTCGACCAGGATCAGTCTTTTACTCGGCAGCCTCTGTATGAAGATCTTCTTTCGGTAAAGCCGCTTACCGAGCAAGATGGAAAAACATCAATTAATATCATTCACGAAATTTACACGCGCCTGAATGAGTCTCTGGATTATCTCGCGGTTCGTGAAACCGAAAGTAGCGTTGCAGGCGGTACGATCCGCCTGTTGGGTAAGCGTGAAGGCCAGGCTGCCACGGGGCTGATTGAACGACGTGGCAGACGAATTTTTTACCAGTACACGCAGGCGGACCTGCTGGATACATACCGTGTCACAAGCTATGCCAGGTTATCGCCCAAAGATCGTCAGTCACATACTGACCTTTTACAAAAATGCCATGTGCGCAAGCTTGGGCACGTGACCGGCGCGTTACCGTCGAAACAATCGACCTGGTGTACGGAAGAAGAATGGCGATTGCTGACCAGTTATACCGACCGCCCCGATGCCGTCGCACAACTTGCCCATCTCTATGATTCTGATCGGGCGGGTACCATAAATCTCTTCCCACGGCAGGGAATTGGTTACAACACCCGGGTACCCGGTCGACATGCGGGCGAACATTTCCATGAAAAGAATGCCTTCATGGGTTTGTGGGGAAAACCCGTTCAACGAACAAGCGAACAGGGTCGTATCCAGACGGCGGTGATTGGCGCACTTCCCGCGACGCTATACGAGTACCTTGCGAGAGAGCCGGTGATCGAGGGCGAAAATGGCTGGGGCTTTACCTCGCTAGGCTCAGCGCTCCTGGCTGATTGAACGGGAATTATGGTGACAGTTAACTTAATTCGCCGGTTTGGGCCCGGGCTTCAGTTTTCTCAAACCTCGCTGGGTTAGTACTTCGAGGGCGCCGAGGAAGAATACGGGGTCAGGCCTTACATTTCACAAGCCATATAAAACGCGATGTCAATTGTAAGGCCTGACCCCATTATTTGTTATTTCCTGGAATCGTAAGGCCTTCTACATATCCGCAGGCCCCATTGAAATCGCCATGCGCCTCGAAAACTGCCGTGGCTTTGGCGCTGCCGCCTTCGCGCTCGATGCTCGCGAGGTCGAGATCGCGGATCTTGTAGATCACGCAACCCCGGTAGACCGTATTCTCGCTGGGCGTGACGATTAGATAGTCTTCGCCATTGACCGAAACCAGTTCGGAGGCAGAAAAATTATCGTATCCACTATCGAGTAAGGCTGCCTCGCCACCATCGATCAGGGTACCCAGGTAAGCGCAGTTATTCATATGATGATCGCAACGCAACAGGATTATTTTCCCCGGCGGGGCTGCGGTGGCACAAAGCAGCGAGACGTAGATGCCGCTGCTTTTAGGCAGAACACCCGGCTCGGTAAAAGCGACGCAATCCGCCAGCGCGGGATCCAGTGCATCCAGCTGCACTTCGGGCAGGCCGATGGTGGTATCGTTCGCATCATTGTATATAGCGCCGGTGAACAGCTTGCGCTCGTTTGCGAGGGTCATCGCGCTGTTGCCCGATTTCATCCCGATCCAGCCATTCTCGAACAGCCGCAGAGTTTCGCCGCCGCTGAGCAGCGAAAGGTAGCGGTGCCAGAGAATAACCCATGGGTCTGCGCCTGCCCCGGCCGCAAATGGGTTATACACCAGGCGCGATACTTCCTGCGCCCAGGCAACGGTATCCGGGCCAATCGTGAATGTCGCGGCCGGGTTGATGCTCAGGCCCTGATCCGTCCAGCTGTCGCCGGCGTCCAGGCTGCTTGCCAGTCGCGTCTCGATTAGCTTGAGGCCACTCGCATCGAGAGAGACGTGCGAGTAGCTCATCCAGACTCCGCCGCCGGCATCCACGATCGGCGCCGGGTCGAAATTACCCAGCTCCGCGGGGATACCGTTCACCGGAATTTCGATCAGGCTCGGATTCACTACCGGTAATTCCACTTCTGGGTCACGGCTGCCGGAGCTGCCGCAGCCCGACAAAATGACGACGATGAACAGGTAATTGATCGTGGTTTTCAAATTATTGCTCCGAAGCAACAGCACATATGAATACTATAGTGGTTGATGGAATTCCGGTGGACACAATCTCGAATTCTTGAAGGTCCGTGCGTCCGGAAACTGTGTTAATAAAGTAATGTGACTCTGAATTTGTCCGGATTTGACAAATCTGGGGACGGAATACCTAACATCCGAACGCCCGGTTGTGAATTCGCCCACCCCGCGTAAACTCCCCTGTTTTAATCCCTGGCGGACCTCGCAATCAACTCGACCCATCGCCCAATAGCCGGCATCCTGTACTGCGTGTTCGCGCTGTTTGCGCTGTTTGCGTTTGCGACGCAGGATTCGATCATCAAGCTGCTTGATCCGCTGTACTGGATCACCTTAGCGGTGTTAACGAGATCAACTCGGAACCCATCTGCCATCAACGCATCGACCAACCAATACCAGTTGAAGGTCGATTCAACAGAGGGAATACGGGGTCGGAGGGAATAGGTCGGAATACGGGGTCGGAATACGGGGTCAGGCCTTACATTTCACAAGCCATATAAAACGCGATGTCAATTGTAAGGCCTGACCCCATTATTCATTGACCCCATTATTCAATTATTTGACCCCATTATTTTGACCCCATTATTTTCATTATTTTGGACGAAGTCAGTCGCTGCTCGGCGGACGCA
>CAMYML010000302.1 GCA_947259305.1 uncultured Gammaproteobacteria bacterium | reverse complement strand
GATTGAGGCAAAAAAATCGGCGAGAGCAGGTCGAAATGGAATACAAGGTACTTGTAACAGTTTTATCGCGGTGTTTATCGCAGAGCTCGGTGATAAATAGCAATTGGCTACCAGGTGGTTCGCTGCTGACAAGGAGGTGAGTACACTGACCGTGTTTTTCGGCGCCTCGCCGGCGCTAATTCTGGCCTCGGCAGCCATGACTGCAGAACACAGCTCGGCCTGCACGATTGAAAACAGCGCTCCGATCCAGAATCCTCAACCAGTTCCAGCAGGAGATTTTTATGCGTTTACAAACCGCAACATGGCCTGAAGTCGAAACCTATCTCAGCCATTCAGATGGCATCATCGTGCCAATCGGCTCCACCGAACAACACGGCCCCAACGGCATGCTCGGTACCGATGCCATATGCCCCGAGACCATCGCTTTCGGTGTGGCCGAGTCGATGGATGTGCTGGTGGCGCCCACCCTCTCGCTCGGGCAGGCACACCATCACCTGGGCTTTCCCGGAACCATAGCTTTACGGCCCAGTACCTTGCTGGCGGTGCTGGTGGACGTTGTGCGCTCGCTGTATCGCCATGGTTTCCACCATGTGTATTTTCTCAACGGCCATGGCGGCAATGTCGCCACCGTGAACACCGCATTTCAGGAAATTTACTCGCAGTCCAGCTTCGGCGAAACCGGTTTGTCTGACCTGCGACTCAAACTCTGCAACTGGTATATGACCGAATCTGTCGGGGCCATATCGAAGGAATTATTCGGCGACCAGGAAGGCAGCCACGCGACACCGTCGGAAGTTTCGCTAAGCTTTTATGCTTATCCGGATGAGGTGAAAACTGCCCCAATGACCCCGACAATTGCGCCGCATGGCAACATTCGGGATGCGGACGACTATCGCGCCCAGTTCGCCGATGGGCGCATCGGTTCGAACCCGGCCCTGGCTACGGTGGCCGCGGGCGAGCGCCTGTTTAAGGCCTGCGTGACTGACGTGATCGCGGATTATAGTGAATTCCTGTCGACCTGAACCGCCGCCGCTCATTGACCGGTGTCGTCCGGGCTCATACTTGGCAGTCGCGGCCGCGCTCGCCCGACCACGATGGTTTCGCGATAAATGATATAGAGTCCACTCGAAATCACGATACCCGCTCCGAGCAGCGTAATCGTATCCGGCAATTCTCCCCATAGAATATATCCCAGCAGGCTTGCCCAGATCAGCGCAGAGTACTCAAACGGCGAGATCACCGCCGCCGGTCCCAGGCGAAAAGCGTGGGTCACACACATGACCCCGACACTGCCGAACATGCCGGCGAGTGCGAACAGACCAAGGTCGGTGAGGCTCGGCGTGATCCAGAAGAACGGCGCCAAAACAAGCCCGGTCAACGACATACCCAGCTGCGGATAAAGCATCAGTGCCGCCGTACTCTCGGTCGCTTTAAAAGCGCGGGTTGTAATCATCAACAAAGCGTAAACCACGACGCTGCCGAGCACGACCAGCGCCGCCCAATGGAATACGCCCATGCCGGGACGCAGCATGACGAGCACGCCGCAAAATCCTGCACCGATGGCGACCCAGCGGTGCCAGCCGACCGCCTCCTTCAGCAACGGCACCGATAGCGCAGTAATGAAAATTGGCGCGGCGAAAGTGATCGCAATCGCATCGACCAGTTTCATCTGTGAGAGCGCCCAGAAAAAACTGAAACTGAGCGCGAGTACCAACAGGTAGCGCGCGATGTGTATCTCGGGGCGCCGGGTCATGAGAGACTTCACCCCGCGGCCGTACAGGGCAAACAGCGACAGCAGCGGCAGGCCGAACCAACTGCGCAGCGCAACTATCTGGGTTACAGAATAATCGGCCGTCAGCCACTTGATAGTCGCGTCCATTACCGCAAAGCCGGCGATGCCGGCAAGCATCAAGGCGATGCCCAGGGCGGGTCGATCGGCGCTGTAAGCTGATGCATTCACGGGCTGAACTCAAATTGACAATAATCGTCGAAGAAGTCCCGAATCTCGTCAGTATGATTCCCGCTGCGACGCATTAAGAACTGCCTGCCCTCTCCCCGGGGGCTTGCGCACGCTGTGCCAGGGCTGCGCATCCCGGCACCACCTGCACTCAATCAGTCACGCGCTGCGGTTTCTTCAACAGGCCGCGCATGAACATCGGCGCAATGAATCCGGCGATCGCCGCGACCCACAGCCCAATCGAAATTGGCGACGAGAACAGGTAGAAACCATCACCATCGGAGATCACCATGGCACGGCGCAACGCGTCTTCCATGTTGCCGCCCAGCAGGATTCCCAGGATAACCGGCACCGTGGGTATATCCAGTTTGCGCAGGACATAGCCCAGAATGCCGAAGGCGACCATCAATAGCAGATCGAAGTAGCTGCCCGACAGGGAATAGATACCGATGAAGGAAATCATCGTCACGCCGGGCAGCAGGATCGCCGGCGGCACCTGCAGCACGCGCACGAAAATCTTCACCATCGGCACGTTCATCAGCAGCAGCACGATATTTGCTATCAGCAGAGACGCGATGAGACCCCAGACGACCTCGGGGCGGTCGATAAACAGCGTCGGCCCGGGCGTGATGTTGAGCGTCATCAGCAGGGCCAGCAGCACTGCCGTGGTGCCCGAACCCGGCACGCCCAGCGTCAGCATGGGCACCAGGGCACCGCCGGCAGCCGCGTTGTTACCCGCCTCGGGGGCCGCGATTCCCTTCGCAACACCGGTGCCGAAGCCGGCTTTTTCACCCGCAATCGATTTTTCGGACATGTAGGCGAGGAAACTGCCCAGCGATGCGCCGGCACCGGGCAGGACGCCGGCGACGAAGCCAATAGCGGAAGCGCGCAGCATGGTCCAGCGCGTGCTCATGATTTCCTTCCACGGGATCACGACTTTTTCGAGTTTGACTCCGATCGAGGATCCCTTGCCATGGCTTTCGATGAAAAAGAATACCTCGGCCACCGCGAACAGGCCGACGATCGCGACCAGGAAATCGACACCGTCGTAAAGATGCAGGTTGCCGCCGGTCAGGCGCGGCAGGCCGCTGGTGTTATCGACGCCGATCATCGCGATGCCGAGACCGATACATGCGGCAATCGCTGATTTAGCCTGGTTGTTGCTCGCCATGCCACCCAGCGTGCAAAATGCAAGTAGATAAAGCGCAAAGTATTCCGCCGGGCCAAACAGGTAAGCGACCCGGGCGAGCAACGGTGCCAGCAGCATCAGGCCGATTGTCGCCAGAAACGCACCCACGAAGGAAGCCACGCCTGACAATACCAGCGCATCACCCGCACGGCCTGCCTTGGCCATTGGATAGCCGTCCAGCGTTGTCATCAGCGCGGGTTCGTCGCCCGGGATATTGAGCAGAATTGAACTGATGCGGCCACCGTACATGGCACCGTAGTAGACAGATGTCATCAGCACCAGCGCCGAGGTGGCATCGAGGCCAATGGTAAACGTCAGCGGGATCAGGATAGCGACGCCATTGGATGGTCCAAGCCCGGGCAGCGCACCGATTATCGTACCCAGGAAACAACCGATGATCGCGAGCATCAGGGTATAGGGCGACAGCGCGATCGAGAATCCGAGAGAGAGGTTGGCGACGATGTCCAGGGCCGTTTTCCCTTTATCGATCAGGCCTTTGGGAAATGGCACGAGACCCAGACCCAAGGCAAATTTAAATATAATAAACAGCCCCGCCGAAAGACAAATGCCGGCAATCGCCGCGTACCTCGGTCGCGGTGAGATCTGGTAGCTGAGGATTGCGGCCGCGATCGCCGTGGGCAGCAAAAACCCCAGCGGCTTGAGTGCGTATGCGTACAGG
>CAMYML010000301.1 GCA_947259305.1 uncultured Gammaproteobacteria bacterium | reverse complement strand
CGGCGCCGGCAAAGAATAGTAACTTTCGAGCAGCGGGTAGTGCGGGCCCGCACTATCCGCGCATCAGTCCAGCGTTTTTTCCAGCTCCTTCAAGCGGGCTTCGAGCGCCTCCAGTTTTTCGCGGGTGCGCGCCAGTACCCTTGCCTGAATATCGAATTCTTCTCGGATCACCATTTCATAGTTTGCTAGCTGCTGCTGCAGCAGGCTTTTCAGGCGCGCATCAAAGTCTGATTTCGCCTGTTGTAGACCGGGCGGTAGCAGCTCATTGATCTTGTCGGACAGGCGGTTGATGGTTTGATTGTCAAGCATAAATGCCTCAAATCAGTGCATTAATTCAAATGTATGCACAGAAAATGTGCAAATACAGGCATAAAGAAGCCAATATTAACCGTAATTTGCTTGCTTGCCCAGAGTCGCCAAAATTTACCCCGATTTTAATTCGGAGGTCATTCATGAAAATCATTACAGCGATAATCAAGCCATTCAAGCTCGATGACGTTCGCCAGGCACTCGGAGATATTGGCGTGCAGGGTCTGACGGTTTCGGAAGTGAAAGGCTTTGGGCGTCAAAAGGGGCACACCGAGCTATACCGGGGTGCGGAATACGTGGTCGATTTTTTACCCAAGGTGAAACTCGAGATTGCCATCGATGACGATCTCGTTGATCAGGCGATCGAAGCGATCACTTCCAGCGCCAACACCGGCAAGATTGGCGACGGCAAAATTTTTATTACACCCCTCGAACAGGTTGTCCGTATCCGTACGGGCGAGTCTGGTCCAGACGCACTTTAGGAGGACAGCATGGAAAACCAGATTTTTCAATTACAGTACGCACTCGATACTTTTTATTTTCTCGTCTGCGGCGCATTGGTCATGTGGATGGCGGCCGGCTTCGCCATGCTCGAAGCGGGCCTGGTGCGTTCCAAAAACACGACCGAAATCCTGACCAAGAATGTCGCATTGTTCGCGGTCGCCTGTACGATGTACATGGTTTGTGGTTATTCGATCATGTACGGCGGCGGGGAATTCTCGATGTTCCTGGCGGGCATTGTTGGCGATGGTGTCACCGGTGCTGAGGAGCCCGCGACCTATGCGCCATCGGCCGACTTTTACTTCCAGGTCGTGTTCGTCGCGACCGCGATGTCCATCGTCTCGGGCGCGGTCGCAGAGCGCATGAAGCTGTGGGCATTCCTGGTCTTCGCCGTTGTGATGACTGGCCTCATATACCCGCTGGAGGGTAGCTGGACCTGGGGTGGTGCACCAGTCTTCGGTCTGTACACCCTCGGCGACCTTGGCTTCTCCGACTTTGCCGGCTCCGGCATCGTACACATGGCGGGTGCGACCGCGGCGCTTGCGGGCGTAATTCTGCTTGGTGCGCGCAAAGGTAAATATGGCAAGGGTGGCCAGATCTACGCGATCCCGGGCGCCAACCTGCCGTTGGCGACGCTCGGCACCTTCATCCTGTGGCTCGGCTGGTTCGGCTTTAACGGCGGCTCCGTGCTGGCCACCTCGTCGGTCGAAAGCGCCAACGCGGTCGCTGTCGTGTTCATGAATACCAACGCGGCTGCGGCAGGTGGCCTGATCGCCGCTATGATCCTGGCGCGTGTCATGTTCGGCAAGGCTGACCTGACGATGGCATTAAACGGCGCGCTGGCTGGACTGGTGGCGATTACCGCGGAACCGTCGACGCCCACGCCACTGCTGGCCACGTTGTTCGGTGCCGTCGGTGGATTGCTGGTGGTCGTTAGCATCGTGACCCTGGATAAGCTCAAGATCGACGATCCGGTTGGTGCGATCTCGGTACATGGTGTCGTCGGTCTGCTCGGCCTGCTGCTGGTGCCGCTGACCAACGACGGCGCCAGCTTTTCCGGCCAGATTATCGGCGCACTGACCATATTCGTCTGGGTATTCGCGGCCAGTTTCGCGACCTGGTTCGTGATCAAGATGATCATGGGCATACGCGTCAGCGAAGAAGAAGAGTACGATGGCGTCGATCTCTCCGAATGTGGCATGGAAGCCTATCCGGAGTTTACCAACGCTACCAGTTAAACCGATGAGAAAGGGGCCGGCAGCTCTGCCGGCCCCGTCTTCTCTGTGTTAATATGCGCCTGAACAAAATAGTAATTTGCCATGTTGTGCCATATCTACCGCAGTAATCACAAACTCGACACCTACCTCTACCTGCTCGACAAGGATGACTTCTCGGTTCTTCCGCAAGAACTGCTGCGCGTGTTCGGAGCGCCCGAATTCAGTTTCAGCTTCGATTTGACCCGCGAGCGCGAGCTCGCCAAGGAAGATGCCGCGGAGGTGATCGAAAATCTCTCGACCCAGGGTTACCACCTGCAGTTGCAGAATGACGAGCTCATCGAAGAATTGCTCGCCCGCAAGGCGATCAACTGACAACTAATAACGAATCCTGTATGACCTACAGGATTCGTTATTAGTTGTCATCCCGGAAAGTGCGGAAGCACTTATCCGGGATCTCCCAACCTGCCGTCGATGTTCGCCGAAGCATGAGTGTTCTACTGCGATCTATTCAGAACCTGTCGCGTAGCGCATAGTAGCTCATGCCGAGCACCAGGCCCGGCCAGCGTAGCAAGTCGCCCCCGGGAAAGCTCCGGGTCGGTATTCTGCCGAACAGGTCGAACTTTTCCGCTTCGCCCGACAACGCGTCGGCAATCAGTTTGCCTGCCAGCGATGCCATCGCCACGCCGTGACCCGAATAGCCCTGTGCATAATAGATAGCATTGCCGACGCGGCCGAAATGCGGCATGCGATTCAGCGTTACCGCGAGCGTGCCGCCCCAGGCGTAGTCGATGCGGCAATTGGCCAGTTGCGGATAAACCTGCAACATCGGTTTGCGCACGAAACTGGCGATATCGCCCGGGAAATTCAGTCTATAGTTTTCGCCGCCGCCGAACAGCAGGCGTTTATCCGCCGACAGGCGATAGTAGTTGACCACGAAGCGCGAGTCGGCAATCGCAACGTCGCGCGGATTGATCTCCCCGAGTAGCGCTTCGCTCAGGGGTTCGGTGGCGATAATGAAATTATTGATCGGCATGATCTTGCCGGCGACTCTGTTTTCGAGCTTGCCGAGATAACCGTTACAGGCGAGTACGATGTGCTCCGCCTCGATCACGCCACGCTCGGTTTGCACGCGACTCGGTTTACCTTCCTGGTAGCCGCTAACCGGGCTGTCCTGGTAAATTCTTGCGCCGGCGGCCAGCGCCGCATCGGCCAGACCGAGCGCATAGTTGAGCGGATGCAAATGCCCGGCGCCCATATCGAGACTGCCGCCGTGATAGCTGTCGCTGCCAACCAGTTCGGCCATGGCGTCGCGCTCGAGATAATCGATTTGCGCGTAGTCATACTCGCGCCGCAGGAAGTCGACGTAGCGCTCGGTTCCTGGCGCATAGCCGGGTTTATGATTCGGATGCGCGATACCCGCTTTCAAATCACATTCGATCCGGTGCCTGGCGACCAGTTGCTTGACGGTATCTTTGGCGGCCTCGGCGAGTTCCCAGAACTGTCGCGCCGTATCGGCGCCGACCATTTTTGTGAGTTCGATCTGATCCTTGCGCTGCCCGCTGCAAACCTGCCCGCCATTTCGACCGGAAGCGCCCCAGCCCGGTTTACGCGCTTCGAGCAGGACCACGTCGTAACCGCGTTGTGCGAGATGCAGCGCGGATGACAGCCCGGTATAACCGCCGCCGATGATGCAGACATCGGCGCGCGTCGAGCCATCCAGCGCGCCTAGCGAAATTTCCCGGTTGCGCGTCGCCTGATAATAGGAGTCCGGGTAATCGTTGGTGTCTCTGCGGTCCTGGACCAGTTTGAAAGCCATACCGCCGTAATCAGGCGATTGCTTTCTGGGTCAGGTCG
>CAMYML010000300.1:3898-7739 GCA_947259305.1 uncultured Gammaproteobacteria bacterium | reverse complement strand
CCGGCGATCAGCAGCGCCCGACCATCAACCCGGTGGCGGCCAAACCGGTCAGAGCCGAAGACAAGCGCGTGGTCAACGGCCTCGCCGACATCAACCAGCTGGCGCCGTTCAAGTACCCCTGGGCATGGGAATACTTCCTCAACGCCAACAAGAACCACTGGACGCCGCTCGACATCAACATGACCCAGGACGTGCATGATTACCTGCACAAGCTGACCCTGGAAGAGCGTCACGTTTATGAAAACGTGCTGTCTTACCTGACCACGTCAGACATTATGGCGATGCGCAATATCGGCCTCGCGGTAATGGAAAAGATGTCGGCACCCGAACTGCAGATATACCAGGCGCGCCAGGTATACGAGGAAGCGATGCACACCTGGACCTACCAGCATTGCATCGAAACCCTGGGTCTCGATCAGGGCGAGATTTATAACCGCTACCGCGTAGTACCCGAAATTCACTACAAGATCCAGATGTGTAACCGGCGTCTCGATTCGGTACTGCGCCCCGATATCGATCTGAATGATCGCGATGAACTCGAAAACTTCGTGCTCGCCTACACCTTCTTCGCCGGCGTATTCGAAGGTACCTGGTTTTACAACGGCTTCAGCCCGATCTTCGCGCTGCAGCGGCGCGGGTTGATGAAGGGTTCCGCCGAACAATTGCAGTACATCATGCGCGATGAAGTGTTACACGCTTCTTTCGGCATCCGGGTTTGCAATCAAATCGTGCTGGAAGAAAACCTCAAAATTAATCCGAAAGTGATCCAGCAAATGTGGGAAGAAGCCGAGGCCGCGGAAGCACAGTATGCGAAGTTCCTGCTGCCTGACCCGATCCTGGGTTACAGTGCGGAAGACCATATCGCGCAGTTCCGCTTCATCGCCAACCGCCGCGCCAATAAATTGAACCATAAGATCCCGTTCCCGGGTGCGGAAAACGCATTGCCGTGGCTGGATGAACAGGCCAACCTGAAAAAGGAGAAAAACTTTTTTGAGACCCGCGTGACCGAATATCAAACCGGTGGCGCGCTGAACTGGGACTAGAACCTCCTAACCGAATTCGTGTTACACGCGCTCTTCGGTTGTAACCTTCGGCCAGGTATCGGGATACCCCATATCCCGTTATCTGGCCTTTTTTATTCCCCAAAAAAAACTGAGTCAGGGAAGTTGTTGTCCCGGCTAAGGCAAACATGGAATCGAAACCAGCCGCTCATCGGGAAGCTCACTTAGCGGCAATCAATGCTAGAATCGGTCCCGCAAGCGCCTTTCATTTACCCGCCGGCAATATATATTGTCGCCGGATTAATAAATTCTGCTTCGATTCAAACCTGGCCCAAATCCTCCGAGGAAGCCGATGCTGCGGTTCGACCAGCCACCTGAAAACATTTGTATTATACGTCTGTCGGCACTCGGCGACGTGACCCATGGGGTACCGGTGCTACGCGCGATCCAGCAAAACTGGCCGCAATCCCGCATCACCTGGATTTGTTCACCGTTGGAGCATAAATTACTCTCCCTGCTCGACGGGGTGCGCTTCGTCGTCGTCGATAAGAATTCGGGCTGGCGCGGATACTGGCGCCTGCGGCGGCAGCTGGCGACAGAACGTTTCGACCTTCTGCTACAGATGCAAACCTCGGCGCGGGCAAACTTCACCGGCGCCTGCGTCGCGGCGGATATCAAGCTGGGCTGGGACCGGAAACGCGCGCGGGATTTTCATCGATTTTTCATGACCCATGCCATACCCGAAACCTGGCATGAACATCAACTGCAGGGGCACCTGTCCTTTGCCCGCAGCATCGGCCTGGACGTCGAGCAACCGGTATGGGACTTTCCGATTACGGACGAGGCTGCAGCCTTCGTCGAGCGAATGATTCCGGCGCGGCAGCGCGTATTGCTGATTTCACCCTGCTCTAGCCATCCGGCGCGTAACTGGCGCGCTGATCGATATGCTGCGGTCGCCGACTACGCGGCGCGTGAACATGGCATGATGGTGGTACTCTCGGGTGGGCCATCCGCACTGGAGGCCGCGACCGGCGAGTCGATAGAGGCAGCGATGCAAACCAGCGCGCTCAACCTGATAGGCCAGGATACGCTGCCACAGCTGGTGGCGCTGTTAAACCGCGCCGATCTCGTAATTAGCCCCGATTCCGGGCCCTCGCACCTGGCTAACGCACTGGCGACACCGGTGATCGCCCTGCATGCAAGCACCTGGTCATTGCGTAGCGGCCCCTATGGTTCGCTCGATCTCTGTGTCGACAAATTCGCCGAGGCGGCACAAAAATATCTGAACAAACATCCTGACGAGTTACGTTGGGGCACGCGCATCGAAAACGAGGGGGTGATGGATTTGATTGTGGTCGATGCCGTCATCGACCGCCTCGAAGTCGCCATAAAGCGCCTGGTCAGTGGGTAGTTAACAGCCGCAAGGCATTTCCCGCGGCTGCGGGGTTTCACTCTGCCTGGGCGGCCTGTCGCAGTAGGTTGATCGGCGCAAGCTCCGGCAAGCGATAACTGGTGAGACGTACGATACTGGTATGAACGAAGGCAAACTGCCCCGACAGGCAGGCGTGGCTGACGGCATCGGTAAACACCATCCACGATGAAAACGGCGGGAAACGAATTTCCTGGTGACCCTGCGTTTGCTGCTGGAAGGCCGGCGTATCCTTCATATAGTTGTGAAATCTGCGCATCGGAAATCTTGTCGGGTCCCGTCTGCTCGAGTCTATGCTGGTCAAAGCTGTCCAGCATTATGCTCTTGTCTCGCGTCGATTACTTTTTTCAGACAGCTAACTCAACTAGCGGAGTAGGCGATTGTCATCCGTGTGAAATAGGGATCGAAATACAGTAAACGGGTCATCCAGCGTTGACTCGAGATGAGGCTAGCAGGGGCAAACCTTGAACGACCTGCCCCTGGTTTCAGGGTTACGAAAATGCCTGACCGGGCTTGCTGCCCAGCGCCTTGAGAATCCTCGCCAACGGGCAAAATCCGGTGAACGAGGCCTGCAGCAGATTGGCGCCGACAAAGGCGGTCAAAAACAACCAGTAAACGTGATGAACCTGTGACAGCAACACGCTGACGAGGACTACCGCACCGGCAAACAGCATAACAATTCGATCGATACTCATGTTTGGCTCCTAAATGATTTCGGCGCAGTATATTAGTTTTTTCTAATATAAGTCAATTCTAATGCTCTAAAAAACTATCGATTGCTTTATCGCTCGGCAAAACCTTGGAAATAGTCCTGGAACTGTTCGAACGGAGCGCGCGAATTTCGGTCGCTGGCGCCTGTCTGACTCGGGTCTAGTAGTGGAACTGACCTTCCCAGTAACCCCGCCGATAGTCAATTTCGACGACCCGCGGCACCATGCGCGCGGCCTTGCCCGCGGCAAGATTTTTGCCCTGCGGAAGGCTTGCGGCAAATTCTCGCGGGTCACAGACTGCCGATGCGATCGGCTGAAAAGTTAATTCAATTTTGTCACTGACGCGGATGCAGTCGTAGGCAACTGGATGATGATGAAACAGCACGCGCTTTTTGACCACGCAGGAAAAATAAAGCTGCAGCTCGACAATTAGCGCCTGGTTGCGCCGCTCTAACGCTCTATCGGCGCGACCCGTCCAGCTGACCTCGACCTCGCGTCGATTGATGCGCACTGTCTGGCAATGCCGAAACCGGTGCAAAACGCGCTCCAGCCAACGCAGCGGATTTTCGATCGTGAAATAACTGGCCTGTAAATTCAGTAACGCCATCAGGCTAGCCTACCACAGGGCCCCGGCATTTAACTGAATGTCTTCCATGGTAATACCGAGCGCTTCGTCGCGGCACAGAAACGCAGCCAGCGCG
>CAMYML010000300.1:0-3890 GCA_947259305.1 uncultured Gammaproteobacteria bacterium | reverse complement strand
TCGTTTTTGCGGTTGCTCGTCGATCACCTTTGCATATTCCGCTTCGACGCTGGTGCCGGCATTACGCGCCTGGATAGCCATGCTGTTGTCCATCATCTCGGTCTGCACCCAGGTCGGGCTGATAACGACCGAGCTCACTCCGTGCGGCGCGCCTTCGAGTGCAACCGCCCGGTTCAATCCAAGCAAACCCGACTTGGAAGCGCAGTAGGCGGCGTGATCCGCGGTTGCGGTCGAGGCCGCGGTCGAGCCGATATTGATGATGCGTCCCCAGCGACGCTCGATCATTTTCGGCAGGCAGGTACGAATCATGCGAAACGGCCCGCTCAGATTGATATCGATCACATCGAGCCATGATTGCTCATCGTGACCACAGACGTATTCATGGGTTGAAACACCGGCCGAATTGACCAGTATGTCGACCGGCCCGTGCCGTGCTTCGAGCGCCGTTACAAATGCACCTACGCTAGCGCTATCGGCGACATCGAGCCGTTGCCAGAACAGGCTATCGCTAACCGCTTCGAGTTCCGCGATCGCCTGCTCGGGCTGGCGGCGGGCGCCGACGGCGATGGTGGCGCCGCGCTCGGCCAACGCGATGGCTATCGCCTTGCCGATACCGGCAAAGCCGCCGGTGACGATCGCCACGCGGCCTGCCAGGTAGCGCTCCACGGTTACCACTCGCCCGTGGTTGGCATCGAAGCCCAGGGTTCGGCCGTCGGCAGCGAGTCGCCCTTTTGCAGGAGTTCGATCGAAATATTATCCGGCGAACGGAAGAACGCCATGTGCCCGTCACGCGGCGGCACGTTGATGGTGATACCGGCATCGAGCGCTTTTTGACAAACGGCGTACACATCGTCCACCGCAAACGCCAGGTGCCCGAAATTACGGCCGCCCTGGTAGACTTCGCCGTCCCAGTTATAGGTCAATTCGATCAGCGGGGCGCGCTCAGACTTAACCTGCTCGACGTCCTCGGGCGCCGCCAGGTAGACCAATGTAAACTGGCCTTGCTCGCTTTCGTAACGATCGGTTTCGACCAGCCCCAGTAAATCGCGGTAAAAAACCAGCGATGCCTCGAGATCGTGCACGCGCACCATGGTGTGTAGATATTTCATTGATGATTCCTGTAACAGTTCAGGGCGGAATTATGGCATAGCTTATTGAGACTGGTAAGCAGCGCCGGAATTCACTAACATCGGCTGAAAATAGCTCGATGATATTATGAAATTTAATCCGAATGTACTCGATTGCGCCGCGGCGCCGATAGCCGAAGCCTGGTCATGGGTCAAGAATCCCGCTTCCAAAAACCTGATCGACATGTGCCAGGCGGTACCGGCGCACCTGCCGCCGCAATCGCTGCGCGATTACCTGGGCGACGCAATCAAGGCCGGTGAAGGCGCCACCTACACCGATATTCGCGGCATTCCACCGCTGCGTGAGGCGCTCGCCGGCAACATCAGCGAACGTTACCAGGGTTCGGTCAACGAGGCAGACGTGCTCATCACCGCCGGCTGCAACCAGGCGTTTTGCTCGGTGGTCGATACCCTGTGCCACGAGGGTGATGAAATCATCGTTCCCCTGCCCTGCTACTTTAATCACCAGATGTGGCTGACGACCCGCGCCGTCACCCCGCGCTACCTGTCGTTTAATGCCGCAACCGCGATGCCCGACCCCGAGGAAGCTCGCGGGCTGATCAACGCGCGCACCCGCGCCATCCTGCTGGTGACACCGAATAATCCAAGCGGTGCGATTTACGACCACGAGTGTATCGAAGCTTTTTTCGAACTTGCATGCGAACACGGCCTGGCGTTAATCGTCGACGAGACCTATCGCGATTTCATCGACATCGATTCTGTGCCACATAAACTTTTTGCGCGCAGCGACTGGCGCGATACCTTTGTGCACCTCTACAGCTTCTCCAAGGTCTTCAGCCTGACCGGTTTTCGCACCGGCGCGGTCGTGGCCAGCCAGTCATTGCTCGATCAGCTCAAGAAGATCCAGGATTGCACCGCGATCTGCGCGCCGCATGCGGGCCAGCTCGCCGCGCTCTACGGCCTGCAAAACCTGCATGACTGGAAAATCGAAAAGTCCGACGAACTGGCGCAGCGCGCGATCGCGATCAAAGCGGCCTTCAGCCATCCGGATCTCAAGTATCGCCTGGTCAGCGCCGGCGCTTATTTCGCCTATATCGAGCACCCGTTTGAGGCACCCGCGCGCGACGTGGTCAAACGCCTGATCCAGGAGCAGGAAATCGTCTGCCTGCCGGGCAGTTATTTCGGCCAGGAGCAGGAGCAATTTATCCGCTTTGCCTTTGCCAACGTGCATGAGAGCCATTTCGAAGACGTGATCGGCAGATTGATCGCCAGTCAGTAACGGAGGTATGACCCATGAGTGAAACGATCAAAGGCGCCTGCCTCTGTGGTCGCGTGCAGTACCAGGTAAGCGGCCCGTTCGACGCGTTCCACCTGTGCCACTGTAGCCAGTGCCGACGCTCGACCGGCAGCGCGCACGCGGCCAATATTTTTACCAGCGCCGATCGCATCGAGTGGCTGTCGGGGGAAGATCTGATCAAACGTTACACGCCCGACGAGTCGAACGTGATCTCAAAGTGCTTCTGCACCCACTGCGGCTCGCTGGTTCCCTATACCAGCCTCAAAAGCGGCAAGCTGGTCATTCCGGCAGGCAGTTTGAGCGAGCCACCGGGTATCGACCCGGAGGACAATATCTTCTGGCGCGATCGCGCCGACTGGTATGACGCCGGGCTGTCGGCGAAACACTGCGAACAAGAGCCCGAGTGAACCTTTGCGCCAGGATTCAGTCAGAGACTGAATACCTAAAATAAAGGGGAGTCATCGTGGTGCGCATCCTGATAATGCTACTGGCATTTTCCGGCAGCCTTTACGCTGCGGATCCGGAAATAGAAATCATAAGCGACAAGGAATTCGCTTTCGACATCGATGGCAGCCGTGTCAGCGTCGAAATCCGCGACCGGGTGCTGCGCTCGAAGAAAGACATGCTACTCGACTGGGTGCTCTACTGCACCAAAGCCGTACAAAAGTATTACGGTCGTTTCCCGGTTAAAAGCGTACATATCAACCTGATGGTCGCCGCTGGCGACAAGGTGCGCTTCGGGCGGGCCTTTGGTGGCGAAACGCCGTATGTGCGTATCGATGTTGGCGAAGATATCAATCCCGAAATGCTGCGCCGCGACTGGATCCTGGTGCACGAAATGGTGCACCTGGCAATGGCCAACGTACCCCCGGCGCAGGCCTGGTTGCTGGAGGGGCTGGCCACCTACGTCGAATCGATTGCGCGCGCGCAGCACGGTCACCTGAGCGAGGAACAAATCTGGCGCTACTTCATCGAACGCATGCCGCAGGGATTACCGCAAGAGGGGGATCGCGGACTCGACCTGACCCCGACCTGGGGTCGCACATACTGGGGCGGCGCGATTTTCTGCATGCTGGCCGACATCGAAATTCGCAAGTTGACCGACAATCGCAAGAGCCTGCGCGACGCGTTGCGCGGCGTGCTCGATGCCGGCCTGTCGATGCACGCCGACACCACCGCGATGCAAGTCTTCGAAGCCGGCGACCGCGCCACCGGCGTCGCCGTGCTGGTGCCGCTTTACCGGAAAATGAAAGCCGACCCTTTCCCTGTCGACCTCGATGCGCTATGGGCCTCGCTCGGCGTCACCCTCGAGAATCAGCAAGTCGTCTATAACGACGAAGCGCCGATGGCGCACATCCGCAAGCGCCTGCTCAAATCCTGACACCCAGGCTTTACTCAGAGTAAAAAATACCTAGTCGATGAAATCGAGCAGGTAGCGCCAGGCTTCAAGTTTTTGTTCGAAGTTCATGCCGGCGTGCGCGGGGCTGGTCGAAGGCATCTTTATC
>CAMYML010000299.1 GCA_947259305.1 uncultured Gammaproteobacteria bacterium | reverse complement strand
TTATCGATTTCGGCGAATGCCGCGCAGATTCGTCGACGACTGGCTGCTGGTCGCGACCGAAGAAGCCCGACATTTTCAATTGCTGGCGGCAGAATTAAAGCGCCGCGGCAGTTACTACGGTGCCTGCCCGGCGCATCGGGGTCTGTGGGACATGGTTTGTAAAACGCGCCACAACCTGCTGCTCCGTATGGCCCTGGTGCCGCGCGTAATGGAAGCGCGAGGGCTGGATGTCACGCCGGCGATGATCGTCAAATTCAGACAATTCGATGACACCGCCGCGGTCGAGATTCTGGAAATCATATACCGGGACGAAATCGGGCATGTGCGTATCGGTAACTACTGGTTCGAACGCCTGTGCGACGAACAGAATCTCGATGCGGAAGTCACTTTTCGCGAACTCGTCGACCTGTACATGGGGGGCAGGTTGCGCGGCCCTTTCAATCGGCCGGCGCGCATCGAGGCCGGGTTTCGTCGGCAAGAGCTCGATGCGCTGGAACGGGATTTCTAATCGCCCTGGACTCTGGGGTCCACCAGTTTGAATCCCTGCTGCTGATTCCACGACAGGTAACTGGGCCCGGGATTCCAGTCGCCGAGTACAAATCTCACCAGAGATTCATCGTAGCGATGCACCGCGGGTCGATGCGTGTGCCCATGAATGATCGTATCGACACGGTTTTGCCGGAAGCAGTCCTGCACCGCCTGCGGGTTGACATCCATGATATCCAGTGTCTTTTGCGCCATTGCCGCGACGCTGTCGCTGCGCAACTGGGCCGCGACTCGCTGGCGTTCAACCAGCGGTTGACCGAGAAACTCGGCCTGCCATGCGGGGCTGCGCACCAGATTGCGGAACTGCTGGTAGTCGTGATCGTCGGTGCACAGGGTGTCGCCGTGAATCAATAACGCCCGCTGATTTCCGAGTTGCAACTGCTGCGGCTCGTCGAGCAAGGTCAGGCCGACGCGCGCGGCAAAGTCCTGGCCCAGTAAAAAATCTCGGTTACCCGCCATGAAATAAACCGGTATTTTTGCCGCCAGCGCCTGCAGGGAATCGATCAGCGGCTGCCCAGCGGCAGCCGGATCGTCATCACCGAGCCAGACTTCGAACAAATCACCCAGGATATAAAGCTGGCTCGCACTGGCGGCGCGATCGTCCAGAAATTGGATCAGCGCGGTCGTTATTTCGGGGCGCCCCGGGTCCAGATGGCAGTCGGAAATAAAGAGGTGCTCTGTGCCCATGCCAGAATGCCGTTATTACTGGCGGCTGACTCCGGTGATGGTAATGGTTTCGATCGGAACGTTCTGATGCCCGCCCTTGTTTCCGGTCGGCACCTGCGCCATGGCGTCGACGATGTCCATACCCTCGGTGACTTTGCCGAATACGGCGTAGCCCCAGCCCTGCATCGATTCGCTGGTGAAGTTCAGGAACTCGTTATCGGCGTGGTTGATGAAAAACTGCGAGGTCGCCGAATGCGGATCGCTGGTGCGCGCCATGGCCAGGGTGCCGCGATCATTTTTTAGCCCATTGTTGGCTTCGTTTTCGATGGGTTCGCGTTTACTGGGCTTATCCTGCATGTCGGCCGTGATGCCGCCACCCTGGATCATGAAATTGGGGATCACCCGGTGAAAAGTGGTGTCGACAAAATAGCCGTCATCGACATAGGCAAGAAAGTTCTCGCTGGTGCTGGGTGCGCTTTCCATATCGAGTTCGATCGTGATATTGCCCATTGTCGTTTCGATCAGGACGGTCGGGTTGGCTGCAGTTTCATCATTCATCGCGTTGGCTCCTTTGATGTTGGGATAAAGTACCAGGGAAAGGATAGCTGCGAGCACGACTGCAATCGGGAGTAGCGTTTGTTTCATCAGCGTTCCAGTTGTTTTCAAACCTGCGGATTCTACTGATTTGTATGCGCTTAGGGAAGCCGGGCATGAATTAACGGTTTGATTCGGAGCAGGCATCTTTTAAACTCTAGCGCTTGATTTCTACACCCCGTAAAGCCACCTGATGCTGACCATATACAATAGCCTGAGCAACAAGAAAGAAACCTTTGCGCCCATAATCCCGGGACAGGTTCGTATGTACGTCTGCGGCATGACGGTTTACGATTACTGCCACATTGGACATGCCCGCGTACTGGTGGTGTTTGATGTGGTCTACCGGTTTCTGAAACACCTCGGCTACGAGGTGACCTATGTGCGAAATATCACCGATATCGACGACAAGATCATTAATCGTGCCCATGAAAACGGCGAAGAGTATTTTCATTTAACCGGGCGCTTCATCAAGGCGATGCACGAAGACGCCGACGCCCTGGGCGTGCTGCGCCCCGATATGGAACCCTGCGCTACCGAGACTATCGAGCCGATTCTCGAAATGATCGAAAAACTGGAGCAGCAGGATTATGCCTACCGGGCGGACAATGGCGATGTGTATTTTTCGGTCGCGAAGTTTGACGACTACGGCAAGCTGTCGGGTAAGAAGATTGACGAGTTACGCGCCGGTGAGCGGGTCGACGTCGATGAGGGTAAACGCGATCCGCTGGATTTCGTATTGTGGAAATCGGCTAAACCGGGCGAGCCGAAGTGGCCTTCGAAATACGGTGACGGACGTCCCGGTTGGCATATCGAGTGTTCGGCGATGTCGAATAGCCTGCTGGGTAAGCATTTCGATATTCATGGCGGCGGGCATGATTTACAGTTTCCCCATCATGAAAACGAGATTGCGCAAAGCGAATCCTGCAATGGCGAGAAATTTGTCAACTACTGGATGCATAACGGTTTCGTGCAGGTCAACGAAGAAAAGATGTCGAAGTCGCTGGGTAATTTCTTTGTTTTGCGCGAGGTGCTCGAAACCTACCGAGCCGAGGAGATCCGTTACTTCATTGTCAGCAGCCATTATCGTAGCCAGCTGAACTATTCGGAGGATCAGCTGAATAACGCACGTGCGGCGTTGCAGCGTTTTTACGCGGCGCTGCAGGATACCAGGTCGGTGGAGTTTCCCGAGAACAGCGAGTACCAGCAGCGTTTCGAGCAGGCGCTTTGCGATGATTTCAATACCGTCAGCGCGATTGCGGTATTGTTCGACCTGGTGCGCGAGATTAACCGCGTCAAATCCGCAAACAGCGATGAACAACATCGCCTGGCGAGCCTGTTGCGCTATCTCGGCGGAATCATCGGCCTGTTGCAGGCCGATGCCGACGAGTATCTCAAATCGACGCCAGGGCAGGTCGGAAGCGGCCTCAGTGATAGCGCGATCGACGAACTCGTCGAGCAACGCCTGCAGGCGCGCGCCGCCAAAGACTGGGCCGATGCCGATCGTATTCGCGACGAGTTAAGTGCCGCCGGCATCGTCATCGAGGATGGCGCCCAGGGTACTCGCTGGCGCCGCGCCTAGCTGATATCAACGCGAGGCGTTAGTTAGCTGTGAAGCGGATGGATTTCGGGCTGCTATTCAATTGACGCCACTTTTTGATCAGCGTATGATTCCGCGCCTTGCCCACCGACGCGTTATTCGCGCCGTTGGGGCAAAACGGGGTGTAGCGCAGCCTGGTAGCGCAACTGCTTTGGGAGCAGTGGGTCGGGAGTTCGAATCTCTCCACCCCGACCAAATTCAAGAATATATCTGATATCATGTGTCACCTGATGTCAGTTACAAGTTCCGGCGGATGGGGATGAAACAAATTCCCTGAACCGAGGATGCCTTTCTAAGGGCCTAAATTAGGCTAGTGCAAGGCGCCCGCGCGCGCAGAACCGCAGTGTATATAGACATACATGAGGTTCGAGCACGTGGGCAACGCAGCAATACGGCGGAAAGGAACCTGGTAGTTGGTATGAACCGAGGATGCCTTTCTAAGGGCCTAAATTAGGCTAGTGCAAGGCGCCCGCGCGCGCAGAACCGCAGTGTATATAG
>CAMYML010000298.1 GCA_947259305.1 uncultured Gammaproteobacteria bacterium | reverse complement strand
CACGGGGCACTACGAAGCTGTCGAAATCACCTACGATCCTGCGATCGTCGACTATCAGGGTATCCTCGATCACTTCTGGGTGAACCACGACCCCTTCGATGCGCGCGGCCAGTTTTGCGACAAGGGTCATAGTTACCTGGCCGCGATTTTTGTCGACACTGATGCAGAGCGCGAGCTGGCGGAAAAATCGAAACAAAAAGTCGTCGAAATGTTCCCCGGACAGAAGGTGATTACGCCAATTCTGCCGCGCGCTACTTTTTTCCCGATCAAGGGTGACGAGTCCTATCACCAGGATTACTACAAAAAATCGCCGCTGCGTTACAAGTACTACCGCTTTGGTTGTGGTCGCGATGCGCGTCTCAGCAAAATCTGGGGCGATAAGGCAACCCACCAGTAGCCGCCATCGAGCGCAGTCACCCCGATGCATCGGACCGCCGCGAGAATTAGCGTCATCCGGGAGCCTGGCCGATTCGATTATCCGGCTCATGGCCGCCTCGGCTGGTTGCGCCTGTGAATCCGATTACCCGATCGTCACCGCCGAATTAAGTTCTCTCGAATACGCAGATCCGGCTACACTTGCCCGATGGAAACGAGCCTGATCATTGCCGAGGAGGCGCCACGCCTTTCGCGTTCGCCCTGGCGCTTTGCGCTCTACTTTTATCTTAAATCGCGCAATACCCTGCTCGGTATATTCGTCTTCGAGGCGGCCCAGGCGGCCTGCACCATTATGCTGCCCTATGCCGTGAAAGAGATAATCGATGCGGTAACGCTTGCCAATCAGACGGGTGCGGATATTTTCGACGCCGCCTGGGACGGGCTGTTGCTTTTTGCCCTGCTGAATCTTGGGATCGTGCTGTTCAGTCGGGCCAGTGGCGCGATGCTGGTATTGACCGGGCCCTACCTGCGCGCCGAGATACGCAAGTCGCTGTTCAGTTACCTGCAGCACCACTCGCATCGCTACTTCATTTCGCATTTTGCCGGGTCGCTGGCGAATCGCATCGCGGAAGTTTCGATGAGCAGCATGCACGCCCTGTGGACGATCACTTTCGACTTTTATCCGTTGATCATCAAATCGCTGGTGGCATTGATCATACTGTTCGGCGCCAGTGGCGAGCTGGCCCTGGTGCTGAGCCTGTGGTTGGCCATCTATATTTACGTATCTTATTTGCTGGCCCGGCGCTGTCGGGTTTACGCCAGGGATTTTGCCGCGGCGCGATCGCTGGTTACCGGCAAGGTGGTGGATTCAGTGACCAACGTGATGAATGCCAAGATGTTCGCGCGCCGCCAGTATGAAGAGGACTATCTGACAGACTACCTGAATCACGAAGTGAATCATGCCTTGCGTACTTACTGGTACATGGAAAAATTACGCTGGTTTCAATTCACCGCGGCCATGGTGCTGATGGTTTCGATGGTGGGATATGCCCTGAAAATCTGGTCTGAAGGGGATATGACGGTCGGTGAATTCTCCATGGTTGCGGGCCTGACCATACTGTTGATCGAAGCTGCGCGCGGCCTGAGTCGAAGCTTTCTCGAATTCTTCGAATACCTCGGCAATATCAGCGACGGGGTTTCGGTTTTTGTTCAGTCACACGAAATAGTGGATGAGCCCGATGCGCCCGCTTTGCAGGTCACGCAGGGTGAAATAGCCTTTAACGACGTCTCTTTTACCTACCAGGAAGGATTGCAGGTATTCGAGCATCTGCATGTAACAATCCCTCCGAAGCAACAGGTCGGCCTGGTGGGATTTTCCGGTTCGGGCAAATCCACCTTTGTGAACCTTGTGCTGCGACTTTTCGAACCCCAGGGCGGGAGCATCAGGATCGATGGCCAGAATATCCTCGAAGTGACGCAGGATAGCCTACGGGAAAGCGTGTCGATGATTCCGCAGGATCCGCAGTTGTTTCACCGTTCGCTGATGGAGAATATTCGCTACGGACGCCTGGATGCCAGCGATGATGAAGTGATCGAGGCGGCCAAAAAAGCACATGCCCATGAATTTATCCTGCAAACGGAAAAGCAGTACGAATCGCTGGTGGGGGAACGTGGAGTCAAGCTTTCCGGTGGGCAAAGGCAGCGTATCTCGATTGCCCGCGCTATCCTCAAGGATGCGCCGATTCTGATTCTGGATGAAGCGACTTCGTCGCTGGATTCGGTAACCGAGAAGAAAATTCAGGCGGGCCTGGATAACCTGATGAAGGGCCGAACCGTCGTCGTCGTCGCACACCGTCTGTCGACGATCTCGCATATGGACCGTATTCTCGTGTTCGATCAGGGCAAGATCGTCGAAGATGGCAGCCACCAGCAACTGTTGCAGAGAAACGGTCACTACGCTCGCCTGTGGAATATGCAGGCCGGCGGCTTTCTGCCGGAAAAGGATGAGGTTTAATAAAGCCAGGTGTTTAAAGCGCTATGTATCTCTTGCCTCGGGCGCAAAGGCGGGGTGGCGCGTTACCTGCGTTAAGAGCCGTTATTTTTTGAGGATTACGGGGGCGGTTTTCTCCTAAGGCGACGCTCAACTGGCTGAGCTAGGAGGTAATCTTCGGCCAGGAACGAACATTGATATTAATATAAGAACGGCGTTCTCCTTCATCTGTAAATGTCGAAAAATTAATTTTAGTTGCCTTTGGCTGCCAGTCTGGCGCCAGCGCCCAGGGCCTCAAGTTTTTTCAGTGCCAGGTCACGTGGCAAGGGCGCCATACCACAGTTGGTGCAAGGTAATATCTGCTCTGCCGCGACATACTTCCCGGCTTCATGAATAACCGCTGCGACCTGCTCCGGAGTTTCGGCTTCAAAACTGGCTACATCTATGGCGCCTACCATGACCTCCTTATCCTTGAGCAGGCCGATAAGCGACATGGGGACCTTGGAATTGGCGCACTCCAGCGAAACCTGATCAATCCCGCTATCGTTAATAACGGGGAATATTTCTTCGTACTGCCGCCATTCAGACCCAAGGGATTTTTTCCAGTCGATGTTTTCCTGGATTCCGTAGCCATAACAGATATGTACTGCGGTTTTGCAGGGCAGACCTTCGATGGCCTTATGCAGGGCTGCGATACCCCATTCCTTCACATCTTCCGTGAATACATTGAATGCAGGTTCATCGAATTGCATCAGATCTACGCCAAGTGCGGCCAGCTCTCGGGCCTCCTGGTTCAGCAATTCGGCGAACGCCATCGCCATGTCGGCACGATTACCATAGTGTTCGTCAGCAATAGTGTCACAAATCGTCATCGGGCCTGGGAGAGTAAACTTCAATTCGGATTTGGTGTGCGCCCGGGTAAAGGCCACTTCATCGCTATGAACCTTATATTTACGCGCGAGCTTGTCAGTCACCGTGGGTACTTCCGCATCGTACCGATTATCCCGAATTCCCATGGTGGTCATCTTGTTCCAGTTGATGCCTTCGACATGCTTCAAAAATCCATGCACGAAATGCTCACGAAACTGCTCGCCATTGGTGACAATATCGATACCCGCTGCTTCCTGTTCGCTGATCCAGACCAGCGATGCATCTCGCTTACCCCTCTCCAGATCTTTCCCCTGGAGGCGCCATGGTGCCCATAATTTTTCTGGTTCAGCCAGCCAGCCAGGCTTGGGCAGGCTGCCAGCTATGGTTGTTTTATACATTGTGTTTTACCTCTAGTCTGCAATTGTGCTACCAGGCTGTGCAAAAGACAATCGGGTGCCTCCGTCGGGAGGGTTACGGAGGCCTGGTATTGCTGGCTGGGGGCCTGATATCTCCAAAGGAGACGCTCATTAGGCCCGGGTGAGAGGCAACCTACGGCCATTAACTGACATTCGTTTCCTGGGAAAAGCATTGCTTACCTTTTCCCAGTTGGTGAAGAGATTTAAACTGTAATATGTTTATAATGGCAAGCTATTAAGCCTAACCGTAAAGCGGACCGTCGTAACATGGCAATCAATATCCTCAACCTCAACATCGCCTCG
>CAMYML010000297.1 GCA_947259305.1 uncultured Gammaproteobacteria bacterium | reverse complement strand
ACGCTGATGCACGACTGGATGATTCAGGGCACCTTTACCGATTTCACCGATCGCGATGTCGCGATCGCCGCCTATCGCGCCAACAACCAGCGCGTGCGCGAGACGATTCCGGCGGACCGGCTGCTGGTGTTTCACGTCGCCGACGGCTGGGAGCCGTTGTGCGAGTTCCTCGAAGCACCCGTGCCGGACGAGCCCTTTCCGCACAGCCACCCGAAAAAAGAATTCTGGGAACACTTCGGCGGCGAACCCGGCTAGCGCGCGCTTGCTGCACTAGCCTGCGGTCGGATCATCGATGCCACTGAAACCCCTGTCACGCCAACTCGCGGTCATCGTCCATGCCGATGTGGTCGGATCGACCACGCTGGTCCAGCAGGACGAAACCATAGCGCACCAACGCATTCAGTCTGGGTATTCCGGGGACACAATACTAATTTCAAGTTAAGCAAAATATTCGGACTATTTCGAAATCAGTATTGTGTCCCTGGAATTGTTTCAAGCATCCCCAGCGCGCGCGCTCAGGAAAAAAACCGGGAATGCAGGCCCCTTTCCCACCAGCGCATCAATAAACCGTCGACCGCCTCCTGCAAGACGATACCTAGTCGTTCCGGGAGCGGTATCCGCTCCACGTACTTGACCTCGAACACGTCCGCAGCCGCGCAGGCTTTGGCGATGTATTCGTCGCTGGTGGTCAATTCGTCGACCAGTGCCAGGTCCAGCGCGCGCTGGCCGAACCAGGTTTCTCCGGTCGCGACCCGGTCGATATCGAGCCCGGGCCGGTGCTGCGTGACGAATTCCTTGAACAGCAGGTGAGTGTCTTCAATTTCCTCGGTGAGCTTCTCCCGCCCCTTATCAGTGTTCTCGCCCAGCATCGTCAAGGTGCGTTTGAATTCGCCCGCCGTTATCATCTCGAAATCGATGTCGTGCTTTTTCAGCAGGCGATTGAAATTGGGCAGCTGGGCGACCACGCCGATCGACCCAAGAATGGCAAAGGGCGCGGCCAGGATTTTATTGGCCACGCAAGCCATCATGTAACCGCCGCTGGCGGCGACTTTATCGACGCACACGGTCAAGCCGATGTTGTGTTCCTTGATGCGCTGCAATTGCGACGACGCGAGCCCGTAAGCATGCACCATGCCGCCGTGGCTCTCGAGGCGCACGACCACCTCGTCGCCGGGCCGTACCAACGATAACACCGCCGTAATTTCCTTACGCAGGCGGGCTACTGCCAGGGCCCTGAGATCGCCCTGGAAATCGAGGACAAAAACCCGCGGTTTTGTGTCCGCCTGGGTTTCCCCGTCGGCATCGCCACTGGTGCTAAGCTTCAACGCTTTCCGGCGGGCCTTGCGCTCGAGCTTTTCCTGCCGCTTTTTTTGTTTGAGATGCAGTTTGAAGGTATCCGGGTCGGATACCCCGGCATCTAGCGCAATGCGCATGGCATCGATTTCGTCGTTGACCCAGGTTGTCTCGATATGACCTTTCCTCGATTTCTTGACCCGCAGGGTGGCCATAACCGATACGACGACAACAACCAATATGGCAATAACGATGGTGGCCAGCTTGGCGGCAAACAAGCCATAATCAAAAAAGAATTCAATCACATTTCCTCTCCTGTTGTGCGAATTGTATTTCCGCAGGCATGATACCCGGCTGTTGGCGCTTGTGATACCTGGCTAACCATGGACAAGGGGATCGAATCATTTGTTCTATCGGCAGAATAACCGTGACCTGCAGGATGACTTTTTATCTGATTCTCGTTACTGGCCTGATCGCATTTTTTAGCTGCATGAAATTCGGGGGACAGTACACCTGTTTAATGGCGGTCAACTGACTGCCTGCCATTCCGAGCACGAAATCTTTGCGCAATTTACGCTGATCGCCGGTGAGAAAATTGAATCAGGTATTCTGTCCCGAATGGCACTAACTTAAGGCGTCATACCCGCGCAAGCGGCGGTCCGACGTATCGGTCTTGATATTACTGGAAAGCAGCTGTTACAAGATTCCCGCTTGCGCGGGAATGACAGTGAGCGCGGGAATGACAGTGAGCGCGGGAATGACAGTGCGCGCGGGAATGACGGTGAGCGCGGGAATGACGGCGAGGGCGGGAATGACGCCCTTAGGTAGGTGCCATTGTATACTGTCCCCTGAATTCCACGATCTTCGGGTTTGCATCGACCCGGCCGAGCAGCGAAACTAACGCCCAACTTTCACCACAAACTGTTATCGATGGAACTCATTGTTTTTGACCTCGACGGAACGCTGCTCAACCGGCAATCGACGATATCGGATTACACCAGCGAGACGCTGAAACTGTTGTCGCAACGCGAGATTGCCTACACCGTCGCGACAGGCCGCACGCTGCACGGGGCGCGGGCAATCCTGCAAGGCCATTGCTTCCCCCTGCCGCAGGCTTACAAGAACGGCGTGATGATCTGGCATCCACAGCAGCAGAAATTTTCGAGCAGCACGACGCTCACCGCGGCCGAGCTCGAAAACGTCGTCCGCGCCTGTCTCCACCAGGGATTGACGCCTTTCGTCTTCACCCTGGACGAAGACGATAAAAGCACGGTGTACCACTCCGTGTTGCAATCGGATGCCGATCTCGAGCTGGTTCGGGTCCTCGGTATCGACGGTCAGGTCAGGATGCGCGCGTTCGACGAGTTGCCTGCGAATGCCGCCGTCACGCACATCAATTCGATCGGGGCGGCCAATGCCATCCAGGCGGTCGTGCACAGCGTCGAGGACGAAGCGCACCTGGTCGCCTATTCCGGCCTTGCCCGGGAAGGCGCCGAGTGGCACTGGCTGGATGTTCACCACAGTGACGCCAGCAAGGGCGGCGCCATCCAGACGCTGAAAGAATTGCTCGGCCTCGAACGCGTCATCTGTTTTGGCGACAGCGACAACGACCTCAGTATGTTCGAGGCAGCCGACGAGGGTTACGCACCGTCCAATGCCAATGCTGCAGTCAAAGCGGCCGCGACGGCGGTCATCGGGCATCACGACGAGGAAGGCATCGCCCGTTTCCTGCGCGAACGCTTTGCGCTCGACGAGACCTGAGCCATGGCGCAGATCAACGCTACGGTAAAGCGCAGTGTGCTCGTCACCGGCTGTTCGAGCGGTATCGGCGAGTGTGTTGCGCGAGGCTTACATGCGCGCGGTTATCGCGTCTTTGCCAGCGTGCGTAATCCCGACGACCGTGCGGCTTTTCAGCAGGCCGGCATCGAGTGCCTGGTGCTCGATTACGCGGATTCCGCGAGCATCAAATCAGCCGTCGAGCAGGTATTGGAACTGACCGGCGGGCATTTATATGCCCTGTTCAACAACGGCGCCTATGGCCAGCCCGGCGCCTGTGAAGATCTCAGCCGCGAGGCGATGCGACAGCAGTTCGAAACCAATGTATTCGGCTGGATGGAGCTGACCAATCGCCTCATTCCGGTCATGCGCGCACAGGGCTACGGCCGTATTATTCAAAACAGCTCGATACTCGGATTTATCGCGCTGCCGATGCGCGGCGCGTATAACGCCAGCAAGTTCGCCATCGAAGGCTTCAGCGACACCCTGCGCCTGGAGCTTGCCGGGACGGATATTCACGTCAGCCTGATCGAACCCGGACCGGTAGAAAGCCGGTTTCGAGCAAACGCCTATCGCGCCTTCCAGCAACACATCGAGGTAGAAAGCAGTGTTCATCGCGAACGCTACACGAAAATGATTCAAGGTTTTGAAACCAGCGGCAACGTACAGCCATTTACCCTGCCACCGGAGGCCGTGTTAAAACGTGTGCTGCACGCACTGGAGAGCAGACAACCCAAAATCCGCTATCCGGTCACTTTCCCGACCTACCTGTTCACCTGGTTAAAGCGCCTGCTGAGCGATCAAATGCTGGATCGAATACTGCGGCGCGTCGGCTAGCATTTTCGGGATCAGACGCAAAATGGGGAAATAGGTGTCAGAGAGCCATTTCCTCTAAACTTAGTAACAATTGCTCCCTGACA
>CAMYML010000296.1 GCA_947259305.1 uncultured Gammaproteobacteria bacterium | reverse complement strand
CGATCGCTTCGCGGCGTTTGCTGCCGAGACCTTCAACCTGGCCGAGTTGGCCATCGCGTACCGCGTTTTCCAGCGCTTCCAGGCTGTCGACATGCAACTGATCGTGGATGCGTTCCGCCAATGTCCTGCCGACGGTGGGAATCGAACGGAACAACTCGACCGGATCGGCAGCGCCCTTGAGATTTTCGAGACGCGACATGCGCCCGGTGGCGACGTACTCGTAGATCGAGCGTGCAATGCCTTCGCCGATGCCCGGCAGCGCCACCAGTCCCTCGATACCTTTCGCCTGAATCAGATCGGCGACATTTTGCCCCAGGTTATCGAGCGTATCGGCGGCGTGCAGGTAGGCATTTACGCGAAATGGATTGGCCTGCTGCGTTCTCAGCAGCTCCGCGATAGCGCGCAGTCTGGTGGCTACCTCGTGGTTTAAAGCCTGCATAACAAGCACTCGTGGAATTTGCAGGTTTTGATTATATGGATAATTGATATGAAAAAGGCTTGATCTGCATCAGCGATATGAGCGATAAGACAGTTTTGCAGACTCGATGTGAGCGCATAATGAAACTCTACAACGCCTGGTCGAACATTACTATCCGTACCGCCAGGGCGGGGGTTCAACCCATGTCACCAGGACTGATTGAGGCGGCGCAATCCGGCGGCGATTTATTTCTGCGAGACTCCGCTAAATCCGCTAAAGTGGGCTATTCTTCAATGGTTCGTCGTAATAAAATTGTATAAAAAATAACTAATTGAAGCAGAATTATCATGTAATTTCTCATTAGTGCTCGGGGGGCACGATGAAATTAATAACAAGAATTAACCTGATTTTGGGGGCCACATTCGCGCTTGGGCTTTTGCTCGTCGGCGTTAATTCCTATTTATTGACCGAAGACAACGCATTGCGGCAGGTTACCGATCAGGCCGAGCTGATCATGCAGGAAGCGCTCGCAGTACGTAGCTACACGGTCAACGAGCTGCGGCCGCTGCTAAACCAGAACAACGACGGCAAGTTTCACCCGCAAACGGTGCCGGCTTACTCCGCGACGCAGATCGCTAACCTGGTGCAGCAGACGCGCCCTAATTACAGCTACCGGGAAGCCGTTTTCAATCCGACCAATCCGCGTGACAAGGCCACGCCCATGGAAGAACAGATCATCAACCAGTTCATCGCCAATCCCGCGCTGGGTAAGCTGGTCGGCAGACAGGAAATAAGCGGCGTTAAATCGCTCTATATCTCTTACCCGATACGCATTACCAATCCCAAGTGCCTGGCCTGCCATAGCGAGCCGGAAAATGCGCCCGCGGCGATGCGCGCCATTTACGGCGATGAAGGCGGCTTTGGCTGGCAGCTCAACGAAGTCGTCGGCACGCAAATGGTTGTGGTGCCCTATACCTTGCCGGCCGAACTGGCGCGAAAAACCTTTATCAGTTTTCTGCTGTCGATGGCGGTGATTTTCCTGATTATTTTTCTGGTCATCAATATCGTTATTCGCAAGCTAGTATTGAAGCCGGTATCACAGATTACGAGGTTGGCGGATGAAGCCAGCAAGGGAAACCTGCGCAACGCGGAAATCAAGGTAACCGGCAATGACGAAATCGCCGACATGCTGCGCGCGTTCAACCGCATGCGTCGCAGCATTATCAAAATTGTACAAATGATGAAGAGAATGCAGGCCCAGGCTAAAGCCAATGTCAAAGCCAAACCCTGATCATGTTCGATTTTTCACTACAGCTGCTTTGCACGAGTAAACCCGGCACGCTGTCGCGCCTGGTGCGCGAATTACGCCAGGTAGGATTGCAGTACCAGGCTCATCAAATCAAAACCAGTGGCGCTGAGTCCCGGATCTCCATCAAGGCGATCGGCGTACTGAACTGCAGCCTGGAAAGCCTGGAAGAAATGTTCGGCAACTTTCCCGAAGTTTTGCAGGTGCAGCAGATACGCGTGACCAGCGATGGCAAGGAAGTCACAGAGTTCAAAACCATCGTCTCCGAAATGCATGTTGCGGCCAGGGAACACCTGACCCCTGCAGTTGTGCTGGCCGCAGAAAAGCGGCTTTCCGATATTCTCGGCCCGGTGGCCTCGGTAATCGTCGATGCAGTGGCGCAGGAATGCGCCGATGCCGGCGAGCTCTATGCACGCCTGGCCGAGGAATTGAACGACCAGGACGAGCGCGATTACTTTCTGTCTGTCGTCGAAAAACAGTAATTTTTCAAATTTCCGCGCAAGCGGTGTCTCTTAGTTTTACCTGACAATATTAGGTAAGACGGCATGATTGATGGCTTTACAGTATTTTTAGCGAAACGAGCGAGCTGATGGCAAAACCCGGCTCACCCGAACTGGACGCAATTCTCGGCAGGTTGCAGAATCGCCGCGAGTTTTTGCAGATGTTTGGCCGTGGGCTCGGTTATGGCGCCCTGGTCACCGTGCTGCCCGCCTGTGGCGGTGGCGGCTCGGATGACGATGACGATGACGATCCGCCGACAGCGCAAGTGTCCCCGGTTCCGAAACCGAGCGCGGAATACTCCGTGCTCAAGCGCACCAGCTTCGGCCCGCACCGCGATGAGCTGTCGTCGATAAAAACCCTCGGCATCAGCAATTATCTCGAAGCGCAACTGGATCACCTGAATATCAACGATGGTAGCCTGGCCGCCGATATCCAGGCGCTGTTTCCGCTGACCGTGCAAACCCCGGTGCAGCTGATTGCGGGATTTCCGGACAATATTTTCGACGTTGCCACGCAAATGATCGCCGCGACCCAGTATCGGCAGATGTTTAGCAAGCGCCAGCTGTTCGAAATCATGGTCGAGTTCTGGAGCGATCATTTCAATATCCATCTGATTAACGGTCTCGGCCCGACCCTGAAGCCCGATGACGACCAGCAGGTGATTCGCCAGCACGCGCTCGGCAATTTCCGCGATCTGCTGCATGCCTCGGCGAAAAGCCCGGCGATGTTGTTTTACCTCGATAACTTCTTTAATCAGGCAGTAGCGCCGAATGAAAACTACGCGCGTGAATTGATGGAATTGCATACGCTGGGTGTCGACGGTGGCTACACCGAAAACGATGTCAAGGAAGTTGCGCGCTGTTTTACCGGCTGGGCGCTGCGTTTCCCGGACGACACGGGCGGTGACTACGGCGAATTTGTCTATGGCGACCTGATTCATGATCAGCAGGCCAAGCTGGTGCTCGGCAACTCGATCGCGGCCGGCGGCGGCCAGGCCGATGGTGAGCAGGTGCTCGATATCCTCGCCGCACATCCGTCGACGGCAAACTTCATTGCGACCAAGCTGTGCCAGCGCTTTATCAGCGACACGCCACCGCAGGCAGCGATCGATGCAGTGGCGGGCGCGTTTACGATTTCCGACGGCGACATCAAGCATACCTTGCGCGCATTGTTCGCCACGGCGGCCTTTGTCGATGAAGCCGATTTGAAATTTACCCGGCCGAGCGAATGCCTCGCCGGGGTAGTGCGCGCGTTGGCGCCCGACACCGCCTATCCGCCCGATAACGGACAGTTCTGGTTTTACATGCAAAACTCGCTTGGACAATTGCCGTTTTACTGGCCGACGCCGGACGGTTACCCGGACGAACAAAGCTACTGGGCGAGCACCGGTGGTTTACTCAACCGCTGGCGGCTCTCCTTTCTGAGTCTCTCCGGCCTGATACCGGAAATTGACGTCATCCAGATCGACTACCCGGCGATGCTGAAGGGTGCCGATAGCGTCAATACGGTGGTCGATGCGATTACCGATGCGGTATTGATGCGCCCGCTGCTGAGGGAGGATCGCAGGCTCATCGTCGAATGGCTTGAAGGCGAATTCAAGGTTACCGCGGACGAGGTCCTGGGGCCAGGCGAGCCCGAACTGGCTTCGGCGCTGGTCGGAGCGGTCTTGATCAGCTCGGTTTATTTTCACCTGCGCTAGGAGAATCCCGCGCCGGGCAACCCGAACGGCGGCATTTATGTCACCGATGATTACGCGTTGCATCCCGCGCTAGCGCCGTTGAAACCGATCTACGACGCCGGCGACCTGGCGCTGGTGCACGCCACCGGGGTTCCGCATCAGATCCGTTCCCACTTTTCGGCGCAAAACCTGATCGAGCGCGGCGTGGTGGCGAAGACCGGGCCCACCACCGGCTGGCTCGGTCGGCACCTGACACTGAGCCCCCCGGCGTCGAGCTCGGCATTTCGCGCGATTTCGATCAGCGGTAATGTGCCGGTTGCGCTCGGCGGGGCACTCGAGCCGCTGGCCATCGACAATCTGAATGATTTCAGTTTTGACCCGGAGATTATCGATTCCGGCTATCCCCAGGTGCTCGCGGATATGTTCAAGTCCGCGGTGCCCTTCGCTGGGCCTGCCAATGCCGCATTGGCCGCGATGGAAGAATTGCAGGCCGCGGATTTAGCCGCGATTACACCAGACAATGGCGCGCTCTATCCGGCCGACAGTGCGCTCGGCGGCAAGATGCTGCAGGCGGCGCAGTTGATCAAATCGAATCTGCCGGTCGAGGTCATCT
>CAMYML010000295.1 GCA_947259305.1 uncultured Gammaproteobacteria bacterium | reverse complement strand
CGTCGGCTTTGTTTTCGTGCTGGCGGCGATTCCGGCAATTTCGGGTTACATCGGCACCACGCAGGTGGGCTGGCGCATCGGCGTCGGCGAGCCGATCCGCATCACCGGGGAATCCGCGATATCGATTGCGATTATTTACTACCTGGCGTTGATCGTCGGCGTATTCACCATCGGCTGGGTCATTCACCTGCTGGGCAAGGCCTACGAGGTCGTCAAACCGCTACCGTTGTGTATCGCCCTGGCCGCCTATACCGCGACACCGCTGTTTCTGATCGGCATCATGGAAGTCTACCCCGTGCTGTGGCTGAACATGTTGCTGGGGCTGCCGGCGCTGGCCTATACCGTGTACCTGCTGTATTCGGGATTGCCGATTATGATGGAGATACCGGCCGAGCGCGGGTTTCTCTATTCCTCCGCTGTACTCGCGGTCGGGCTGGTTTCGCTGGTATCCCTGCTCGGCATGACTGCCCTGTTATGGGGCATGGGCCTGCAGCCGGTATTTACCCAATAACCCCTTTTATATCCAAAGATTCATCCGTTTGATGCATATCAGACATCGAGGAAGCACTAGATGACTAACACTGAAACCTACAACTACAAGGTAGTTCGACAGTTTGCGATCATGACCATCGTATGGGGCATTGTTGGCATGTCGGTCGGCGTTTTGATCGCCGCACAACTGGCCTGGCCGGCGCTCAATTTCGATGTTCCCTGGCTGACCTTCGGCCGGCTGCGCCCGCTGCATACCAACGCGGTCATCTTCGCTTTCGGCGGCTGTGCGCTATTCTCCTGCTCCTATTACGTGGTGCAGCATACCTGTCATGCCAGGCTCGCGTTCCCGGCGCTGGCAGGATTTACCTTCTGGGGCTGGCAGGCAGTCATCCTGCTGGCTGCGATTACCTTGCCGCTCGGCATCACCACCAGCAAGGAATATGCCGAACTGGAGTGGCCAATCGACATCCTGATCACGCTGGTCTGGGTCAGCTACGCGCTGGTGTTCTTCGGCACCATCATCAAGCGCAAGATTCCGCATATCTATGTCGCCAACTGGTTTTTCGGAGCATTCATCATCACCGTCGCGGTGCTGCACCTGTTCAACAGCGCGGCGCTGCCGGTTACCATCCTGAAATCTTACTCCGCCTACGCCGGGGTGCAGGATGCGATGGTGCAATGGTGGTACGGGCATAACGCGGTCGGATTCTTCCTCACCGCCGGCTTCCTCGGCATCATGTATTACTTCGTGCCGAAACAGGCGGGACGCCCGGTTTACTCCTACCGCCTTTCCGTGGTGCACTTCTGGGCGCTGGTGTTCACCTATATCTGGGCCGGGCCGCACCACCTGCACTACACCGCGCTGCCCGACTGGGCGCAATCGCTGGGCATGGTCATGTCGCTAATTCTGCTGGCGCCTTCCTGGGGCGGTATGATCAACGGCATCATGACGCTGTCCGGCGCCTGGCACAAACTTCGTACCGACCCGGTACTGCGGCTGCTGGTCGTATCGATTTCTTTCTACGGTATGTCGACCTTCGAAGGTCCGATGATGGCGATCAAAACGGTCAACGCGCTATCGCACTACACCGACTGGACCATCGGTCACGTGCATTCCGGCGCACTCGGCTGGGTCGCGCTGGTTTCCATGGGCGCGATGTACTACCTGATTCCACGCCTGTTCGGTCGTGAGCTCTACAGCCTGAAGCTGGTCGAAGTGCATTTCTGGACCGCGACCATCGGCATCGTCCTATACATCGCTTCGATGTGGGTAGCGGGTATCATGCAGGGCCTGATGTGGCGCGCGGTCAATGCCGATGGCACTTTGACCTACAGTTTCGTCGAATCGGTGCAGGCGATGCATCCCTACTACATTGTGCGCGCACTCGGTGGCGCCTTCTTCCTGCTCGGTGCGCTGGTGATGGCTTACAACCTGTGGCGCAGCATCGCCGACGCCAAACCCGTCGAAGTTGAAATCCCAGAACCGGCAAGCGCCCACTAAGTAACGAGATAACACTATGGCTTCAGCACACGATAAAGTTGAAAAAAATATTGGCCTGATGATCGTTCTGGTCATCATCGTGATCTCCATCGGTGGCCTGGTGCAGATCGTCCCGCTGTTCTTTCAGGATTCGCTGACCGAGCCGGTTGCCGGACTCAAGCCCTACTCGGCGCTGCGCCTGGAAGGTCGCGATATCTACGTGCGCGAAGGTTGCTATCTGTGCCACTCGCAGATGATCCGGCCTTTCCGCGCCGAAACCGAGCGCTACGGCCACTATTCGGTTGCCGGCGAATACGTTTACGACCGCCCGTTCCAGTGGGGATCGAAGCGCACCGGGCCCGACCTGCACCGCGTCGGCGGACGCTACAGCGACGACTGGCACCGTGTTCACCTGATCAACCCGCGCGACGTCGTGCCCGAATCGATCATGCCCGGCTATCCGTGGCTGCAGGAAAACATGCTCGACGGCAGCGACATCGAGGCCAAGATGGAAACCCTGCGCACCCTCGGCGCACCCTATACCGACGCGGAAATCGAGGCGGCAGCGGCAACGCTCGAAGGCAAGACCGAAATGGACGCCATGATTGCCTACCTGCAAGGTCTTGGCATCCACGTCAAGTCAAGGAGATAGCCCATGTTTACATTTTTTCAGTCGATCTGGACCATCGTCGTGATGATTACTTTTCTCGGCATCGTGGTATGGGCTTTTAGCGGCAAGCGCAAGTCCGCCTTCGACGAGGCAGCGCGCCTGCCGTTTGAAGACGACCAGTTGTCTGACAACAACAAAACCGATTCGGAGTAGACAGATGGCCGATTTTAATAGCGAATTCTGGCACTGGTATATCGCAATTCTTACCGTCATCAGTATCCTCGCCTGTCTCTGGCTGATTCGCTGGATGACCGCGGGCGTGAAGAAAACCGATGACGTCGAAAGCACCGGCCACGTCTGGGACAACGATCTGACCGAACTCAACAATCCCCTGCCGCGCTGGTGGCTCGGGCTGTTTTACATCACGCTCGCCTTCGGCGGCTTTTACCTGCTGCTTTATCCTGGCCTGGGTCACTTCTCCGGACTCCTCAACTGGACTTCGAAGGGTCAATACGAGCAGGAAGTAAGCATCATGGAAGCCAAGGTCGGCCCGCTGTTCGCGCGTTACCAGCAGACTCCGATTCTCGACCTGATCAAGGATGACGCTGCGCTCAAGATCGGCGAGCGCCTGTACATCAACTATTGCTCGACCTGCCACGGCTCCGATGCCCGCGGAGCGCGCGGTTTTCCAAACCTGCGTGACGGCGACTGGCTGTGGGGCGGGGATCCGCAAAGTATTAAAACCACTCTGACTCTGGGGCGGCAGGCGGCAATGCCCGCGTGGGAAGCCGCACTCGGCGGCCAGACTGGCGTAGACGAGGTAACCCAGTATGTGCTGAGTCTTTCCGGGCGCTCGACCATCGCCGAGATGGCCGCGAGCGGCAAGGCCAAGTACGACATATTCTGCGTCGCCTGCCACGGGCCAACCGGCACCGGCAACACCGCGCTGGGCGCACCCAACCTGACAGACGATAGCTGGCTTTACGGCGGTTCGATCAACCGTATCGCGGAATCGCTGACTATAGGCCGTAACGGAAAAATGCCGGCGTTCGGAGAGTTTCTCGGTGAAGCCAAGGTGCACCTGTTGACGGCGTATATTTACGGCCTGTCACAGGGAAATTGATGGCCGCGCCGCGCCCTCAAAATATCCCGCGTATCCAGCAGGCAATCTCGGTTTTATGGCCTTCGTTTGTCACCGCGATTGTCGCTAGCGGAATTTTTTTCTCGGCGTTTAATCCGAGGGAATTAATCCCGTTTAATCTCGACATCGATGTTAGCCCGCTGGCGGCCTACACCATCGGCTTCTTCGTATTCTGGCTGCTCGGGATCGTGTCGAGTTACGGCACGCTATATTTCACTGATAAAGCTCTTTACGCAGCGCACAAGAAAATATATCCGCGTGAAGTCCGCGGAAGATTTACCCGCCTGCGCGTGCTCTCGATCGTCGGCCTGCTCGGCATTTACTACATCATGCCGCTGCTGCAGTGGGATGGCCGCCAGGCGCTGCTGTTCGATCTGCCGGCGCGAAAATTTTATATCTTCGGCCTGACCCTGTGGCCGCAGGACTTTATTTACCTGGCCGCCCTGCTGATTCTGGCCGGCCTGTCGCTATTCTTCTTTACCGCCCTGGTGGGACGGGTCTGGTGCGGCTACGCCTGCCCGCAAACCGTCTGGACCGAGGCCTACCTGTGGATGGAACGCAAGATCGAGGGCAAGCGCGGGCGCCGTATGAAACTCGACAAGGCGCCGAACTCGGCGGCAAAAATTCGCACCAAGGTGATTAAACATAGCGTCTGGATAGCCTTCTCGCTATGGACCGGATTTACCTTTGTCGGTTACTTCACGCCGATCGACGAACTCGCCACCAAACTGTTTACCGCTAGCCTGGGACCCTGGGAAACCTTCTGGATCCTGTTTTACAGCTTCGCTACCTATGGCAACGCCGGGTTTATGCGCGAACAGGTATGCCTGTACATGTGCCCCTACGCGCGCTTCCAGAG
>CAMYML010000294.1 GCA_947259305.1 uncultured Gammaproteobacteria bacterium | reverse complement strand
AACTCGATTTCGATCAGGTCGAGCGCGGCGTGAATCCAGTGCGGTGCCCAGGCATAGGCCACGAAAGGCTCGCCGCGCTTGTACTTGGCCTGTATTTCTGCCCAGTGCGCAGTTTCGGAGCCGAGCGCCTGTGCATGGAAATCGACACCCAGCAAATCGAGTCGCTTCTGGTCTTCGCACAACCAGGCCGCTACCGGGCAACCGATCAGGCTACCCTTGTCGCCCGATTCCAGGCTCTTGAACATATGACTGTACTGGTTTAAATCCTGGTAGGATTTCAGATCTGGCGCGGAGACCGGGATCCCGCGCGAAGCATCGCCTTCGACCACGTATCGCGGCACGAAGTAACCGCTCTTGCCGACGATGCCGGTTGCGCCCAGATAGCTAACCGAACCGTCGCCACCGAATTGCTTGATGTACTTGTCGCCGGCCGGGTTATACGACGGCCAGGATTCGCAGGCGAAATCGAGATCTCCGGATTTAGTGGCTTCAAACACGCCGGGGCCCGAAGGCATGGTGACGCGCTTGATCTTGTAACCCATTTCGTTTTCCAGGATGTACTGGGCCACCAGGCAGGTCACCAGGCCACCGGTCCAGTCCGGATCGGCTGCAATCAGGCGTTTGGCCGCGTGCGCCGTACCCAGACCCAGTGCCAATAGTACGCAGGCAAGCACTGTTTTGAATTTGAATGACATTTTATATCTCCTCTCTTCGGATATTGTTTTTTCCCGCCAATGCGGGCGGAATCACTGGATGATACTGTGTGTATAAACCCTTGTCGAGCCTGGGATTTTATCCGAAATCAGGTCAGACCCATGGCTTCGCGCTGGGTGCGGGTCCAGGCCTGCGACATGCGATCCAGAATGATCGCGAGCAGTACGATGCCAACCCCCGCCTGTAGTGAAATGCCGAGACTGGCTCGATTCATACCGTCGAAAACCTGCATGCCGAGACCCTGTCCACCGATCAGCGGGGTAACGACCTCCATCGCCAGCGCCATCATGATTGCCTGGTTGACGCCGAGCATGATGGCCGGGATCGCCATCGGAATCTTGATCTTGGTCAGCGTTTGCGTCATCGATGCGCCAAACGAATGCGACACTTCATCGATCTGTTCCGGCAGTTCGCGGATACCGAGCGTGGTGCAGCGCACCAGCGGCGGTAAGGCATAGACGACGGTCGCGAGAACGGACGACACCTGCCCCGCGCCGAATAACATGACTACCGGCACCAGGTAAACGAACACCGGCAGCGTCTGCATCGTGTCGAGCACCGGCCTGAGCAGCGTGTCGACCGTTTTGTTGTAGGCCGCCATGATGCCGAGCGGTACGCCGAGGATAAAGCAGATCAATACCGACACGGTAACCGTCGACAGCGTTTTCATACCGAAAATCCACAGGTCGGCCGCGCCGATGAAGAGGAAGCCCACCAGGGTTCCGATCGCCAGCGCGCGGCCGCTGAACAACCAGGCGCCGGTAACGAAAACCGCCGCCGTGTACCACCAGGGCAAGCCCTTGAGGAAACTATTCAGTGGGTTGATCAAGCCGTAGAACAGGCCTTCCTTGATCGCCGTGGTAATCGCGTAAAACACCTTGCTGGTCACCAGCACGTCCATGTACTGGTTGACCGGCGTGCGGAAGCTATATTCCCACGCGCGCGGGAATTTGCCGAAAATATCGGTATGCGCATCAAGCAGCATCAGAATCGAGACCAGCACCAGGCTCGCAATCAAAAAACTGCGCGCGAGCAATATCTCGCGCAGCCTGAGTGCCATGCTGGAATCGACCAGGGACGCGAGTTTGCAGAGTATGACAGTTAGCAGCAAGGTGGTGTAATTACCGAGCGCGGCGAACTGGCGCCAGACCCAGTCGATAGCGTACTCGAGATAGAGAACCGGCTTGACGTTTTCCAGGGCCTGCGGAAACAGGCGGAAAACCTGGTCGTGCTGGCCCGCCCTGACCTGTTCGATAGTGCCCATCGCATAGGTCACCCGATCGAGCACGACTGCCATCAGCACGATGGCCAGACCGCCTTCCAGCGCCTTGCCGACGTTAAGCCGCACCAGCCCCGTGTAGACGATATCTCCGAGTCCCGGCGAGCCGATGAAAGTCGCCAGCACCACCAGCGCCAGCGCCATCATGACGGTCTGATTCACTCCAAGCTTGATCGACGGCATCGCCAGTGGCATCTTGACCTTGAGCAGCGACTGCAGGCCGGTCGCGCCGAACGAGGTGGCAGCCTCGTCGATTCCGGCCGGCACCTGGCGGATCCCGAGATTGGTCAGGCGGACCACCGGCGGCAAGGCATAAATTACCGTCGCCAGGATCGCGCCTGGCGGACCGATGCCGAACAGGTAAAACGCGGGAATCAGGTAGACGAAAGCCGGTAGCGTCTGCATCGTATCGAGTATCGGTTTGACCACCGCTTCGAATCGATCGTTCTGCGACGCCATAACGCCAAGCAGCACGCCGATGACGACCGAAATCAGAATCGAAATGCTCATCAGGCTCAGGGTTTCCATCGATTCGTCCCAGAAATCGAGCACCAGAAAGCTGCTAACGCCGATGATCCCGAGCAGGCCGAGGCGCAGCCCGCCGTACGCGAAGGCCGGCAGGATCAGGATCACGAATACGATTTGCCACTGGGTAAAAGTCAGAAAATTGACCAGGCCTTCGTACAGCCAGACCGCGCCGGCCGCAATGGCTCTCGTCGTAGGCTGGATGTAGGGCCGCAGCCACTCATCGAAGGCGTCGGTTTTTTCGGCAAAAGGGAAAGCATCGATCAGGCTTTGGGGGAAAATAGTTTCCGCAGCGTGAAGCTTCCAGACAATCAGCGATACGGCCAGCAGGGCAAAGGTGACGACCCAGCTTCGGTGTTCGTTCCAGAAATAGGCAAACAGGCCGGATCCCTGCTGATCATCGATGACTGCGCTCATAACCCCTCGCCCTGACTGCATTTTCGCCCTAGCTTAGCCTCGATCCCGGCAGCCTGCAACAGCATCGCTGTCGGTTTACAGCCGATTCGTCTTCAGGCTAAGATAGCGCGAGATTCCGGCTTATAACGAGTATTACCATGTCCGAAGCTCCGAAGATTGTGTGCAAGAATATCTGGAAGATATTCGGTACCTATCCGCAGCGAACACTGGAAACCATCGACAGATCCCTGTCCCGCGCCGAGGTGCAGGAGCAGACCGGTCATGTCATCGCCGTGAAGGACGTTTCATTCGAAATAAAAACAGGCGAAACCTTCGTTGTCATGGGTTTGTCGGGTAGCGGTAAATCGACGTTGGTGCGCTGTATTTCGCGTCTGATCGATCCGACTGCCGGCGAAATGATCATCGATGGCGAGGACATCATGGGTTTCAACGATGCCCGGCTGATGGAACTGCGCCGCTTCCGTATGAGCATGGTATTTCAGCATTTCGGCCTGTTTCCCCACCGCAAGGTCATCGACAACATTTCTTTCGGTCTCGAAATCCGCGGCATGGATAAAAAGGAACGCAAGGCGAAGGCGATGGAAGTGCTGGAAAAGGTAGGGCTGCACGGCTGGGCCGATCATTACCCACGAGAGCTTTCCGGCGGCATGCAGCAGCGCGTAGGACTCGCCCGGGCAATGGCGGTCGATCCGGAAATCCTGATCTTCGACGAACCCTTTAGTGCACTCGACCCGTTAATCCGGCGTGAAATGCAGGACGAGCTTATCAAGATTCAGTCGGAAGTAAAAAAGACCATGATCTTTATCACCCACGATTTTCTCGAAGCGATCAAGATGGGCGATCATATTGCGATCATGAAAGACGGCGAAATCTCCCAGATCGGCACGCCGGAAGAAATTGTGGCCAATCCCATCGACGACTATGTCCGCGAGTTTACCGAGGATGTACCTCGCTACAAGGTGCTGAGCGTCGGCAAAATCATGCACGAAGCATCCGACGCTGCCAGAGCCAACGACGCCGAACGCGTCAATCAACACGCCAAGCTGGATTCGTTGATCGATACCCCTCCTTTTTCAGGATCCCGTCAATGCTTGTATTTGCCAGCC
>CAMYML010000293.1 GCA_947259305.1 uncultured Gammaproteobacteria bacterium | reverse complement strand
GTCGGATATCGCCGCTGATTCATGAAGTCTGAGCGGCAGTTTTCTCAATAACGGACCCTCGTAAAGCCCTGGCAGGAGACAATCTTCGGCCAACAGCGGTCACTCGCGGGGTGATGTATGAATGACTCTGACACGACCCTTTTGAGACGCTCATAAAAAAGCCACCTCGAATGAGATGACTTTTTCTCTCGGACCATATGTAACGCGTTGGCAGCGATGGGCTGTCGCAAGATTACAAGGTATTGCGATTGATGGGCTAAGCAGCACTCCTAGATTTACGTTTACTGAATCCGACCAGTCCAATCAGGGCTGTACCGAATAGCCAGACGGTGGCTGGCACCGGAACTTCCGACGCCCTTGTAAAACTCGCGTACGGTCTGAATGCCTCTCTCCGAGCTCGGTCTACACGATCTGTGCGCAGTCCTACTTCGTCGATGTCTAGAACAGCGGATAGGTCCGTGTATACTTCCACCGACCGCAAGCCAGGGAATTGAAACGGCACGCGAAAGCTGTCGCAGCCACCGCCGAGGAATAATCCCGTACAATCATCAACTCCGAGAGCTACTATAATGGACTCCGCCGCCGCCTGGGCACCAGCGCTGTCCCCCCAAAAGGTAGGCGCCGAGTCGAAAAGGCTACCATCTGCCTCAAATACACCATCGTTGTCGCCGTCCCATAGATCAATAAACTCATCACCGCCGGTGTGTAATGTTACGTCGTACAACGTGCCATCAACATCTAAACCAAGTAACTCCGTGACCAGGGCCGCGTTAGCGGATGTAACGCTCACGCCTAACAACGCCAGACTAAACAGAATAAAGCGATTGAACTTGCGAAAATAAGACATACATAACCCCCTCCCGGATAAATGATCATTCATACTTTAGTTTACCCCAACATCGTATACTAACTGAGTGGCTAACGTGCGGCATCCCCCATATTGGGTAAAATTAAGCTCCAAATGACCAGTGGTGGGTGTCTGCTCCTTTAATCGGCGTCACTGTCAAACCCCCGTTTTACGGTTGCTATTCCCGGATGCCTCCCGTGTGGGCTGGGGGGGGGGTCCGTTCCTGGCCGTTTTCGGCAATTAATCGAATCCAAAGCAACGGCAGGTATGTGCCGGGAGCCGCTACTGATATTCGAAACCTGGGGGTCCGTTGTGGGTCGGTTTCTGCCGCCCATCCTGGGTTTCCCAGCGTCTGCTTTGGTGTGCGGTTTCAAACGGTCGATGCGGTGATGAGTCGATCGAACGGCCGGATCAGCCAGATGCCAGGCCAGGGATTTCGTAATTGCCGGCTCAGCTAAACAAGTCCATCTGGAACCACTCGGGCACCAGGTCCCGAGAGCGACTGAGCAGTTTTTCGTGGCTGCGATAATCGGGGCAGCGGCTTTCCACCAGCTCCCAGAAGTTGCGCGAATGATTGAGATGGCGGGTGTGGCAAAGTTCGTGGATCATCAGGTACTCGACGGTTTGTGCCGGCAGAAACAGCAGTTGATCATTGAGGCTGATATGGCCGCGACTCGAGCAACTGCCCCAGCGGGTTTTCTGACTGCGGATAGTGACGCGTTTGAACTCGAGCCCGGTCTGCCGCGACACCTCGTGTAACAGTTGCGGCAACAATTCGCGCGCGCGGCGCCGTATCCAGGCGCGTAGTTGACCGATCTGTTCCTGCTGGGAGCTTCCCTCGATGACAATAGGTTGCGGCGACAAATCGCTGAACAGGTCGAAATTGAAGGCCAGCGACTGGCTGGTATAGTGCACCGGGGTCGAACTGTTGTCGAAGGCCAGGTTGAGATGCTGCGGCAGGCGGATCGATTGCCGCAGCCTGGCCTGCTTGTCGAGCTGATGCCGCGCCCAGGCGGCGTGTTTGGCGACCAGGAACGGAATTTCAGCGCGCGGGAAACGCGGCGGAATCACCACTTCCAGTCCGCCATAGGGCCTGATTTGCAGCTTGGCGTAGCGCGCGCGTGGCGATACCCGTAGCTGCCATTGCAGTTCCCGTTGCGATTCTGTTTCGTCGTCTGCCATTGCGCCTTAAAGTCCTGACATGATTTCGATTTCCGCCGCCTGTATATCGTCCGGGTGACCCTCGATAATCAGCACGTCGCCGGCTATGAATTCAACTTCGGGTAGCGGATCTTCGCTGGTCACGCCGTTACGGCGCAGCCCGATTACCCTGATCTGACCCAGGCACCTCAGGGATCCGATACTGCGCCCGAGCGCATGATAGCGGGACAGAATTTCGATGCTGTGCAAATGATGATGGTCCGCCGTCTGCAGGTCAACATCTTCCAGGCTGTGGAAGAATGCGCGCACCCTGGCGTAGTGTCCCTCGCGCGCTTCGTCGAGCATTTCCTCGATCGATTGCGGATCCTCCCCCAGCGCGGAGAGGGTATGCCGCGCCAGCATCATGCTCGACTCGACGGTATCCGGAATCACTTCGTCGGCGCCGCATTCGAGCAGGCGCTCGAGATGGCGGTCGTCGCGGGTCCGGATGATCAGCGGCACATCGGGACGCAACTCCCTGACGGCTTGCGCGATATGCTCGGCGGCCTTGATCTCGGTAAAGGAAATCACCAGCACGCGCGCGCTGTCGATCGCGGCGAAACGCAGAATCTCGGGATTGCTGCTGTCACCGAGAAATACCGGTTCACCCGCTTCGCGCGCCTCGGTCACAATTTCGGTATCGATTTCGAGCGCGACAAACGGTATGCCCTCGCGCTTCAGAAACTGGGCGAGGTTTTGCGCGGTGCGTCCGAAGCCGCACAGCAATACATGACCCTCGAGGTTCCTGCAGGCTTCCTCGATACTGGTTTCATTCTGGCTTACGCTGGCGGCATATCCCGGGGCAAAGCGGCTGGCGATGGCTTCATTATGGCGAATCAGCATCGGCGAAATGGCCATACTGAGGATGATCGCCGCGATGATGGGTTGACTGAGCTCCAGGCTCAGCAGGCCGCTGGTAATGGTAACCGCCAGCAGCGCGAAGCCGAATTCGCTGCCCTGGCCCAGCAGGATGCCGGCGCGCACGGCGATTCCGGCGGGGTAACCGGCCAGCCGGGTAATCAGCATGATCGCGATGCCCTTGCCGGCAATCAGCCCCAGCGTCAGTATCGCGACTTCGAGTGCTTCGTCGAGGATAATGTGCCAGTCGAACTGCGACCCCACGGAGATGAAAAACAAGCCCATTAAAATGTCGCGAAACGGCCTGATTTCATTTTCAACGTGATGCTGATACTCGGTTTCGGCGAGCATGATACCGGCGAGGAAGGCGCCCATGGCCAGCGAAAGCCCCAGCTGCCAGGTGAGCCAGGCCGCCACCAGCGCGATCAACAGGATAAACAACGTAAACAATTCGCTCGAATGGGTGCCGGCGATCAGGCGCACCGCAGGCCGGACCAGGTACTGGCCAGCATAGAAGATAACCGCGAAGGCGAAAGCGCCCTTGACCAGCGCCAGGCCCATCGGCAGCAGCAGCGAATCGGCAGACGGATCGGCGAAAATAGGTATCAACACCAGGAAGGGCACTACCGCCAGATCCTGAAACAGCAGCACGCCGAGCGAGATATTGCCCTGCGGCAGGTGCAGCTCGTATTGCTCGGTCAGCATCTTGACCACGATCGCGGTAGACGACATCGCCAGCGCGCCACCGACCGCGAACGCGGCCTGCCAGGACAGCCCGAACCAGACGCCCAGCGCGACGGTGCTCAGCGTGGAGACGATGACCTGCACCACGCCGATACCGAAAACGATGTTGCGCATCGCGATCAGGCGCGGGATGGAGACTTCGAGGCCGATGGTGAACAACAGGAAGACCACACCGATTTCGGCGATCTGTTCGATCGCATGTGAGTCCTGAATCAGGCCCAGGGCATTGTCGCCGGCGAGCAATCCCACCACCAGGTAACCCAGCACCGCCGGGATGTCGAGGCGTCTGAACAGGGCGACGCCGACCACCGAAAAAAACAGCAGGATCAGGATTTCGTTCAGCATGCCGGGGCTGGTTTATTGTTATGCGGGCCGGTATAACTCGAATTGAACGCTGTCAAATTAACCATGAATTTCCATCTGTTACGGCAGGATA
>CAMYML010000292.1 GCA_947259305.1 uncultured Gammaproteobacteria bacterium | reverse complement strand
CGTCGATACCGAGCAAACGATTAACCTGCCGATAGCGCAATTCCACCTGTGGCGTCGGCGGCATCTGCGCCTCGGCGACCGCATCGATCAAGGGCCCTGCTTCGCCACCGGCAATCGCCAGCAGCAACTCGGTGGCGCGCTGCATGGCCAGCGGCGGCAATTGCGCATCGACACCGCGCTCAAAGCGGTGCGACGCATCGGTATGCATCCCGAACTGGCGCGCCTTGCCGGCAAGCTCGACGGCGCTGAAATGGGCGGCCTCGAGGAATATGTTGCGCGTATCCGGCTGCACCGAACTATCGAGCCCACCCATGATGCCCGCCAGCGCAACACCGCCGGCATGGTCTGCAATCAGCAAGCTATCTTCGCGGCATTCGACCTCGCTCTGATCCAGCAGGGCCAGTTTCTCGCCCGGCTCGGCCAGGCGTACGCGGATACCACCATTGAGCTTGTCAAAGTCGAAACCGTGCATCGGTTGACCGAGTTCCATCATCACGTAATTGGTGACATCGACGACCGGGCTGAGCGGACGTAAGCCGCAGCGACGCAGCTTTTCCTGCATCCACAGGGGTGTTTGTGCCTGCGGATCGATACCCCTGATGATACGCCCGACATAGCGTGGGCAATGCCGCGGCGCTTCCAGTTCGATTGGGAAGACATCATCGATCGCGGGCGCGACGCTGGTCTCGCCGCTTTGCTGCAGCGGCAACTTGTTGATCGCCGCCACTTCGCGCGCGACGCCGGCGATACTGAGGCAGTCACCGCGGTTCGGCGTCAGATCGATATCGATAATATTATCGACCAGGGCCAGGTACTCGACGATCGACATACCCGGCGGCGCATCCCCGGGCAACTCCAGAATGCCTGCCGAGGATTCGGCCAGCTGCAGCTCGGAAGCCGAACAAATCATACCCTCGGATTCGACACCGCGCAGCCTGGCTTTCTTAATCTTGATGCCGGGCAGTTCGGCGCCGACCCGAGCAAAAGCCACCTTCAAACCGGCACGCACGTTGCTCGCGCCGCAGACGACCTGGTAGCTGGCCTCGCCATCATTGACCTGGCACAGGTTGAGCTTGTCGGCATCGGGATGCCGCTCTGCGCTGACAACTTCCGCGACCACGATATTGCTGAGAACCGGGGCCGCGCTGCGCAAGCCGCCAACCTCGAGACCCGCCATGGTCAGCTGACCGACCAGGGTGTCGGTGTCCACTGCGGGGTCGACCCATTCACGTAACCAGTTTTCGCTTATTTCCATAGCTGTTGCCGGTCAGGTGAATTGCTGCAGGAAGCGCAAATCGTTTTCGAAAAAGAGCCGCAGGTCATTGACGCCGTAACGCAGCATCGCCAGCCGCTCGACGCCCATGCCGAAGGCATAGCCGGTGTATTTTTCAGCGTCGACGCCGGTATGGCGGAACAGCTCAGGGTGCACCATGCCGCAGCCCAGCACCTCGAGCCAGCCGGTATGACTGCAGACCCGGCAACCGTTGCCGGAACACATCACGCAACTGATGTCGACTTCCATCGACGGTTCGGTGAACGGGAAGTAAGATGGCCGGAACCGGGTTTTCAGGTCCTCTTGTTCGAAGAACATTTTGAGGAATTCCTCGAGCGTGCCTTTCAATACCGAGAACGATACATCTTCATCGACCAGCAAACCTTCCACCTGGTGGAACATCGGGGTATGGGTCAGATCCGAATCGCAGCGATAAACCCGACCCGGCGCAATCACCCGGTAAGGCGGCTCCTGGTTCTCCATAACGCGAATTTGCACCGGCGAGGTGTGCGTGCGTAACAGCATCCCGTCATCGAAATAAAAGGTGTCGTGCATTGCCCGCGCCGGGTGTTGCTCGGGAATATTGAGCGCTTCGAAGTTATGGAAATCGTCCTCGACCTCGGGGCCTTCGGCGATATCGAACCCGAGCTTGCCGAACATCTTGTCGATGCGGTTCATGGTCAGCGTAACCGGGTGTAACCCACCGGCTGCGCTACGCCGACCGGGCAGGGAGATATCGACGGTTTCGCTTTCCAGTCGGGAAGCGATTGCCGCGTCGCTGAGCGTGGCTTTGCGCGCCTCCAGCAAATCCTGGATTTTCACCTTGACCTGGTTGATCGCCTGGCCCGCGGCCGGACGCTCTGCCGCCGGCAACTGGCCGAGATTTTTCAGCTGCGCGGTGATTTCCCCTTTCTTTCCCAGATAGGCAACACGCACGGCATCGAGCGCCGCCATGTCGCTGGATTGACTGGCAGCGTCGGAGGCTTGCTCCAGCAGATTTTCGAGATCCGGGGACACGTTTCGGTAGTGGTCGTCAATGGCAGGGAGACTGGTCTCCCCGCCACATCAAAACTCGAAGCCTAGGCGGCTTCCAGGCCAGCCCTGGCCTTTTCCACCAGCGCAGTGAACGCGGGCTTATCAAAAATGGCAATATCGGAAAGCACCTTGCGATCGATTTCGATCGCGGCTTTCTTCAGGCCATTCATGAAAACGCTGTAAGACATGCCGTTTTCACGCGCGCCGGCGTTGATACGTGCAATCCACAGGGCCCGAAACTGGCGCTTTTTCTGGCGGCGATCGCGATAAGCGTATTGACCGGCCTTGGTCACGGCTTGCTTGGCAACGCGAAATACCTTGCTGCGTGCGCCGCGATAACCCTTGGCTTTAGCCAGCACCTTCTTGTGGCGCGCATGTGCGGTGACGCCTCTTTTTACTCTTGACATAACTCTATCCCCCTAAGAATACGGCAGCATGCGACGTACCTGCTGTACGTCGTTTGCGTGAACATCGAGCTTTTCGCCAAGCTGGCGTTTACGCTTGCTCGATTTCTTGGTGAGGATATGACGCAAGTGCGATTGCTTGCGTTTGTAGCCGCCAGCCGCATTTCGTTTGAAACGCTTGGCCGCGCCACTGACTGATTTCATCTTTGGCATGATTAACTCCAGTTAAAATATAAAATTAAAAAATCCCTGGACGCCGGAGACGCGTCTTTGGGTAGTGGCCAGCCTGAAAACAGCTAGCGTTTTTTGGGTACCAGCATCATCGTCATCTGGCGCCCTTCCGACTGCGGAAACTGATCCACGGTCGTAAATTCCTTCGTATCTTCCTCTACTCGCTTGAGCAGCTGTGTTCCCAGCTCCATATGGGCCATTTCCCGTCCTCGGAAACGGCAGGTCACCTTGACCCGGTCACCGACCTCGATAAACTCGGTCAGCTTTCTCAGTTTGACCTGGTAATCACCCTCTTCGGTGCCCGGTCGAAACTTGATTTCCTTGATGTGCACCTGGCGCTGTTTCTTGCGCTGATCGTGCAACTTTTTCTTTTGTTGAAACCTGAACTTGCCGTAGTCCATCAAACGGCAAACCGGGGGTTCAGCATCCGGTACCAGCTCGACAAGGTCCACGCCGGCTGTTGCCGCCAGGCCCTGGGCCTCTTCCAGGGACACTATGCCTCTTTGCTCGCCTTCCTCACCGATCAGGCGCACTTCCGGCGCTGTTATTTCATCGTTGAGACGGCTCTGTTTGTTATCTGCGATTGGGGACTCTCCCGATTAATCTACTAGCAGTATGTAACGCAAAAATTAATCCGGCATGAAAACCGGATTACTGTTTCACCAGGTCGACAAATTCGTCGATCGCTAACGAGCCCAGGTCTTCACCGCCCAGGCTGCGCACCGCAATGCGTTCTTCCTCGACCTCGCGATCACCGACCACGAGCAAGTAAGGAACGCGCTGCAAAGTGTGCTCGCGAATTTTAAACCCGACTTTTTCGTTTCTCAAGTCAGAAATCGTCCTGATTCCCTGATTTTTAAGCATTTTTTCAACTTTTTCGACATACGGTGCCTGTTTGTCGGTGATATTCATCACAACCACCTGAACCGGTGCCAGCCAGACTGGAAATTTACCCTCGTAATGTTCGACCAGAATTCCGAAAAATCGCTCCAGCGAACCGAACAGGGCACGATGCAACATGACCGGCCGATGACGATTTCCGTCCTCGGCAACGTAGGAAATATCGAAGCGTTCCGGCAGGTTCATATCGACCTGCTTCATATCGACCTGCAGGGTGCCGCATTGCCAGTCGCGGCCGATCGCGTCACGCAACACGAACTCGAGCTTGGGGCCGTAAAAAGCGCCTTCACCGGGGAACATTTTGTATGCCTGCCCCATGCTATCGAGCGCATTGATCAGCGCGCCCTCGAGCTTATCCCAGATCTCATCGGAACCGATACGGTTTTCGGGCCGGTCCGAAAATTTGATCACGACATCGTCGAATCCGAAATCCCGGTAAATGTCGAGAATCAACTCGATAACGTCGATACACTCCTGTTCCATCTGCGCTTCGGTACAGTAAATATGCGCATCGTCCTGGGTAAAATGCCGCACGCGCAGTAACCCGTGCAGAGCGCCGGACGGCTCGTAACGATGCACCTTGCCGAACTCGGCCATGCGCAGCGGCAGATCGCGATAACTTTTCAAACCCTGCGCAAACATCAGCACCGAACCCGGGCAATTCATCGGTTTCAGGGCGAACACGCGCTCGTCCTCGGTCTGGGTGGAAAACATGTGTTCGCGGTAATTCTCCCAGTGACCCGAGGTCTCCCACAGACTGCGATCCATCACGTCGGGCGTATTGACCTCGATGTAACCGGCATCCTCCTGGCGCTTGCGCATATAGTTGATCAGCAGGTTGAACAGCGTCCAGCCTTTCGGGTGCCAGAAAACCGAACCCGGCGCGTCCTCATGCAAATGGAACAGTTCGAGCTGGCGTCCGAGTTTACGATGATCGCGCTTCTCGGCTTCCTCGAGTCGATGCAGGTAGGCTTTCAGCTGCTTCTTGTCGGGCCAGGCGGTGCCGTAGATGCGTTGCAGCATCGCGTTATTCGAATCACCGCGCCAGTAGGCGCCGGCGACCTTCATCACCTTGAAGCCATCGCCCAGCTTGCCGGTTGACGGCAGGTGCGGTCCGCGACAAACGTCGAACCATTCACCCTGGCGGTAGATCGAAACTTCCTCACCCTCGGGGATGATGTCATCGATAATTTCGACCTTGTAGGTTTCACCCAGGTCGCCGAACGTTCGCATGGCGGTCGCGCGGTCCATGACCTCGCGCACGATCGGTAGATCGCGCTTGACGATTTCACGCATGCGTTTTTCGATTTCGACCAGGTCTTCAGGCGTAAATGCCTCCTCGCGCGCGAAATCGTAGTAAAAACCGTCCTCGATTGCGGGGCCGATGGTTACCTGGGTACCCGGATAGAGTTCCTGCACGGCCTGGGCCATGACATGCGCGGCATCGTGACGCAATAACTCGAGCGCTTCTTCATCACGGCCGGTAACGATTGCGACTGCGGCATCCTGCTCGATGACGAAGGCGGCATCGACCAGGTTTCCGTTGACCTTACCGGCCAGCGTGGCCCGGGCCAGGCCGGGACCGATATCGTTGGCGATATCCATGACCGATACGGGATTGTCAAACTGACGGTTAGACCCGTCAGGGAGGGTAATTTGCGGCATTTCTTTGCTCCAGTGGTGACCCCTACCAAAGGCCACTTGATAAAGTTGGTAGTCGCGAGTGGATTGCGTCGGACATCCTGTCCTCCGCCCTTCGGGCCGTCCTGCGGACGTCCAAATTTGCTCCCGGCAAATTTGTCGAACCACCGCAGCTGCACACTCGCGCCAACCATAAATGGTAGTCGCGAGTGGATTCGAACCACCGACCCCCACCATGTCAAGGTGGTGCTCTAACCAACTGAGCTACGCGACTATAAAATCAGGCCCGCGATTAT
>CAMYML010000291.1 GCA_947259305.1 uncultured Gammaproteobacteria bacterium | reverse complement strand
TGTTGAATCCTGGCTTCCTGGCTGGTAATTAGCCCGTCTTCGATACCGACATCGCTATACCCGATATATTCGGGCACCAGGGGAATCAGTACTCGTTTCTGTATCGGTCCCGCCCGCCCCGCAAACGAGTTGAACAAAATGAAGAACGAACTCTGACTACCATGTGTTAACGCGATATTCCTGCTGCTGATGTTCCAGCCATACTGCTGCCTGAAAAACTCGGCGAGCGTTTCGAGAAAACTGGATTTGCCCTGCGGCCCATCGTAGTTAGACAAGGTCTCAATCAGTTTGCCCTTTGCCTGCAACTTGGATAATACCTTTTCAAGAACAGCTGTCACTGCGGGAATAGCAGCGGGATTACCGCCGCCCAGCATCACGACACCCGGTTGTGCCAAACCTTCGCTTAAATCATCCATCAAGTGGGTAATACCGGAGTAACCGCGAAAACGTTCCCCGAAGTCAGAAAGAATCATCGTATCCAGTTGCAGTAGCCAATAATGCGGCAATTACTGACAGCATTTGAAAAAAATGCAACCGTTTTTATATTCACCCGGCGACAATATATGACGCCGGGTCAATAGCTTCACTTGATATACCCTCAGGTTGACTCGATAAATCAATGTGGCAACATCTGCTGCAACCGAATCGAGATAAACATGCGATATACACACGAACTGGAATTCAAGGTGCGCGACTACGAGTGCGATATGCAGGGCGTGGTGAATAATGGCGTATATCAGAATTATCTCGAGCATGCGCGCCATGAGCTTTTGTTATCCCGAGGTATCCAATTTGCGCAGATGACCGCGGCTGGTATAAATCTGGTGGTTGTCAGGGCGGAGCTGGATTACAGGAAGTCGCTGACCAGTAACGATCGCTTCGTAGTCCGCAGCCTGTTGCGCCAGGTTTCCAGGATTCGGTTCGAGTTTCAGCAGGATGTTTTCCGCCTGCCCGATGAAATCCTGATGCTGGCAGCCCGTATTACCGGCACCTCGCTAAACCAAAGGGGGCGTCCTTACCTGCCCGAAGCCCTGGCGGAACTTTTTAGCGATGACTCGTAATCCACGAGCTACTTGCCAGTGGCAAACGTAAATAACCTGATAGCCGCCTGGCTGGCGCTCCAGTGTCGCCTCGGGCATAAATCCGAAATCGAATCGTGCCCGCAAAAAAAGCTGTAGCAACGGCAAGGATGCAATATCGCTGGAGCCTCTTAGACCCGAGTGCTTTCGGGATAACGTCTCGCGGGGTCATTTGGGATTGCATGCAGCCAAGGACGCTGACAAAATAGATTTTATTTGCGGGAGCAACCATGGGTTTTTTAGCCGGTAAAAAAGCACTTATCGTCGGCATCGCCAGTAATCGATCAATCGCTTACGGGATCGCGCAAGCGATGCATCGTGAAGGCGCCGAACTGGCGTTTAGCTACGCCAACGATAGATTAAAACCGCGGGTTGAAAAATTCGCCGCCGAGTTCGATTCCGATATCGTACTGCCCTGCGACGTCAGCAGCGACGACGAAATCACCGATTTATTCAAACAGTTGGGAGAGCGCTGGGGATCGCTCGACGCGCTGGTCCATTCGGTGGCGTTCGCACCACGCGAGGCGCTCGCCGGCGACTATCTGGAAAACCTCGATCGCGAAGGCTTTCGAATCGCGCATGACATCAGTTCCTATAGCCTGGCAGCGATGGCCAAAGCCGCCAGACCGATGATGCAGAACACCAACGGCGCAATCATCACCATGACTTATCTCGGCTCGGAAAGAGCCTTGCCAAACTACAATATTATGGGTGTTGCCAAAGCCAGCCTGGAAGCGAATGTGCGTTACCTGTCTGCGGCGCTCGGGCCCGAGGGCATCCGCGTCAATTCGATTTCGGCGGGCCCGATTAAAACGCTCGCCGCGGCCGGTATCGGCAACTTCAAAAAGATACTCGACGAGGTTGCAACCAATGCGCCGCTGCGGCGCAATGTCACCATTGAACAGGTTGGTAACGCAGGGGCCTTCTTATGTTCGGATCTGGCCGCGGGAATTACCGGGGAGAATATATATGTCGACTCCGGCTACAATATCGTCAGTATGGGGGTGCTCGAGTAGCGCAGCTTGTAAGCCCGGGCCTAGAATTCCTCTAGCGGCGCCCTGACGACGTCTGCGCGGCCTGAAAGCATTTTCATGGCAGACTGGTACTCGGCGCTACTTTGAGCCTCTGCGAGCCCGTCAAGCGCCTTCTGATCGACATCGGCATCATTTGACAAAATCGCCGACAGTTCAACGATTACATAGTCGCCATTGGCCAGTGACAATCCTGCATGAACGGCGCCGCTTTCCGGCGGCGGCATCTTGAAAGCGCGATTGCGGATGGCAGCATCGATATCGGATTGCTGTCGCTTTATGAAGCCATGATCGCCAACCGTAACCGACCACTCCTGCGCCAGATCTTCCAGCGCTTGTCCCGCGCTTAGCGCGGCAAGTCCTTCAGCACCTCGCCGATTGTTCAATTCGCGCAGCTTGATCATAACCAGTTCGTTGCGGACCGTTTCCTGTATCTCTTCAAGCGGTCGCTGCTCGGCCGGTTTGAATTCATTGAGTCGGATAAACACGACACGATCACCACCTAGCTCGATGGCCTCGCTGTTAAGCCCCTGTCGCAGTACTTCGTTTGAAAAAGCCATTTGGCGCACCTGGCTCTCGGTAGCGATTCCAGCGCCCGACGATCGTTCGAACCAGTCGCTGGTTTGCAGTTTCAATTCAAGTTGCTCAGCGGCGGGTAGCAGCGAATCGGATTGCTCGTAGGCCAGGTTAGCCAGGTTTTCAACCATGTCATAAATCTGACCCTCGGCAAACTCGGTCCTGATTTCATCTTCGAGACTGGCTTGTACCGACTCGAAGGGTTGTGTTTCGCCACCGCTGATCGAATGTAATTTTATGAGATGCCAGCCAAACCCGGTTTTAACCGGCTCGCTCAGTTGATCCACCTGCATCGCGAACAATTCCGCTTCGAATGTCTGCACCATTACGCCACGCTCGATCTCGCCCAGATTACCGCCATCGCTTGCCGAACCTGGATCCTCGGAAAACTCGGCGGCCAGATCGGCAAAACTCTCACCACCGACGATGCGGTTACGAATTTCGGTTATCCTGGCCAGCGCCTGGTCACTGTCTTCATCATCACCTACCTTGATCAGAATATGGCTGGCCGCTCTCGTTTCCGGACTGGAATAGGCTTCACGCTGGTCCTGATAGCGCGCGAAGACATCGTCGCGATTAACTTCGATACTCTTCTTGATATCGTTCAGGCTGACTTCGATATAGTCGATTTTGACTTGCTCAGGCGTGCGGTAACGATCGCTCTGGGACTGATAGTGCTGCTCGATTTCGTCGGCGTCGATTTGAATATCCGCGGCCTCAGCGCTATACCTGATGGTTCTGATTTTACGGGTTTGATTGTTGAGGCTGGAAAACCGTTTCCTGGTAGCAGGAAGGACAAATGAGGTCGCCCGTATCCCGCTTTCAAACTGCTGCATCGCGCCATTGGTTCTAAGTTCCTGCTCGAATCCCAGCGGAGAATATCCGAGTGAGCGCAACTGCGACTCGTAAATTTCGGTATCGAACTGGCCATCTATCTGGAACACATCCATGCTTCGAATCGTACGGTTCAACTCGCTATCACCGATACGATAGCGTTGCTTTTGTAGGTACTGACGCAACGCGAATTCTTCGATCAACTGAGCGCGAACCTGCTCACGCAGCATGGTTTCAGTACCAAAGGATTCAGGGATCACACCGCCAAATAGTTGCGTCAGGCGCTGGCGATAGTTGGCGTAAGCCTGATCGAGATCACGCACGGTGATTTCTTCGCCATTAACCGTCGCGGCGGGCGGCGCTTCGCCGCCTCCGAGGTATGAGTTAACGCCCCAGAGCGCGAAAGGGATACTGATCAGGAAGATTATGCCATAGGCAATCCATCCAGTTACTTTGTCTCGAATTGCTTGCAGCATTTATCTTATCGTCACTAGTTGCAGGTGCCATCATTAGATTGCGCCCGCAAGGAGCGCAATCTAATGATGGCGGAGTGGACGGGACTCGAACCCGCGACCCCCGGCGTGACAGGCCGGTATTCTAACCAACTGAACT
>CAMYML010000290.1 GCA_947259305.1 uncultured Gammaproteobacteria bacterium | reverse complement strand
TGAGCCTGCGGATGTACTACGGCTACCCGCGTAACGCACCACCGCAAGTCGGGGACAATGCACAATTCTATATTTCCTGGAACAAAACCGGCCAGGAGACGGTACAGGGTCGAATGATTGTCGATGCCCGCAGCATCGATGCCGCCGATCGCGAGAATGACGATCCGGAGACGATGCGCATGGATTTCGATTTCACCCCGCAGCAGCGCCAGGCCGACATGTACCTGCGTTTCGACAGCGGTAACCGCTGGGCGGAAGGCTTCAGAATCCAGGTGACCCGCGACGATACCGCGAGCCCACTGGGCCAGGTATTTACCGCCCGCGGCCTGATCGATATGAGCGGGCAATTCCGGCCGTTACCCGACGTCGGCGAAGTGCCACAGGTCCAGTTTTTCACGGTTTCTGACCTGCTGGGCAACGGTGCGGCAATCGAGGAAATCCAGGGTTTATCGCTGCCCTTAATCGTCAATATCTTGCAGAACAATCATCTCGGGAATTACCTGTTCAGCAAGCGCGATATCTATTTTTTCGAGGATGATCAGGACTGGGAATACATCAACAAGACGGTTACCAGTTCGCAGTATCGCGGCGCGCGTAACACCGCCGCGAGCGGCGGCAGCTGGCTGCCTTTCAATCCATCGCTGGATATGATCATGGCCGCGCTGGCGCTCGATTCGGACTATTTTAGCGGCAGCAAATGCGCGCAACTAAACGACGATTGCAACCAGTTGCTCAACGCGGTGTTCGACGACGGCTTTGCCGACCAGGAGAGAAATCAGGGCAGCGACCCGATGGACTGGCGCTCCACTGCGCTCGCCGGCGCCAGCTACCTCGATTCGGTATACCCCAACGGCGTCAACTGGAGTGGCGCCTTCGAACAAAGCTTTACTCCGGGGCAGTAAATCGTCGTCCCGCGGCGAGACCCGAAACTGTCATTCCACGGCTCGACTCGTAACTGTCATCCCGCCCCCAGGCCGGAAGGCACCCAATCCTGTCATCCCGCGGCTTGACCCGAAGCTGTCATACCGCGGCTTGACCCGATGCGTCGGACCGGCGGGATCCAGTTTGGAATGAATTCAGTAAAACTCTGGATCCCGCGGTTAAACCGCGGGATGACAGTATTGGGCATGTTTCAGCTCGGGGGTGGTATGACAGAGTATTATGGAGTATCGCTGTTGCGAACAGTGATGTACCGGTCCGACGGACGGACGAAGCAGGCTACCCGCACCGTCCTAAGCCGCGGAATAACAATTGCTCGAGTTTAACGGCCCTTGACCTGCACTTCGTAGCCCGGTTCCTCGGGTTCGTCGTCCACCATCTCCGGCGGAAATCCCGGCGCCAGGATCTCGACCCCGGCCTGTTCTTCGAGGCGCTTGATGATATTTGGCGATAGCTCGCGCGGCCCGTAACGCTCCTGCCCCTGCTGGAATATCTGCTCCATCAGCGGCGCCAGCTCGAGCTTCAGTCCGCCGCGTTTGGCGACATCGTGGAACAGGCCAATGTCTTTACATACCAGATCCATGGTAAAGCTGATATCCCGGCTGCCGTTGAGAATGACCTGGCTTTCGGTTTCATGCACAAAGGAATTGCCCGACGAAATGCGAATCGCTTCGTAGGTGGTATTCAGGTCCATGCCGGCGACTTTAGACGTCACCAGGGCTTCGCACAGGCTCAACAGGTTCGCGGTCGCGAGGTAATTGGTAACCACCTTCAACACCGAGGCGGAACCCAGTTCACCGGTGTGCAAAATTCGGCGCCCCATCGTGGTCAACAACGGCAACATGGTCTCGAAGGTAGCGCGTTCGCAGCCGGCAAAGATCGCAATATTTCCGGTGGCGGCGCGATGACAACCGCCCGATACGGGGCAATCGACCGGCTCGGCGCCGGTCGCCGTGACCTTTTCACCCAGGCGCAGCACTTCGTCCTTGTCGGTGGTGCTCATTTCGGCCCAAATTTTGCCGGGCGCCAGGCCTGCGAGAATGCCATCCGCGGCTTCCATCACCGCCGCGCTCGCGGCCGGGCTTGGCAAACAGGTAATCACCAGGTCGACGTTTTGCGCCATTTCCTGCGGGCTATCGGCCCATTTGGCGCCACCATCGAGAAACGGCTGGGCGACAGCGGCATCGAGGTCTCTGACCGTTAAATCCACGCCGTTACGCAACAGGCTTCCGGCGAGCTTGCCGCCAACGTTGCCGAGGCCGATAAAACCAACTTTGAGCATGATTACCCCTCCATTGCGGGTTTGAAACTGCGGGGCATTCTACGCTCCAATTCAAGCCTCGGTAAACAATATTTTCAGGCACGCATGATCGATAAATCTGCTGCTGGATTTAGGCGGCGGGCGTCTTTATACTCGCGCTGCGTTGCAAGCTTACTTTCAATTCTCGAGATCTGTCTGATGGCAAAACTCACAACCGTTTACTGGCGTGATATTCCCGCCCAGGTGATCGCCAGGGAACGCCGCGATACCGCTAAACTAGTACTCACCGAACGTTTTGCCGAAGCGATCGACAAGGCCGCGATGCGCGCCCAGATGGCGGGTACCGACGCCTACCTGGAACAGTGGCGCCGCGAAGAAGTCGTGTGCGACCGGGACCTGCAGGCGGTGGTCGACGTCGCGGCCGCGGAACTGGAAAAGGCTTACGACGACGCCCGCCTCGCGTCCCTGGTCAGCAGCGGCGGTCTCGAAGACTAGTACCAGACGGTACCTATTCCTCCAACGGTTTGATCAGGTCGGGGCCTTCGTTGCGCGAGTTGCTGACGCTGGTGTTGACCGCGTAGTACTCGTAGTCGGGTGCGGTATCGCGCAACAGGCGATCGGCTGCATCGATTTTATCGTTCGCGCAATCCAGCCAGGCCGCGTAATCCGCGGGTGCGATATACACCGGCATACGCTGATGCAATTCAGTCATCGCGCCCCTGGCCTCGGTCGTGATTAGCGCGCAGGACTGGATCTGGTTACCCTCGGCATCCTGCCAGTGCTCCCAGATTCCGGCCATGGAAAACAGCTGCTGGCCGAGATGACAGCAATAGGGTTGCTTGCGCCCGCTTTCGAGCCGCCATTCGTAGAATCCGTTTGCCGGCACCAGGCAGCGCCGCCGCTTGTAGGCATTGCGAAACGACGGTTTTTCGGCGACGGTTTCGGCGCGCGCATTGAACATGCGGTTGCCCATGGTTACGTCCTTCGCCCAGGATGGAATCAGGCCCCAGCGGTAGAGATCGAACTTCGCTCCACTGAGCGCGAGCACCGGCGTGGTCGGAGCGATGTTGTAACGCGCGCTAAACAGGTCGGGCGGCGGCGCCTTGTAATGCTCGATAATATCGCCCGCTTTGGCATCAAGAAAAAAGCGTCCGCACATAGCGCCCCCTGAATCGACTGTTAAATCCGCGCGAAAGCCGCATAATAGCGCAGTTTCATTCAGTCGTTACAGATGCCGCTACTTCAGGCCAAAAATCTTCATCACAGCTTCGGCGATCAGCCCCTGCTCGACAACGTCGATCTGACGCTGGAGCCCGGCGAACGCGTGTGCCTGGTGGGGCGCAACGGCAGCGGTAAATCGACCCTGCTGAAAATACTCGCCGGTGGTATCAAAGCCGACGACGGAGAAATCATCCATGGGCCGGAGCTGCGCATCGCCGAGCTCAAGCAGGAGGTACCGCAGAATTTTCCGGGCAGCGCCTATGACTGCGTCGCCCAGGGCATTGGCGAACTCGCCGGGGTCATTACCGACTGGCACCACGCGGCGCTGGCAGCGGCCAGCGATGCCGACGCGCTGGGGCGCATGCAGCGCCTGCAGGATCAGATCGAAGCCCACGACGCATGGAACCTGGAAACCCGGATTTCAAGCACGATATCCCGGCTCGCCCTGCCGGCCGACCAGCCGTTCGAACAGCTATCCGGCGGTTTCAAGCGCCGTGTTTTACTGGGTCAGGCGCTGGTCGCCGAACCCGATCTCTTGCTGCTCGACGAACCCACCAACCACCTCGATATCGATTCGATCCTGTGGCTGGAAAACCTGCTGCTCGGCTTCAACGGCTCGCTGGTATTCATTACCCACGACCGCAGCTTCTTACAACGGCTGGCGACGCGCATCATCGATCTCGATCGGGGTAGCCTAACCAGCTGGCCGGGAGACTATC
>CAMYML010000289.1 GCA_947259305.1 uncultured Gammaproteobacteria bacterium | reverse complement strand
TATCGACGCATCGACCCAATTGCTCAGATCGGTTTGCACTAATAACTGTGAGTCGTTACCGGAAAACAGGGTAGCCTCGTTGAGCAGGCTGTCGGCGGAGATTCTCAGGTTATCGGCGGCGCTGAACAAACCCCGATTGGTAACGACAGCGGATTCGACATCGATCGCGTTGGTGCTGATGATTTCATTGGCGTTGAGCAGGATCCGGGCCTTGATATCGAGCTTGCCCGCGTCATTCATCGCTCCATCTTCGCCAAGCCCCGCTAGCAGAGTGCCCGCGTTGTCGACCCGGTCCGCAGCGATCGAAATCCGCCCACGAGCAGCAATCATGCCCGCTTTAAGGTCCAGTTCATCGCGCGCATCGATCTCGATGCTACCTGCACTGTATACGGTCTCGCTGCTTTCGATACCCGCATCTGCCTGTAGCCGGATATCCCCGCGCGCGTCCAGCTTTTGCAGCAGCAGGCGGCCATCGTTCGAGATCCGGATATCGCCGCTAGCGGCAATGACCTCGGGCGGCAGCTTCATGCCCAGGCCCTGATCGGTTCCGACCAGCACGATCTTGTTGGCATACATGCCGCCGAGTGCCGACGAATCGAGCAAGACGCGGTTGACCGTACCCCGGCCTTTGCTGACAACCTTGCGCCCGGGGTAGTCGATCTGGTTTTTACCCAGCGCGACGTCGAGGTCCTGCGCGTGCAGTTTGGCGTTCAGGTTGAGGAAATGCGTGTAAATCGAGGTGACACTCTGTAACCCGGTGTTCAGGCCATCGCCTTCGATTGCGATTTCGCCACCGCGCACGTCGAATCCGCTCAGATTGCCCAGCAGGTCGATTTCGGGTAGCCCGGTCGTCAGGGTCACCCGCGGTGCGTTGATGAAGCCCGCGCCATTGACCGAGATTCCATTCGGATTGGCAATGACGACATCGGCGCCGTGCCCGGCGACTTCGGTGTAGCCGCGCAGATAGCTGCGATTGGTACTCGTGACTTCGTTAAGAATGACGCGGGCGGGCGAATCGAGACGGGAATTGCCCAGAATCTGGCCACCGAGCTGGGTATTGACCACCGACCGGGTGGCGTTATTGAGGATCAATCCGTTGGATTCGACGTCGAATCGGCGATAGGTATTGTGCGACAGCCCGCCCGCGTTCGGCCGCGCGATATTGACGATGGGCACCCCGTTGGGGGCGTTATCGAGACTTGTGCTGGTCGCACCGTCGACCTCGACACCGGCAGCAAAAGCTTGTGTCGACGCCAGGGCAAAGCAACAAACCAGTAAGACCTCCCGGCTCCGTGCCCTGATATTTTTATTGTTCCGATCCATCGTATTTCACCCTATCGCAAGTGACAGGTAGTTTTGCCGTGACCAGTTTCACGGCGTGTGTTTACGTTTTGTGGCGGTTTGATTCCGTAACCGGCCACTCAGGTCATACCTTATAAAGATAAACTACATTAAGTTAATTCTATAAATCATTGTTTTTTATACTTTTTCTTCTTGAAAATCCTGCCATGCCCAACAATGCCGTGCCGAATAGCCAGACCGCCGCAGGTAACGGAACAACTGACATCGATGGCGTGTTTACCGCAGAGATGAATTCATCGTCCTCGAAACCCAGGGTTAAAGTACTGAAAGCGTCAGCAAAACCTCTGAACGATCCGGCCGACAACTCGGCGAAGATGCCAAAGTTTTCACCGGCCACTACGCTAAAAGTGAAGACATCTAACTCAATGGGATTAGAGCCATCATTGAAGAGGTTCGAAAAACTTGCTCCGGGGATATGGGATGATTGCCCCTTTCGTTGACCGCACAGGTAGACTCCGTCGAAGGTAAATTTACCCGGACTGCAAAAGCCTTCGTTTACCGTAAAGCCGGGGCCACCGTAGACGAAGACATTTGCCAGGGCGCTAGATCTGCCTGCGGGCAGAGTCCCATCGGCGGGAAGGTTAAAAACGTCGCTGTCGAGTCTGATATTGAGACTGATGGTCTGGTCGATCGCGCTGGTGAATTCCTGATAGGCCATCGCTTCAGCATTGGTGCGATCGTCGTCAAACAATGAGTCCAGGCCTGTGGATTGCGCCTTGAGGTTAGGCAAATAGGTTGAAAGCGGGTCGAAGCTGGCTTCTGCGTTGTAAGTGGTAAAACTCACCGATGCTGAAGCGGCGCCCTCGCCACCATCTTCCTGGAAACTGGAGACAGGTTCCAGATCACCACCCCGGGTAAAGGTGCCGAATGTTGAAACGGCTTGTGCATTGGGAATGCTGGTAAATAGAAATACAGTGCAGATTATTGCACGGCCTATCGCGTTCATCGATATTCTCCTTCAGTTGTGCTTGTATCCGGCCTGGACTTATCGAGTCACTGCAAGCCTTTTATTATTATTTCAGCAGTTTTATTGTGCGCAATCTGTTTGCTGTCGGGCTACTGTACCTAAAATTCCAAATCAAGCCAAGCGCTAAGCGATATTAACTATCGATCGGGTTTTCTTCCGCTGCCGCCGCTGCGGATTTAAACGGCATTAACGTTAACAGCCATAGATTCAATCTGCCCGGTTCGCGGTATTCGCGTATGCCGTAGACCGGCCGTGGTTCGCTCTCGCCTGTTGCCGATTGCGGAAATTCGCTGATGTAGGTGCCGAACAGCCGGTCCCAGATCGAAAATATCACCCCGAAGTTACTGTTGGCGGCGCGCTTATCCATGGCGTGGTGGAGGTGATGCATCGAGGGCGTTACCAGCAGCCATTGCAAAACACGATCCGCTTTTGCCGCGATACGGATATTTCCATGGGTGAAAAAATTGACCAGGAAGATCAGCAGGTAACGCAACAGGATTACCTCCGCCGTTAGCCCGAATACGGCGATCACCACCAGGTCGACGAGCGCACTCAGGATCGCTTCGAGCGGATGGAAGCGGAAACCGGTGGTCAGGTCGATTTCGATATCGCTGTGATGGACGCGATGAACGCGCCACAGCGCATCGAAGTAATGCATCAAGCGATGAAACCAGTATTGCTTGAAGTCCATCAGCACGATACCGCACAACAGCACCAGGGGCAGACTCAGGTCCACCCGGTTGAAAAGGCCGAACCCGAGATGTTCCGCCAGCAAGGCGGAAAGGATGGCAAAGGCCGGGCCGCACAGCCTGAACAGGCCCACGGTCAAAAACATTAACATGACGTTAGCAAACCAGCGAAAACCCAGTTTGCCATGGTTTGCGTTCATCGGGATCACCATCTCCGCGATGGCAAACAGCACGAACATCGCGACCACGATGACGAGATAATAGCTGGCCAGGATTTGCATCATCTATGCTCCGTTTCCCCGCATTGGCCCCGGCGCCCTACCACAGGGACCAGTAGCCGGTCGCTAACACGTAGACCGTCAGCAGCAAATTGGTGCAGGCGTGCGCGATCACCGCATCCTTGATGCTGTCGCTGCGATAGCGCACCAGGCCATAGATCAGGCCCGCGGCGATGCCCGCGACCCAGTTCGCATGCAACAGGCCGAACAGGATCGCCGAGACGACCAGGGCAACCCAGGAAAAGGCGACTCTGCCCTCGAGCACGATTTCCCGGCGCGCCAGCCGCGACAGCAAATAGCCGCGAAACAGCAATTCTTCGGCGAGCGGCACGGTGACGACGGCGCCGAATGAGCGAAACATCAGCCAGAGCACAAGCATCGCCTGCGAGGCTTGCAGCAACTGCCCTTGGAAGAGCGCGTTTTGCGCGGCGTCGTTGGGCACCAGGGCGATCCAGATCCCGAATACCAAGATCCCGGCCAGCCAGGGTTCGGGCTTAAACCTGAGCCGCGAAAATCGGTAAAGTCGCCAGCACACAACCAGGGCCAGCGACACAGCGAGCACGCGCAGCGGGTAAAACCAGTCGAACTCGGCGGTTAACGCGCTCGTCAGAATGGTTGCCGCCAGCAACACGATAAAGGGAATCAGCAGCGCCATCGGTAGATTGAGTTTGCGCCCGGACGCCGCCGCCGCGACCGGCAGCGCGCTGAAAAACGGCATGCGGTAGGCGAGCGTCAAGCTCAGGACGATGACCACGATGAAGGATATCCAGCCGGCACGCCGACCGCAATCAGCGCGGCAATTCTAAGGCTGTTAAACAACCATATGGTCACGATCCCGAGCGGAAACAGCCACAGCGCCTGCGGAAAACGAAAATCCTGGCGGAACACCGACAGGTAAAATCCGGTAAAGATGGCCATCAACCCCATGCCTTCGTAGCCCGAGCATTGCGGCGCGATGCTGACGACGAAGTTTTGCGCACCGAGCAGCTTGTTTGCGGGATCGACGTAGATTTCAGGATAAATCAGGCCGAGTAAAATCGCGGACAGCCGAAACGTCATGTCGCTCAGTGGCGTCCATAGGGTTTGCGCAAAGCTCGATAGCAACCAGGCCAGCAGGCCGACCGCGAGCGCGGCCAGCAAAACCTTCTTCTCGGCGACAACCAGACCGCGCCAGAAGCCTGGCGGCGCCAGCGCAAGCAACCATGAAACCGCGGTTGCCAGCAAGGTGACGAACCATGCCAGGATCAGGCTATCGGCAATATCTTCGACCCTGACCTGCTCGCCAAAAATAGCGGCCGTGCACCAGAGAAAAAGCGCGAAGCTTAACAGCTGGAGAACAATGAGATAGCGATAAGGATAGTCCTGGCTCGAACGCTGAATCGAAGCCAGATGCCGCGGCAGCCGCGGCCATAGCCCGAGCGCGACGCACACCAGCACTGCCACCAGCATCCTGGCGAGTTGCCCGGCATTGGACAGGAATCCGAACCAGGCGCCGCTTTCGATCAACCCGGGCCGGTAGGCATCGAAACCGAAGCTGACCACCATCAGCTGCGCCAGCAGCAGGAGCGCGAGGGCGACAGGTCGAATGCTTATCTGGTAGTCAAGATGCACGGCAATCAGCGGCGGGGATTATCCGAATCGAAGCGCCAGTATAAAAGCAAGAGCCGCCAGTTAGTTAGCGGCTCAAAGATATTTTTGTTGTTATTAACTGACTTTGGATCTGGTTATTATTGGTGAAACCTTTCTTTGCTCAACGCCGCCAGGACAATCGCAATGACTGCGCTCAGGCGGTCAAGCCCGGTATCGATGGCGCGGGCGATCGCGCCTGGCCATCTCGCTGACCGGCTTACTTACGAAAGAACTTTTCCCTGACCAGGGCGACCAGGCCGGCCACCAGGCCGATGGCGACGACTGCGCCAGTACCGTCGATTTCGGGTACTGCAACCGGATTGGGCGGCGCTGTTCCTGCAAAAGCCTGCTGCATTGCCAGCAGATATCCGAGTGCCGCAAGTGCGAGTGTTTTACCGAATTTCATATCGTGTGCCCCTTCCCCTTGAACATGAACGGGGATTAATAACACGATACGGCTCAACAAATCATCATCCATATGGGGTAAATTCGCCCCCAATTGTTCATTTACCTGGATTTTGCGCAGCAATGCAGGCAGGCGAAATTCAGCCATTTTGCAGGACATTGAGGATACAGGTTTCGGCCCTGGCAGGATATTTAACTTTAACTAAATTCTTTATCTAATTGATATTTAAGCATTTTTAAAGTAATACCAAGCCGAATTTAGAACAGCAATGACCTCACCCACTCGTTGGGCACCATATCGATCGACATGTTGATGCGCTCGGTCGCGCCGGCATTGACGATGCGATGCGGGTCCGACAGCCGCAGATACCAGCATTCGCCGGGCTGCATGGGCACCTGGATATCGTTCAAATAAAACTCGACCTGCTCGCCGCACAGGACAGGAATGGTCAGGCGAATGACCGAGTTCTCTTCCTCCAGGCTCAATGCAGGGTCGGTTTGCTCCTTGACCACCGCGCCGGCCTCGAGCCGCAACAATCTTACCAGCGTAACGTCGGTGTGCTCGCGGAAGCGATCGACCACTTCCGACAGGTAACTCGC
>CAMYML010000288.1 GCA_947259305.1 uncultured Gammaproteobacteria bacterium | reverse complement strand
GCGGCTAGCGTGATAGAAATTTTATAATTTGGTGAACCCCATGTGATATCGGTTACGCATAGTCACGGCTCTTATCCAGGAGGTACGACTATGTCCACCCATTTCACCAAACTGCTCGGCGCGGCGCTGATCACCAGCCTGCTGTCGGTTTCGACCACGGTCTCTGCCAGTGGCTCGGCCGTATACCACGTCACCATCACCAATATCACCAACGCGATCAACTTTACGCCGATCATGGTGGCCAGCCATCGGAGCCCCATTTCATTGTTCGATCTTGGCAGCCCGGCCAGCAGCGACATTGCCGCCGTTGCCGAGGGTGGCGATACCTCGGGGCTCGCGACCACGCTCGACGCCGATCCCCAGGTTATCGATATCCAGAATTCCGGCGGCTTGCTGGAGCCGGGCCAGTCGGTCACGGTCGTGGTCAGCGCGGCCCATGGCGCCCGGCGCATCAGCCTGGCGGCAATGATGCTGCCGACCAACGATGGTTTCATCGCCCTGAGCGGGGTACGGGCGTCGCGCCACGGCAGCGCGGTTTACTATGCGCGTGCCTACGATGCCGGCTCCGAGCCGAACGACGAGCTCTGCGAAAACATCCCGGGGCCGACCTGCGGTGGCGCCGGACCATCGCCGGCGATCGATATCAACGATGAGGGTTACGTGCATATCCATCGCGGTATCCAGGGCAATGGCGATCTCGATGCTGCCCGACACGACTGGAATAATCCGGTTGCCAGGATTAGCGTGACGCGCATTCGCGGCCACTACATCGATTGACCGGAGTTGCGGCAGGGCCGGGTGACCGGTCCTGCCATTTCTTTTTTAAGCGGTCGTTAGCCAGGCATCGTTTTCGGCAACGACGATCAGGCTTGGCCCGGCGTAGTCCAGTGCGGCCGTCATCGCCTGCTCAAATCCGTCGAGGCTTTCTACCGCAATCCCCGGGCAGGCGAAAGCCTGTGCCAGTTTGATGAAATCGGGCGCCCGCGGATTGACGCCGATCTCGGGAATGCCGCGTTTGAGCATACCGTCGCGAATCATTTTGTAGCTGTGGTTGTGCCAGATGATGATCGGAATGCTGAGCCTTTCTTCGACCGCGGTGGCGAGTTCGTTGACCGTGAACATGAAGCCGCCGTCGCCGACCAGCGCGATTGTCGCGCGCTCGGGCAGCGCCAGCTTACTGCCGATCGCACCCGGCAGGGCGCATCCGAGGCTGCCGAAACCGGCGGGGTAAAACCAGGTGCGTGGCAAAAAAGTTTGCATTGCGGCGGTACCGGTGTAAACCAGCTGGGCGATATCGCCGAACAGGATGGCATCATCGGGCAGCAGGTTTCTGAGCGCGTCGAGCAGCGTGATGTGCTGGTTTTCTACATCGCTGTAGCCGAGTGACTGTTTTACCCGCACCGCTTCGAGTTCGCTGAGCGTAGCCCGCTGTGCCGTTTTTACCGCGCGGCCATCGAGAGCCGTCAATAGTTGCGTGCAGGCTACCCGCGCATCGCCAAGCACCGGAACGCTTGCCGGAAAGGCGTCGGTGAAACGCGCCGGATCGATGTCGATGCGGATGATCTTGCCGTTGATCTGCAGGTCGTAGATGAAACTGTCCGCTTCAGCGAGTTCGGTGCCGATAGCGAGTACGACATCGGCCGTGGAAAGATATTGCTGTACTGCGGGATTGATGATGCCGCCGCCGAGGCTCAGCGAATTCCTGTCGGAGACTATTCCCTTGCCGGCGTTCGAGGCGATGACGCCGACGTTGAGACGTTCGGCCAGCGCCGTTGCCGCGGCCGATGCCAGCTGCGCGCCGCCGCCGATAATCATCACCGTCCGCTTGGCCCTGGCGAGCAGGTCCGCCGCGGCGTTGATTTCGTAAAGTGCGGGCATTGGCAACCTGCCGCTGGCCTGTGGCTGCCAGTCCCCGGTTACCGGCATTTCCATGACGTCGAGTGGGATCGCGATATGCACCGGTCGCGGGCGTTGCGATCGAAAAACATCGAACGCGCGCGCGATCAGGCCGGGCAATTCGAGCGGGTCGAGCACCATTTCGCTGAAGGCGGTTATGGGTCGCGTAATCGCGCACAGATCGGTGGTTTCGTGCAGGCGGCCCCAGCCGCGGCCGAGCGACGGGCTATCGTTGGCGCTCGAAATCACCAGCATCGGAATCGAATCCGCGTAGGCCTGGCCGATACCGGTGGCGGCATTGGTGACGCCGGGGCCGGTAATCAGCGTGCAGACGCCGGGCTGGCCGCTGACGCGGGCATAGCCGTCGGCCATGAAACTCGCACCCTGCTCGTTGCGCGGCGTAACCGCGCGCAGATTACTCTTTTCGATGCCGCGGTAAAGCTCGAGCGTGTGTTCGCCCGGAATGCCGAACACGGTGGTAACCCCATAGGCTTCGAGCAACTGCATTAATGCCTCGCCGCAGGTTTGACTCATGTAATTACCCCACCGTCGTCGGTTCGAATGCCGATCCTACGTTCAGACATAGAGGCTCGTCAATCGACTTGAACGCGATTAGAATGCTGCGCATGTCAGCAGATCGAAGTGAATTACTGCAGGCGCTCGCAGCCGTCGTCGGAACCGCCGGTATCCTGCGCGGCGACGTACTTGCCGGACGCAGCGCCGGGATCTGGTCCGGGGAGGCGCTGCGGGCGTTGGCGCTGGTGCGCCCGCGCACGACCGACGAGGTTGCGCGCGTGATGCAGCTCTGTCACGCGGCGGGCCAGGTGGTGGTGCCGGCGGGCGGCATGACCGGGCTGGCCGGCGGGCACAGCTCGACCGCGGCGGATATCGTGTTGTCTACCGAGCGCATGAACCGGATCGAGGCGATGGATGCGCGCGCGCGCACCATGGTGGTCGAGGCCGGCGTCATTTTGCAAAGCGTACACGAGCGCGCGGCGCAGGACGGTCTCATGTTTGCGCTCGATCTGGGCGCACGCGCCTCCTGCACTATCGGCGGTAACATCGCCACCAACGCAGGCGGCGTGCGCGTGCTGCGTTTCGGTATGATGCGCGAACAGGTGCTGGGGCTCGAGGTGGTGCTGGCGGACGGTAGCGTGCTGTCGTCGATGTTCGATATGCTCAAGAACAACACCGGTTACGACCTGCGACAAATGTTTATCGGCTCGGAAGGCACGCTCGGCATCGTCACGCGCGCCGTGCTGCGCCTGCACGAAGCGCCACTCGCAACCGAGACGGCGCTGCTGGCGGTGCCAACCTGGGACCAGGTGATGGAGTTGCTGCGTTACTTCGACGCCGCCTTGCCCGGTGCGCTCGCCGCCTTCGAAGTGCTGTGGCGCGATCACTACGAACTCAATACCGGTTCCTGCTCGGAGATCGACGCGCCGCTGGAGACCGAGACCCCGTTTTACATATTGATGGACGTCTTTATTTCCGATATCGATCAGGGGCGGGCGCAGCTTGAAGCGCTACTGACGACCTGCCTGGAGCAGGGCGAGATCGTCGATGGCGCGCTCGCCAGTTCTGAAACCGAGCGTGCCAGGTTCTGGCAGATTCGCGAAAACTTCGAACCGGAGCAGAAAAAATTCGACAAGATTTACGGTTACGATATCAGCCTGCCGCTCGAGGCGATGGCGGATTACGTCGAGTCGGTACGCCAGCAGCTGACGCAGCGTTTCGTCGATGCCGAGTTGTTTGCCTACGGCCATATCGGCGACGGCAACCTGCATTTCTCGATTTACCCGGGCCAGGCGCGTGACCGCGCCGCGGTCGATGAAATGGTGTATTTCCCGCTGCAGGCCCTGCATGGGTCGGTTTCGGCCGAACACGGCATCGGCCTCGAGAAAAAGGCTTACCTCAAGTACACCCGTAGCGAATCCGAGATCGAGCTGATGCGTAAAACCAAGCGCATGATGGATCCGACCAACATCCTCAACCCGGGCAAGCTGTTCGATCTTTAGCTACTCTGTTTGTCATCCCGCGGTTAATAAAACTGTCATCCCGCGGCTCGACCGCGGGATCCAGTTTATAAGGATATCCGAATTACCCTGGATACCGCGGTCGAGCCGCGGGATGACAACGTTTAGACAAGTATTAGCCGCGGTATGACAGAGGGTATTGAGTATCGCGGGCAGGCGTAGCGGGATGCCCGAGCCGACCTAAGCTGCGGTATGACAGAATCAGATCAGTGAGAATATGGCGAGGGCGACGAC
>CAMYML010000287.1 GCA_947259305.1 uncultured Gammaproteobacteria bacterium | reverse complement strand
TAGGCGAGGAAGGAGCGCATCATGGCTTCACCCATGACATTTCTCGCGAGTTCGCTCTGACCCAGTTTTTCGGTCGCCTCCATCAGGTTACGCGGTAGCGGGGTCAGGTTGCGCCGGGCCTTTTCTGCTTCGTCCATGACGTAGAGGTCCTCGTCCAGCGACGGGCCCGGATCGAGTTCGTTGACCAGGCCTTCGACCTGGGCGGCGAGCATCATGCCGAGCGAGATGTAGGGATTCATGCACATGTCGGCCGCGCGGTTTTCTATCGCGAATCGGCTTTGCGGCAGGCGCAGCATGGCTGAACGATTGTTGGAGCCGTAAGCCATGTGCGTCGGCGCCCAGGTATAGGTGCCGCCTTCGAAACCGCCCACCTTCGGCACCAGGCCGTTATAGGAGTTAACCGTGCTGCAGGCGACCGCGGTGATTGCGGCGCCGTGTTTCAGGATACCGCCGAGCGCGTGCTTGACCTCGGCGCTCCAGTTGCCATCACCGCCGTCATAAATGTTGACACCCGGGTTATCGGTTTTTTGCATCGACACGTTCATGTGCGCACCCGAACGCCAGTCGCCGGTGGTGGGCTTCGGCATGAAGGTGATAAACATGCCGTGCTTCTTGGCGATTTCCTTGAGCAGGATACGCAGGAAAACGAGGCGATCGGCCATCTCCAGCACATTGGTGTAATGGAAGTCGAGTTCGAATTGCGAGTAGGCGCCCTCGGCGACGACATCGTGCAAATTCCAGCCGAGATCCTCGAGAATATCGATCATTTCGCCAAGGAAACCCATCGAGTCGAGAGAGTATTCGACATCGTAACCAAAAGCCTGGCGACGTGGGCGGATGCCTTCGCCGGGCATCGGGTCATCGTCGAAAGCCTTGACCGGATGGCCATTGTCATCCCACTGCATGGCGATAAATTCCGGCTCGATGCCGGCCATCATCGCGTAACCCTGCTCTGCCGACTCGTGCATGATGCGTTTCAGGGCCTGGCGCGGGCACAGGTTATAGGGCTTGTCTTCCCACCACAGATCGGCAAAAACCCAGGCAATAGTCGAATCCCAGGGACAGATTTGAATGGTGTCGACATCGGGTAATGGCACCTGGTCCGAGTCGGCCGGGCCGAGTTCGGGCACGAAGGAAATCGAGTGCACGGCAAACTGCGGGCCCTTGCCCATACAAAGCGGCACAAAGTCGCTGATCGGCACCGGTTTGGTCTTGGGCTGGCCGAACATATCGATCCAGCAGGACAGAATGTACTTGACGCCGGCGTCCTCGAGTTTCTTCTGCTCGATGGCCAGCCGGTCCGGATCGGGTAATGCGTCATTGAAATTTTCGTAGTAGGTACTACTCATGGTCAGGGTCCTCGATTGCGTTTACTGCGCCTGTCGTTTCAACAGGAATTGATTTTTGAACATTTCGATGCCGCTCATGACTTCGATCTGGCCGATGTCATCATGTCCGAAACAGTGTTCTTCCAGAAATTTCTGGAACGCGCCGCTGGTTTCGCAAACCACCTCGATCAGCAAGTCATAACGCCCCGAAACCCAGAGGACGTAAACCACTTCACCACGCTCGCTCAGACGATGCGCCACGTCTCGCGGGGTGGCGGGGTGCGCGACCTTGATACCGATCATCGCGTCGGCCTGGTAGCGAATCGCCATCGGGTCGGCGAGGGCGACGATTTTGAGCGCGCCGCTTTGCTTCATCGATTGCACGCGATTGCGGATGGTGCCCTCGGAAACCTTGAGCTCCCGGGCGATATCCTTGTAGGGCAAGCGGCCGTCCTGCTGCAGCATCTTGATGATGGAACGATTGAGATCGTCGTCGGTCGAGGCGATGCCACGCGTTTTGGACGTCTCCATGGGCACTGCGGCTTCGGATGGCATTTTGGCGTAATCGTGATTTAAAGCGCAGTATTATTGAGAATAATGCAGTTAATTGCAAAAAAAATTGCGGAAAGCGTAAAACCGTATCGAAAATTGCTTCGAAAGCTGAAATTTTCGTGCTAATTTAGCGCGCTCTTGTGGAGTAAAGCGATGCTCGACCAGTCACTATTCGATGACTTTGATGCGCCGGGTACGGTAGCGCACGGTTTGCCGGCGCAGGCCTATATCGGCTACGACTTTATGCAAGTCGAACGCGACACCCTGTTCAGCGACAACTGGGTGTTCGTCGGTTTCGCCCACCAGCTCGGGCATAGCGGTGATGTCAAACCAATCGAAGTGGCCGGGTTGCCGTTGTTTCTGCTGCACGATCAACAGGGTAAAATCGTCGCCTTCCATAATGTCTGTCGCCACCGCAACCTGAAGCTGATCGATGCCGAGGGTACAGTCGGCAAACTGATCCGCTGTCCTTACCATAGCTGGAGCTACGACCTTTGCGGCGCCCTCAGGAACGCGCCTTTCTTCGGTGGTGCAATGCGCGATTTGCCTGAGGATTTTTCATTCGCCGACAACGGCCTGATGCCGGTTCAGTGCGAAGTCTGGCATGACTGGATTTTCGTTAACCTGTGCAGACAACCGAGCGCGTTTGATGTTTTCCTGGCGCCGCTGAAACGCCAGCTGGGAACGGTCGAGGCGACCGATTACCTGCCGGTAGCGATGCTTGATTTCGGTGAAGTGTCCTGCAACTGGAAGTTGCTGGTGGAGAATTTTATCGAGCCCTACCATGTCCAGTTTGTGCACAATAAAACTACCGAGCAACCGCTCGAAGATCACTATACCGTGGTCGACGAGCATTGTGTCGGCAGTGCGGTCGAACTGGATCCCGAGCGAGCGGCCAGCGCCAAAGCCGGGACGCTTGGAGTAACCTCGCACTACCTGACGCTGTTCCCGAATTTCATCATGGGCACTTATCAGCCAGACCAGATGGGGGTCTACCTGAATGAGCCGATTTCACCAGGACGCACGCGTCAATACCGGGTCATTTATACTCACAGGGACGCGCGCTATAGTGAGGTCCAGATTAAAGAGTTGCGCGATCTGTGGCATAAGGTGCACCTTGAAGACCATGAGATGTGCGTCCGGCTGCAACAGGGGCGGCATTCGCCGCTGGCGACGGATGGCGGCTGGCTCTCGCCCTGCTGGGAAAATAGCGTCAGGAAATTTCAGGAGCTGGTTGCCGATGCAATCCGGCCAAAGCTTACACACCGAGGATAATAATGAGTAAACCCGACTTCCGACTCGATCACACCATGATTCGAGTTTTCGACCAGGATAAAACGCTCGATTTCTACACCCGTATCCTGGGCATGAAAATTCTGCGTCAGAACGAATACCCGGACGGGCGTTTCACTAACACCTTTGTCGGTTACCAGGGCGAGGATGAGGGTACCACGATCGAAATGACCTATAACTGGGACCAGGAAGAGCCCTATGACATGGGCAACGCCTGGGGTCATTTCGCGCTCAAGGTGTCTGACGTGTACGCGACCGCGGAATATCTCAAATCCGAAGGTGTCGAGTTCGTGCGCGAAGCCGGGCCTATGAATGCCGGTACCCGCATTATCGCATTCTTCAAGGATCCCAACGGTTACGTCATCGAACTCAACGAACCGCTCGGAAATTCGAAAGCTACTTAAGCCTTATCTTTCTTTAATGGTCCCAGCAAGCGGTGTGCGCTCGGAGATGTTTTTTCAGAAACGCCGTACCGATGCGTCGGACCGATACGTCCCTGTAGGCTCGTGCGCGCCGTCCCTGGCGCGCAACGTTCAGAAAAGGCCTCTCCGGACCAGCCCCTTAAGCCTCGACAAGATTGCACTTTGATGCCTTCGACTATCAATCCTTTTATGTTGGTTCGGTGTGGAAGAGTGAATTTTACTCAGTGCAATAACTCCCTTTAAGGGGACAGTTTACAATGGCACTTACTTAAGCTTGTCATTCCCGCGCAAGCGGGGATCTTGATACAACTGGAAAGTGCTCGTTACAAGATTCCGATACGCCGGACCGACTTTTTTAGTTAAGCAAGTGCCATATTCTTCCGAATCAATCCGCGTCTGTTTCCGCTACTTCACGATGACGGGATTTGTTGCCCTTGCCTGTAAATACTGACTAGTAATTAGAATCTTGGCTTTAGTTATCCGAAAAATCTCAAAGATTTATTCGATGCTAAGGCGTGGGCGTCGTTGGCCCGTTGCGGGACGTTGCGCGACAGGGAAGTCGCGCACGAGCCTACAGGGACGTATTTACGGCGTT
>CAMYML010000286.1 GCA_947259305.1 uncultured Gammaproteobacteria bacterium | reverse complement strand
ATTGCCGATTGACAGCACCACGTAGCCGACGCGTAACGATCGCGAATCGGCGACCTTGATCCCGTTTAGCCCGCTCATCGGAATTTGCAGGATAGCGATATCGGTATCCTTGTCCTCGCCGATCAACACCGCCTGACTGCCGCGCCCGTCAGTCAGCGAAATCAGAATTTCATCGGCGCCGTCGATGACGTGTTGATTGGTCAGAATATAACCCTCGGAACCGATGATCACCCCGGAACCGAGGTTGGTTTCACTGTGGCTGCGCTGGCGTCGTTCAAGCTGGTCACCGAAAAGCTGGCTAAACACCGGGTCGTCCAGCAACGGATGCGGTTTTTCCTTTACCGTTTTCGAGGTATATATCGTCACCACCGAGGATGCGGATGAAGCGACCGCGTTGGCGTAGGAGAAGACAGCGCCCGAAGCCCCGCTATTTAATCCCTGTTGCGCGGGCTGGCTGTCGCCGGATAAAAACGCGAGGATTTCCGCATTACTCCTGTCGCTGACCGCGAACAGGTATAGTGCCGCGAGCGCCAGTCCGATCAGGCCAAACTGAAAAAGGAACCCGGCGACTTTGATTAGTTTCATCTCGCGATAGTATCATAGCGCTCTGACCACGGAATTATATGGCATGCAATTAAAACAACTCTGCGAATTCTGCGACGACTACCTGAAAATAGAGGAGTTCAATGACTATTGTCCGAACGGATTGCAGGTCGAAGCCAACCCGCAAGTCGAAAATATCGTCTGCGGGGTGACCGCCAGCCAGGCGCTGATCGAAGCGGCGATCGTAGCGCAGGCGGATACGATCATCGTGCATCATGGCTACTTCTGGAAAGGGGAGGCGCTACCGATTACCGGCGTCAAGGGTCGCCGTATCGGCAGCCTGATCAAAAATAATATCAACCTGCTGGCTTACCACCTGCCGCTGGATGCACATGCACAAGTCGGCAACAATGTGCAGCTGGCCGGGATCATGGGCTGGTCGGTCGAATCCTGTTTTGGCGAACAGAACCTGGTCCTCGAGGGCCGCCCGGCGCAGCCACAATCATTGCAGGAACTGTCCCTGGATATCGAAAGCAGGCTGGGTTCGCGGGTGTTGGCGATCGACGCCGGGGATCATGCCGTGACCCGGCTGGCCTGGTGTACCGGCGCCGCCCAGGGTTTTATCGAAGCGGCGGCCGAACGCGGCGTTGATGCATTTGTCAGCGGTGAAGTTTCGGAGCCGACTTTTCACCTGGCGCGAGAAATGGGGATACATTATATCTCCGCCGGGCACCACGCGACCGAGCGTTACGGGGTGCAGGCGCTGGGCGCCGAGATCGTCAAACGTTTCGGGATCAGTCTGCAATTCATCGATATTCCCAATCCGGTTTAATGCAGGCAAGCCCGTGTTTGTCACCACGCAGCCCTAGCCAGACATCTCGGCGGCGCTGGCAAAGGACGGTTAGAAACGCAGGTTTAAAATATAATTGCAAAAAAACCCCGACAAATCCTTGCTTTAGCGTTGAATACTCTCGACGGAAAAGTCAAAGTGAGCTATGCTAGCGGCCGATTTTTATGACCGGGATCAAGACCTCGCGAGCCACAGCTAAGGCGCCGCAAAGCAGGTCTTTTCTTTTTGGAATTCCAAACTTAACTGGGTAATTACTCGAATGTCTTCAGAAGTTGATAACAGCCGCAGGCGATTTCTGACTGCGGGCACGATGGTCGTCGGTGCCGTAGGCACGGTGATGGTTGCCGTACCGTTTGTGAAAAGCTGGAGTCCCAGCGCGCGGGCCAGGACCGCCGGTGCGCCGGTAGAGGCCAACATCGGCAAACTGGAACCGGGTCAGCAGATCATCGTCAAGTGGCGCGGCAAGCCGGTATGGGTGGTACGTCGTGACGATAAAGCGCTGGCGACACTGGGTAAGGTTACCGATGAGTTGCGTGATCCGGGATCCGATGAAAGCAAGCAGCCGGATTATGCCAAAAATGAATATCGCTCGCGCAAACCCGAATTTTTGATCATCGAAGGCATCTGCACCCACCTCGGTTGTTCACCCAGCTATCGGCCCGAAATTACCACGGACTTCCAGGGCGGCTTCTTTTGCCCCTGTCATGGTTCGACGTTCGATTTCGCAGGGCGCGTCTATGCGGGCGTACCCGCGCCGACCAACCTGACCGTCCCGCCGCACTATTTCGTGAGTGACGACGTGATATTGATTGGCGAGGATGGAGTAGCATAATGAGCGAAAAACAAACAGGCACAGGATTGATGGGGTGGATCGACGCGCGCTTCCCGTTGACCAAGATGTACGAGGAGCATCTGGGCAAGTACTACGCTCCGAAAAATTTCAACTTCTGGTACTACTTCGGCTCGCTGGCGCTGCTGGTGCTGGTGATCCAGATCGTGACCGGCATATTTCTGACCATGCACTACAAGCCCGACGGCGAAATGGCCTTCGCTTCGGTTGAATACATCATGCGCGATGTCGACTGGGGCTGGTTGCTGCGCTACCTGCATTCGACTGGCGCATCGGCCTTTTTCATCGTGGTTTACCTGCACATGTTCCGCGCCCTGATTTATGGCTCTTACCAGAAGCCGCGCGAGCTGATCTGGATCTTCGGCATGTTCATCTTCCTGGCGTTGATGGCCGAAGGCTTCATGGGTTACCTGCTGCCCTGGGGACAAATGTCCTACTGGGGCGCACAGGTCATCATTTCGCTGTTCGGCGCGATACCCGTGGTTGGTGATGAGCTGACGCTGTGGATTCGGGGCGACTTCGTCATTTCGGACGCAACGCTGAGCCGCTTCTTCGCGCTGCACGTGATCGCCGTGCCGCTGGTGCTGCTGATGCTGGTGGTAATGCATATTATTGCCCTGCATGAAGTTGGATCGAATAATCCCGATGGCGTCGAAATCAAAAAGAACAAGGATGAAAACGGTATTCCCCTCGACGGCATCCCGTTTCACCCCTATTACACGGTCAAGGACGTTGTCGGCACCGTGGTGTTCCTGATCTTCTTCAGCGTCGTGGTGTTTTTCATGCCCGAGATGGGAGGCTACTTTCTGGAGCACGCCAACTTCGTTCCGGCCGACCAGTTCAAGACGCCTGAGCATATCGCGCCGGTGTGGTATTTCACCCCGTTTTACGCGATTCTGCGCGCGATCCCCGACAAGCTGCTCGGCGTCATCGCGATGTTTGCGTCGATTGGGGTGCTGTTTTTTCTGCCGTGGATCGATCGTGGCAAGGTCAAATCGATACGCTATCGGTGTGGAGCCTTCAAGTTACTGATCCTGATCCTGGTGGTCAGCTTCATCGGGCTGGGTTATCTCGGCGCCTTGCCCGCCACCGAGGGCCGCACCATGTTCGCGCGCCTGTTCAGCGTCGGCTATTTTGGCTTTTTCGTGGGTTTGTGGTGGATCAGCAAAAACGAAACTACCAAGCCTGTTCCAGAGAGGGTGCAATAATGAAAAAAGTTTTAATTATTGTTGCCGGCCTGCTGTTACCCGCGATTGGCTGGAGTGCAGGCGGTGGGCATACCTATCCGGACGACAAGATTGAAATCGACTGGAACGACAAGGCCGCAATGCAGCGTGGTGCGCGCACCTTCGTCAACTATTGCCTGAGCTGCCACGCGGCGTCTTACTCACGTTTTAACCGGGTCGGTCAGGATCTGGGAATCCCGGATGACCTGGTGCTGGAAAATCTCATTTTCACGACCGATGTAAACGGTGATAAAACCAAGGTCGGCGCCTTGATGACAACCACGATGACACCGGAATACGCCGAACAGGCGTTTGGCATCGTGCCACCGGATCTTTCCCTGATCGCGCGCTCACGTGGCGTCAACTGGGTGTACAACTATCTGCGCGGGTTTTATGTCGACGAGAGTCGTGACGGCCTGGGTGTCAATAATGGTGTGTTCGCCAATGTTGGCATGCCGCATGTGCTGGCTGAATTGCAGGGTTTGCAACGACCCAAGTACCAGACTCAGACCGATTCCCACGGTAACGAACAGGAAATCATTGTTGGTTACGAGATATTGAAAGCCGGTTCGATGACGAAATCCGAATATGATCGAACCATTCACGACCTGGTTGCCTTCCTCGACTATCTGGCGGAGCCCTATAAGCAAACCCGTAAAAACGTGGGTACCGGTGTCATTATTTTTCTGTTTGTCTTCCTGATTCTGTCTTACGTCTTAAAGAAAGAATACTGGAAGGACGTTCACTAACCTGTGACTCGAT
>CAMYML010000285.1 GCA_947259305.1 uncultured Gammaproteobacteria bacterium | reverse complement strand
ACGATGCTCTTGGGATTCAGCGCGGTGACGATAAACGCGTTGCCGAACAGCTTGCGCGGCGAAGATTCGTCTGCCGCGTCGGCCTGCAGCGGCAGTGTTTTATTAGCGCCGCGCAGCAACAGGATGCCGAGATAAATCAGGTAGAGCCCGCCCATCCACTTGATGATGGTAAACCATAGAGCGGAGGTCGCCACTAGCGTGCCGAGGCCGATCAGTGACAGCGAGATCGCAACCGAATCACCGAGCGCGACGCCCGCGACCAGCGGCAGCGTGGCCTGGCGGCCGTGCGCGATCGAATAGCTCAATACCAGCAGAATGGTAGGGCCCGGGATGGCAAGCACAACCGCGCTCACTCCGATGTAGGCGAACCATAAATCAAAAGGCATTTGCGGTTACCCGCGGTTGATTAAAGATCGCGTGAGCTTGTCATATTCGGCCAGGCGAGACAATGGCTCGCGGCACAATTCGTCGCGGGTCCGGTTGATATAGGCCAGCAGTCCGGCATCGATATCGCCGGGTAATTCGTCCTCGTCCAGCACCCGGCAGCGCCCGTCGGGGGTGATCAGCACGTCCACCGCCAGGTCGCGCCATGCGATCGTTTGGCGTCCTATGCGGGTGCTATCGGCGATATTGAAATAGAGCGCGACGGTATTCTGCAGCGCGTCGATCCAGTGATAGACGTTGTAAGGTCGGTCTTGCCAGAAATAGCCCAGGCTGACCGTGTCCTTGCGTAACCGGACATCCTCGAGTTGCACGTCGCGCGGCATGCGATAGATGACGACGGCTTCGCCCGGGTTGTGGGCTAATAGCTCGCAGTCGAAAGTCTTGCGCTCACCGCCGAGCGTGGATTTGACTTCGGTAATCCTTGCGCCAGGCAACTCAATTCTCGAAGCGGATGGCCTTGGCGCCTTCCCATAGCGTGGCGACACCGATTTCGACCAAAGTGTCGAGATCGGAGCTGATCGTGGCGAAATGGTTGCCGGCGAGCGTGCCGGCCTTGGATGCGAAATGCACGCTGCCGTAGGCGATCAGGATTTCAGTTTCGCTTTTACCTTTGGGGTAGAGCAGGATTTGCCCGGGCGTGGGATAGGCGGTGGCGTCTTCGTAGCCAACCGCGAAATCCATGTCCCCGAGCGGTATCCAGACGCCCTCACCGCTCCAGCGGACGTGCACGATCTGGCTTACAAACGGCATGGCGCGCTGAAACGCGGCGCAGCTAGCCGGTGATTTCTCAGTTTCGAATTCGGCGTCGAAGGGATGATCGGCGACGATGATTCTCATGCCGGTTCAGTCCCGGAAAAGGCTGCGCTTCGTGGCCAGCCAACACTCATGAAAGCAGCACCAGCAGCAGGCCGAGCGCCGCCGGCGCGGCCTGCACCGCCATAATTCGACGGCTCACGCTGACGCCGCCATAGACCCCGGCGACGATGACGCAGCAGAGGAAGAATATTTTCACATCATTGGCATGGACGGAGGGAATCAATCCCCAGAACAGCCCGGCCGCGAGAAAACCGTTGTACAGGCCCTGGTTTGCCGCGAGTACCCGCGTCGTTGCCGCCTGTTCCGCCGTATGGCGAAAAATCTTCAGGCCGAGCGGTTTATCCCACAGGTACATTTCCAGTACCAGGAAGCCGATGTGCGCTAACGCCACCAGCGCAACGACAAAATCCGCGAGCAGTTCGATCATGGCTGTTACCTCGATTCAAATAATTTACCCGGTTCCTGCATAACCGCATATAGACTTACCGATCGGGTATACTCGACGCCTATCCTCTCACAGTTTTGCAAGTTTTGCCGCTTCGAATTATATGTCCAGTCAGATACCGGTAATCGATCTCAAACAGTGGTTCGATGGCGATGATCGGACGCGCCGTGAACTCTGTGCGCAGGTGAAACAGGTCTGCCACGAGACGGGCTTTTTCTACCTTATCAACCATGGCATCGCGGCGCGCGTGAGCGCGGACTATTTGGCCATGGCCCGGGCCTTCTTCGCGCTGCCGCTCGCTGCCCGGCAGTCGATCGACAAGCACAATTCGGCGCAATTCCGCGGCTGGGAGCAGCTCGGTTCGGAGCTTACCAACAACCAGGTCGATTACCGCGAGCAAATCGATATCGGCGTCGAGCGCGCGGTGATCGACAATCCGGATCCCTATTACATGGCGCTGGTGGGTCCGAACCAGTGGCCGCCGCGGGCCGCTTTGCCGGGCTTTCGCGAAACCGTTAGCGATTATTTCACGCGCCTGTCCGCGGTTGCGCGCCAGTTGTTGCGCATCATGTCGCTCGCGCTCGGCCTGGAGGAAACCCATATCGAGCGGGTATTCGGCGACAATCCATCGCCTTACATGAAGCTGATTCGCTACCCGCGCACGCAAGCTGGCGGACAGGGTGTCGGCGTACACAAGGACTCCGGGTTTCTGACCCTGTTGTTACAGGACGATAACGGCGGGCTCGAGGCGCAGGCCAATGAAAGTACCTGGTATCGCGTCGACCCGATGCCCGGCAGCCTGGTGGTTAACACCGGCGAGTTACTGCAGCTGGTCACCCACAATTACTTTATCGCTACCCCGCACCGGGTTATCAACCGGATCGAGAGTGAACGTTTTTCATCGGCGTTTTTCTATAGCCCGGATTTGAACACGCTGCTCGAGCCGCTACCGATCGATACGGCATTGATCGAGCAGGTCCACCGCAGCGCACGCCACCGCAGCGAGGGTTTGATGGCGTCGCGTGCGGAGATGGCCGCCGGCACCGGCGGCATGGAGAGCCGTATGAGACCGGCTGTATTTGGCGAGAAGTACTGGCAACGCTGGGTGCGCAGTTATCCGGATATCGCGCGCAAGTTCTACCCCGGACTAATGGAATAGCATTCGCCTCCATGCCGCTCGCGCCTGGCGATAGCGCGCGCAGCGGCGATTCAGGTCACCGGCGCGGCCGCACCCAGTACCAGCTTGCGACCACCAGTGCAGCGAAGGCCGTATAGACAATTACAAATACCCAGTTGGGCGCGCGATAGTAGAGCAGATTTTCGAGCCAGTGGGCGATGAAAGTACCCGCGTAAACCTGGTCGCCGGCCATGGCGCGCAATTCCATCTCCCAGATTGTCAGCGGGCAGATCATGCCGAGCCACGACTGCAACACGACGACGGCGATGGCCAGCAGGTGCGTTACGCGGAACCAGAAACGATAAACCCAGCGCCAGCCGCGCCATTTGCCGATAAAAATCAGGACCAGGCCAAATACCACGAAGCCGACAAACAGGGCGTGGGTGACCAGCATGGCGTCCGCCGCAATCAGATAGAGGGTTCTGTCGTCCAATGTCTTGTCAGCTGCTTAAAGGCCCTCGAAAGCCGGGTGATAGTGCATCTCGCCCGCCTTGCCGACGAGTGCCCCCGGTACCAGTTCGAATGCCATGAACACCTCGTCGGGCACATCGTAAACCGAGCTGATGTCATAGCGTGAAGCGAGCACGAACCCAAAACGCGGGTAGTACTGCGGGTGCCCGAGCACGAAGACAGCCTGATATCCGAGTTTTTTACAGGCTTCCAGCCCGGCCTGAACCAACGCACTGCCGATGCCCTGGTGCTGGCGCCCGGGCAGCACCGCCATCGGGCCCAGCCCGATGACAGGAATTTCGGAGTCGGAGGACAGGGTCGCCGGCGAAAACATGATGTGGCCGATAATTTCACCCGCCTCTTCGGCGACCAGCGATATATGGGGATCAGCCTGTAAACGCAGGGCTTCTACCAGGTCGGCCTCGGCATCCGACTCGAAGGCGGCTCGGTTGAGCGCATAAATCGCATTTCGATCCAGTTCGACTTCAGTGCGAATTTTCATGCTGCCCACGGTCGCGGCTAACGTTTATATCCCTGTTTGCGCATACAGGTATCGATTTCCAGGTAAACCTGTCGTTTTATCTGCTCGTAATCATCCTCGACCAGCATCTTTGCCTGGTTGGTCGACGCAGCACCCAGTTTCTGGTCTCTTTCTTCTTGCGCCCTTTCCAGGCCCGCGAGTTTAATCTCGATGCGGCAGGCCTTGCTCGCCTTTTCCAGTTGGGCCGGGTTGGCGCTAGCGCCATCGAGCGGCCTCCAGTCGAGATTCTTCTGACAACCGCCAAGCAGGGCCAGTGTCAGAGTGATAGTGATGATCGGCAATGATTTCATAATTATTTATTCAGATAATCGAGTTGATATTTTAACCGCTTTTCGCGCCACCGAAGCCCTTTTGTCATGCCTGAGTTGCAGCAGTTGCGGCAACAACCAGGATTTCAGGATTCGCTGATCTC
>CAMYML010000284.1:6591-10857 GCA_947259305.1 uncultured Gammaproteobacteria bacterium | reverse complement strand
TCTTGTAATGGCGGCTCGGTACCAGGTCCCCGCTTCCGCGGGGACGACGCCGATCAGTCATCCCGGCCTTGAGCCGGGATGATTCCTGTTTCTACTTTATCTAATTAAACCCGGGGCCAGATCAATATCCCGGCGCTGTCTCCTGTTTACACTTGGGCGCGTGATTATCTTTTTAACCTGAGAGAGGGTGATCAACGGCATGCGGCTGTGGCAGCAGGCAAGTGAAATGGCGGCGCAGACACCGCCGGAGCGAAATCGATACGTTGATTTCCTACGGGCGGCCTCGATTGTCATCGTAATCCTGGGGCACTGGCTGATGGCAACCGTACATTACGTCGACGGTGGGATCAGCAGCCAGCACCTGTTCAAACTGCAACCCGTGACGCAGTGGCTCACGTGGATGTTCCAGGTCATGCCGGTCTTCTTTATCGTTGGCGGTTACTCCAACGCGGTTTCACTCGAGAGTGCCAGGCGCAGGGCTATCGGCTACGCGGACTGGTTGGCGACACGACTATACCGACTGGCTGTGCCCGTGTTGGCCCTGATTTTTGCCTGGACTGCCATTGCCGTGATCATGCGCATGTTCGATGTCAGCCCAGGGAGCATACAGCTGGCTTCAAAAGCGGCGTTGATCCCGACCTGGTTTCTCGCGATCTACATCATGGTGGTCATACTTACGCCGCTGGCCTACCGATTCTGGAAAAAGTTCGGCTTTGCATTCTTCTGGACCCTGGTCGCCATCGCAATCCTGATGGACCTGGCCTTTTTCTCGGCGCAGCTCCGTTGGCCGAGCTGGAGCAGCTATTTCTGGGTCTGGTTAGCCATTCACAACCTGGGATTCGCATGGCGAGATGGTCGCATGGGCCGGCCAGGTCAATTGTTGATGATTTCCGCACTTGCGCTTTGCGTCCTGTGGCTGCTGGTGTTTTATGGTCCCTACCCATTGGCGATGGTCGGCTCTCCTGATCAGACCCTGTCGAATACAACCCCGCCGAAAATTACGCTGATCGCGCTCGGCATATTCCAGTTTGGACTGTTGCTCGCGATTGAGAATCCGATGCGGCGTCAATTGCAGAACCTGCGCCTGTGGACTGTGACAGTGCTGGTCAACAGCATGATTATGAGCGTTTACCTGTGGCATATCACGGTCATGATCGTGCTGATTGCCGTCCTCTTCCTGTCAGGCGGTTTCGGCCTGGGTATTGAACCGGTTACGCTGAACTGGTGGCTGTCGCGGCCGCTCTGGATGATCGTCCTGCTTGCCTTGTTGTTACCGCTATCACTGTTGGTATCACCCCTCGAGCGACTTTCGCGTGGCTCCGAGCGCCCCTCGCTGTCGCCCACTCGGCAGGTTGTCGGTGCTGCGATGATTTGCCTCGGAATCTCGCTGCTGGCGCTGTTTGGCTACGGTGGCGGGCTGCTGTCCTGGTTTGATATCCTGCCGTTTGCCCTGGTGGTCGCCGGCGCGGTCGTTAGCGGCATGCTACCTGGATTTAAGTGATGCGCGGTATGACAGGCTAGGACGACGGATCTTCCGGGATTTCGCGCTGGAAACGCGCGCCTAAGAGTTGCTGGATTACCTGACAGTCTTCCCGGCTGGCCCAGCCCAGGCTGACGACCTTGTTTTTGACCTGACCCTCGGTGAGCAGGGTCAGGGTTATCGAACGCGGCGATGGTACGGCCCTGTAGATGTACTCGGCTGGATAAAATTTGCCGCAGGTCAGGCCGCTGGCGTCGAGTACCAGTCGAGGTGCGTTCCAGCGCTGGCGCGCATAGTGCAAGGCCATCAGGAAAGTCATCGCGAAAACGATGTAATGCGGCAATTCCGGCGGCAAGGACCAGGCGCCCAGCAGGTAGAGCAGGATCGGGGCGATCGCGATATTGACCGTCATGTGGATCAGGCGCGGCTTGCTAGAGTAAAAAACATGTGCTTCGCCAGCCGGTTCGATAACGTCGTTCATGCGCGGTGCAGCCTGCAGCTGTCGGGATAGACCTTGATCTCGGGCACCTCGTTCTGCACCAGCTCGTTTTGCAGCGTTTCCCAGTAATGAGGGGTCAGCAGATCGCCATGAAACTCACGGAACAGCTGGCGCTGTTCGCGATCGTTGATGCACAGCCCGGCCTCGATTTCCTCGGGCAGAAAAATAACCCCATCCTCGAAATACCAGTCGGGGATATCTTCCTCGCCGTCGAAACGATCGAGGTTACTGCGAATCTTGACGTCGACCATGACTTCGAGCGCGTCGTAGTCGTACAGGTAAACCTTGAGAAAATGGCTGACGCCATAGTTACGCGCATCGAGGTCCTTGTTGAAAATATTGGCGGCGGCATTGTTCTTGATGCAGTCGCCCAGGCTTTCGATCACGATGCGCACTTCTCTTTCGCCGGCGTTCTGCAGGAACACCGGTAGCGGGGTCATGCGCGGCTGCACGATCAGGTACTTGAATACGATCATGTCGCGCTGCTGGGTCACGGTCTCGCTGGCCTCGACCAGCAGTTCGTCGAGCAGGCTCTCGGCAAACAGTTCGCGTTCGAGCGCGATGTTGAAGTAGATGATATTGTCGAGCATGCTGCCGGTGCGATTGATTTCATGCACGCGGCTGTACTTTTCCTTGACCGCATCGATACCCTCGAATTCGCCCCACTTGTAGCCCGAAGTCGGATGGTTGCGAATCACCTTCAGGTTGTAGGCCGAATGCGGCCCGGCAAAACCGATCGCAACCGTGCCCGGTTCGCCGACCGCGGTATCGAGCACCTCGCCCGTGCTTGCGACTTCCTGTTTGAGTTCGTTGATGACCGCGACCTTGCCGACATGGTTGTAGCCGATGGTCGAATAGTTCAAACCGAGGGCGCGCTGCGGCATCAACGAATGCAAATAGGTGCTCAGCTCATGGTAGTAAAGCGTGGTGACATGAAAGTTCGCCAGCGTCGAACTGAACAGGTTGTGCGTGAGATGCTGATCGAGGATGACCGCGTCGCAATAGACGCCGCCTGAGCTGTTGAGCAGGGCGATGATCAGCGGCGCGTAGCTGCCGTTGGCAAACACGATTTTGCCGACCAGGTAGGCGCCGCGGTTGCGATAGAATCCGGCATCGATCATCTCGAGGGTTTCGATAGCCGCGCCGCGCCGGCCCGCGAGTCGGTTGATGCGCCGGGTGATGGCCGCGCTGTCGCCGGAAATATCTCGATAGCTCACCGAGAATTCCGGTATCTCCTTGAGAATTTTTTCGATCAAGCCTGGGTTTACCTTTGCCTCCACCGGGAAGTGTCGCAGCAGCTCTACCGGGTACCGGTCGCTGCTTTCGGCAAAACCGAAAGTCGAATACTCCACCGGCTTCCACTCGTCGCGGTAGACCATACGCCGGATCGAGTGCATGAAGGCGTAGGCGACATCGGATTCGTAACGCTGTTCGATCATGCGCCAGAAATGATCTTCCAGCTGGTTCAGGAAACTGGCGTCGACGGAAATGTTGGGCTGTATCGCCTGCAGGTAGGCGCCCATGCGGTGGATATAGGAACTATACAGCGACAGGCGATGACGGCTCAGCCAGATCGAGGTGCTGTGATGCTGCTGTTCGAACGCGGCCTTGGCGCGATAGGGGACTTCGAGAAACTCGCTGTAAAACTGGTCGAACTGCGCCAGTACCCACTCGGCGGTGATGCGAATTCGATTTTCGCGATTGCTGGCACCTACCATGCGGAAGGTGAACCGTTCCTGATCGCTGCCGATTGCCAGAGCCATGATCAATAAGCGCTGCGGGTTTTACTCGGGAAAGTCGTCGAAATGGTTGGCCAGCGTGCCGATACCGGGGATCGAAATATGAATTTCGCTGCCCGGTTTCATCGTGCGCGCGCCGACCGAGGTGCCGCAACAAATCAGGTCGCCGGGCACCAGCGTCTGGTACTCGGAAATCATCGCGACGATTTGCTGCGGGCTGTAGATCATGTCGCTGACCGGGTAATCCTGGCGGCCTTCACCGTTCTGGATGGCAAGAACGTTGAGTCCCGCGGGATCGATATCGGTATTGATACAGGGGCCGATCGGGGTAAAGCTGTCGAAGCCCTTGCTGCGGGTCCACTGCTGGAAGGCCTTGTCCTCGAACAGGAATTCGATCGCGGTGACGTCGTTGACACAGGTGTATCCGAATATATGCGCGTCGGCCTGCTCGCGCGAGATTGCGCGGCATTCCTTGCCGATGACGATACCCAGCTCCGCTTCGAAGATGACGCGGCCCTGGTGACCGCGCGGACGGAAGATTGTTGCAT
>CAMYML010000284.1:5370-6584 GCA_947259305.1 uncultured Gammaproteobacteria bacterium | reverse complement strand
CACGCTGGTCACCGGTTTCATGAAATATAGCGGCGTTGCGGGAATCGTCTGACCTTCCGCCTCGGCGCGCTCATGAAAGTTATTCCACAGCGCCAGGATCGAATTCGGTTTAAAGGGCGCTAGCAACTCCACTTCGGACAGGGTTGTTTTTTCGCCGGTCATTACCGGCTCCGCGAACAAATCGTTGCTGCAAATCGCAATAGCGTCACCTTCGAGCGTGCCCAGGTGTGTCTTGTCGTTCCAGTTGAAGCGTACCCAGCTTGTCATAGTCTTAGATTCTGGCGGATTGTAAGGTGGGCGCGAAATCTACCACAGGATGCGACAAATACAAATTTCGATTGCGCAGCGGCGGCAACCGGGCGGGTGTGACTATAAGTTTTTCGAATGCATGAATATGAAAATTAATCGTAACTATTTGCCTTGCCGCGTGGACGCCGTATCGACCTTTGGCGTAAAATGCGCCGGTTTTTCACCCTACTATCCTCGAGGTTTATGATGAAAGTTTGCGTGGTTGGAGCGGGCGCAATTGGCGGTATGATGGCGGCAAAACTGGCCCAGTCGGGTCATGAGCTGTCGGTTATCGCGCGCGGCGCGCATCTCGCTGCGATTCAGACCAACGGCCTGAAATACATCGAAGACGGCGCAGAGCTCGTCATCACCGATATCGTCGCGACGGCCGAGATGGAAGACATCACCGGGCAGGACATAGTGCTGTTAGGCGTCAAGGCGCACCAGATCGAGCCGATCGCCGACAAACTGATGGGCATGCTGTCCGCAACCGGCGTCATCGTCACGCTGCAAAACGGGATTCCGTGGTGGTATTTCCAGAAGCTGTCGGGTGAATACGAAAACAGCATCGTGCGCACCGTCGATCCGCACGGTGCCATCGCCGCAGCGATCGATCCCGAGCGCATCATAGGCTGTATCGCGTTCCCGGCGGCCACCATCGATGCGCCCGGTGTAATCCGGCACATCGAGGGTCAGCGCTACCCGGTGGGCGAGCTCGACGGCTCCGAATCCGAGCGCGTCAAGGCGATTTGCGACGCCTTTGTCGGCGCCGGTTTCAAGTCATTCGTGTTGCCGGACATCCGCTCCGAAATCTGGCTCAAGCTGTGGGGTAACCTGTCGTTCAATCCGATCAGCGCATTGACGCATTCGACCCTGGTCGACATTTGCCAGTTTCCGCAAACCCGTGCGCTCGCGGCGCAAATGAT